>DASUFK010000086.1:0-15223 GCA_036274615.1 Gammaproteobacteria bacterium | reverse complement strand
TCCGGCGCCAGGCCGATCGAGTAGTACACGCGATCGGTGCGCTCGAGCAGGCCCGGCAGGATGTCGTCCAGGTCCGTGATCGGGAACGCGTCGTCGGCGCCGTAGCGCTCCACCGCGCCCTCGGGCCCGGCGCGCGGGCCGTCCCACAGCTCGCGCTCGGGATTGCGCTCGCGGCAGAACAGCAGGTACTCGCCTTGCTCGCGCCCCGGCATCAGCACCGCCACCGCCTCCGGCTCCTCGAAGCCCGTGAGGTAGTAAAAGTCGCTGTCCGGGCGATACGTAAATAAGGTGTCGCGGCTGCGTACCCGCTCCGGCGCCGACGCGAGCACCGCGATGCCGTTACCGCCGATCAGCTCCATGAGCTGGCGGCGCCGCCGCGCGAATTCCTTGCCGTTCACCGTGCTTCGTTCCTAAGCGGCCCGCGGCCGCGCCTTCACCCAGGGGCCTAGTGCACGCCTTGGGATCGCGCGTCGCGCAGCGGACGCAGCTCCTCGAACACGATCTGGGCGCTCATGCGCGCGTATTCCTTGAGCTCCGCAAGCGCGAAGTCCGCCTGGTCGCGATCGGCGGCTTCGTCGTCCGTGAGGCCCGCGCGGCTGATCTCGGCGAAGTCCGCCAGGATCTCCGCGAGATTGGCGTCGGCGGCTTGCGAGCCGCCCTCGGCCGAAGGCCGCGCTTCGCTCGCGGCCGAGCGCTCGCCGTGCGCGCGGCCGCCGCCGCCGATCTCCGGGGCGCTCTCGCCGAGCGCCGCCAGGAACCCCTGGCACCAGGCCGCGAGCGCGTGAACTTGCTCCGCGAGAGGAGCGTCGTCGTTTGGCAACAGTGGCTCGAACGCCAACGAGTCGCCTTCGAGCTCGCGCAAGCTCGCGTCGACGAGCGCGCGCAGCGAGTCGCGAACCGGAAGCAAGCTCGAGGGGCCGGCTTCGTCGCCGCCTCGGTCATCGAATCCGTCGTCGGCGAAGGCCTGCTCGAGCCAGCGGAGCGCCGCCTCGGCTCCGCCGGCGCAGAGCGCGCCGCAGATCGCGCCGTGCAACTCGGGCAACGCGAGCACGACGCCGGCGTGCACGAGCGAGTCGTGCAGCGCGTCGTACTCGAACGGCGTGTGGGAGCCGGGCGTCGTCACAACAAGCTCGCTTCGCGGAGAAGAGCGTTGCGCAAATGCTAGCACCGTTCGGTGCGATTGACGCTTCACCGCCGGCGGCACTATATTTCGGCCATGGCCCACGAAGAATCCAATCATCGTTTCGACCTCGAGCTGCGGCGCCTGGAGAAGCGTTTGGAGGAGCTCGTGGGAGTATGCCGGCAGCTGCAAGAAGAGAACCAATCGCTGCGTCAGCGGCAAGATTCTCTGATGTCGGAGCGCGCGTCGCTGCTGCACAAGAACGAGCAGGTGCGTGGGCGCGTAGAGGCGATGATCGGCCGCCTCAAAGGCATGGAGCAGGCTTCATGAGTGACATGTTTGCCCATGTCACCATTCGCATCCTGGAGAAGGAATACAACGTGGCTTGCCCGGCCGAGGAAAAGGCGGCGCTGGTCGCTTCGGCCGAGCTTTTGAACGCGAAGATGCGCGAGATTCGCGACAGCGGCAAAGTCGTCGGTCTCGATCGCGTGGCAGTGATGGCCGCGCTCAATCTCGCGAACGAGTTGATCAAAGCACAGGGGCAGGACGAAGAGCTCAAGAACATCGTGGGGCTGCGGATTCGAGCGATGCGCGAGCATCTCGACTCGGCGCTCGGCCCCGCGAAGCAGCTTTCACTCTAAGATCATCGGGCTTGTGCTCCCTGCGGTGTACGACGCGGATCGATAGTCTTTCGGGCCCTAAATCATGTATCTGGGGTTACGTTCTAGCGGCGGTGTTGAGCACATCCGGCTCGTCCGGGTAGCCTGCAACCGCTCTGGCATACCCCACCTTTTGCTCAGGTCCGAGAGCAACGGTTCGTGACGGCACAGGCGGGGAGCATCATCTCGAGCTTCCGCACCGAACGGCGTCTCCTACGGCAACGCGTCCGTGCCGAGCGCCGCGCCATGTCTCCGCTGCAGCGCGCCGCCGCCGATCGCGCGATTCGTGCTCACATCCGCAGGCTGCCCGCGTTCCGCAAGGCTCGCCGCGTGGCGCTGTTCCTGCCGTTCGACGGCGAGCCCACGCTCACTCCGCTGATCGAGTGCGCGCATCCCAAGCACTGGTACGCCCCGGTGATCACGCGCACGCGCATGCACTTTGCGCGAATGCACCAGCGCGCGCCGCTCGCGCACAACTTCTTCGGTATCTTGGAGCCGCATCTCGGTGCACCGATCGACGCGCGGCGCCTCGACCTCGTGCTCACGCCGCTCGTGGCGTTCGATGACCGCGGCGTACGCGTCGGCGTGGGCCGCGGCTACTACGACCGCTGCTTTCGCTTCCTCCGCACCCGCGACACCTGGCAGCGGCCGAAGCTGTTGGGTATTGCCTACGAGCTTCAGCATTTGCCCTACATCGAGACGCAGTCGTGGGACGTGCCTCTCTGGGGCGTGGTGACCGAAGCGGGCGTGCGCCGCTTCGAGATCCCTTCCGCGTTGCGGACGGAGCCTGCATGAGCCGCTGGCTGATCAAGTCCGAGCCCGACACCTTCAGCGTCGACGACCTGGCCAAAAAGCCGCGAAAAACCACGCACTGGGACGGCGTCCGCAATTTTCAGGCCCGCAACTTCCTGCGCGACGGGATGCAGCGCGGCGACCTCGCGTTCTTCTATCACTCGAGCTGCGAGGTTCCGGCCGTCGTCGGCATCGTGAAGGTGGTGAAGCCCGGCTACCCGGATCACACGGCGTTCGACCGTAAGGACGCGCACTACGACGCCGACAGCGATCCAGAGAACCCGCGCTGGTACATGGTGGACGTGCAGTTGCAGCGCAAACTGAAGCGGCCGATCACGCTCGAGACGCTGCGCACGCACGCCAACGACGAGCTTCGCGGCCTCGCGTTGCTCAAACGCGGCAATCGTTTGTCGATCACGCCGGTGAGCGACGCGCATTGGGATTTCATTCTGTCGCTCGAGTGATCGCAACGCGTGTTGCGACGTTCGAGCGCGCTGCAACGCGTGCGGAGTGTGCAACGAATCACACTCCGTGATCGCGATTGCGAGAGAAAGATGCGCAAAAAACGATAACGTGCTGGAAATTTTGATCTATTTATATATACTCAACGCCGTCTATCCCGACAACGGAGACTACCCATGGCATCTATGAAGAAGACGTCGAAGAAGCGCAGCAAGAAAAAGCGCAGGGTCGCGAAGAAGCCGGCCAAGCGCCGCGCGAAGAAGCGACGTGCGAAAAAGCGCGGCAAGAAGACTGGCCGTCGCAAGAAGAGCCGTCGCAAAAAGCGTTAAAGGCTCTTAGCGCTGTTGGAGCCGAACATCGGCTCGACACAAGTGTAGTGCCCGCCTAGTCGCGGGCACTCTCTTTTTCGGAGCACGAACTTGAGTCAGGACGCGCACAAACGCGCCGCCGCAACGGAGGCGCTCCGCTACATCAAGGACGGTCACAAGCTCGGCATCGGCACCGGCAGCACGGTGGATCTCTTCATCGACATGCTTGCGCCATTCGCGCCGCGGCTCGCCGCGGTGGTCTCGAGCTCCGAGCGCTCCACGCGCAAGCTCGCGAACGTCGGCATCACGCCGGTGCCGCTCGGCGACGCCGGCGAGCTCGATCTCTACGTGGACGGTGCCGACGAGGCCAGCAAGCACCGGCATCTCATCAAGGGCGGCGGCGGCGCGCTCACTCGCGAGAAGATCGTCGCGGCAGCGTCGCGGCGCTTCGTCTGCATGGTGGACGAGAGCAAGCTCGTGGCGACGCTCGGCCGCTTTCCGCTGCCGGTGGAAGTGATTCCGATGGCGCGCGGCTACGTCGCCCGGCAGATGGTGAAGGCCGGCGGCAATCCGATCCCGCGCGACGGCTTCGTCACCGACAACGGCAACGAGATCCTGGACGTGCACGACCTGAAGATCGCGAACCCGCTCGAGCTCGAGACCCGCTTCAACCAGATCGCGGGCGTGGTCACGGTGGGCATCTTCGCGCACCGCCCGGCCGACGTGCTGCTGATCGGCGGCCCGGCCGGCGTGAAGGTCATCCAGTAGGGCGGCGACGCCGCGGCTCGACGAGACGTGGATGGCGCCGCGAGGGTCGTGCGGCGCGGCGAGAGGTTGGCTGGGGGACTAGGATTCGAACCTAGGTTCTCGGAGTCAGAGTCCGATGTCCTACCGCTGGACGATCCCCCAATCCGGGGCTGGCACCGGCCGCGAGCGGCCGGTCTACCGAACTCGGGCTTGAAGGCGGCCGGCAAGCCGGCACCCCAAGCTGACGATTAACGTTTCGAGTACTGCGGGCGTCGACGCGCCTTGCGCAGACCGACCTTCTTGCGCTCGACCTCACGCGCGTCGCGGGTCACGAATCCGGCCTGGCGCAGCGTTTTGCGCAAGCCTTCGTCGTAGTCCATGAGAGCACGGGTGATGCCGTGCCGGATGGCGCCGGCCTGGCCCGTGGTGCCGCCGCCGCTGACCGTGACGAGCACGTCGAACTTGTCGGCGACCTCGGCCACGTTGAGCGGCTGACGAACGATCATCCGCGCAGTCTCGCGGCCGAAGAACACGTCGAGCGGACGGCCGTTGACGGTGATGTCGCCCGTGCCGGGCTTGAGGAATACGCGTGCCGCCGACGTCTTGCGGCGGCCCGTGCCGTAATTGATCTCGATGGCCATCGACTAGAGCTCCAGCGGTTTCGGCTGTTGGGCCTGGTGAGGATGATCGGTGCCGCGCACGACCTTGAGCTTCTTGAACATCGCCCGGCCGAGCGGGTTCTTCGGCAGCATGCCCTTGACGGCGATCTCGATGGCGCGCTCCGGGGCCCGGGCGAGCAGCTTCTCGAGCGGCTCGATCTTCATGTTGCCGATGGTGCCGGTGTGCCGGTAGTACATCTTGTCCTTGAGCTTGCGGCCGGTGACGCGGATCTTCTCCGCGTTGACCACCACAATGTAATCGCCGGTGTCGACGTGCGGCGTGTACACGGGCTTGTGCTTACCGCGCAGGCGCCGCGCGAGCTCGGTGGCGAGTCGGCCGAGGGTCTGGCCCTCGGCGTTCACGAGGTACCAGTCGCGCCGGACGGCCTCGTTCTTGGCCGAAAATGTCTTCATCGATCGCTCAAGGTGGTCGGTAACGGCCGGGGTCCCCCAGCCAAAGAGGCGAAATGGTACCGGCGCCCGACGCCCTTCGCAAGCCGCGTTTGGGCGTCATCGCGCTCACTTTGGCCGTGTTGGGGTGGCGCGAGGCGGCGGCCGCACCTCGCAGGGGCTCCCCGAGACACGGCGGAAAACCATCCCTGGGCCTCGTCGCCGCACATCCCTGTGCGGCGACGGTCTCGCGGAGCCCCTGCGAGGTACGTCCGCCGCCACAACCTTCAGCGCGCGGCCAAAGTGAGATCACCCGCATCGCAACGCCGCCGCGACCTGCAAGCCTCGAGCCGCTGCGGCTAGTGCGCCGCCTGCGATGCAGGGCCACGCCCGCGCCGACATCAAAGGGAGGGCGGCAGCGCCGCACGTGTCTCCGGTGCGGCGGTAGCGACCGCCGAGCCACAGCGCCGAGAGCCGCAGGAGCCCGGCCGCGTAGCGGCCGGGTGCGCGCCGAGAGGCGCGCATCCGGAACCGCGGCGGCACTGACGTCTATACGAGCGACCCGAGTGAACGACCGCGGGCCGGACCCCGGCGAACGCGCCGTGGCGAGGGAACCGGCCGAAGGCCGGCGAAGTCGCGTGCCGCACCGGAGACACGTGCGGCGCTGCCACCCTCCTGGCACCGTCCGACCAGCGCGCGCCGCGCGTTCGGCGCGGCACGCCAGCGACCCGGCGACGCGGCCGTCGCGCTAGAAGGCGTACTCGAGCGAGATCGAGGTGAACGTGTCGGTCGGCTCGCTGCCGAGCACGACCTGGCTGTTGTGCTTCAGGCGATAGGACAGGACCAGGCCGATGTTGCCCACGAGCTTCGCCCGCAACTTCGATATCCACTCCGTGCTGGTATTCGACGAGCCGCTCTCGATCACGAGGTCCTGCGAGAACCCCGTCGTCTCCGTGAACATCCAGGTGTACGCGAGCGCGCCGCGCACGATGGCCTCGTCCTGCGACGTGCCGTCGATCAGATCGGCTTGGCGAGCACCGGCGCCGATCTCACCCGTGAGCAGGTGAGGCGCTCTGTCGATCAAGCGCCGGCCGTAGCCGGCGGTCTCCGAGAGCTCGTCCTCGTAGGACGAGAAGCGATCCTTGCGCCAGTCGAGCGTCGTGAATAGGTACGACTTCTTGTTATCGCCGAAGCCGCGGCGCGCCGTGTACTTCGCCGTGTACGCCTCCGCGCTGGTCACCTCGTCCGTCGTCGCCGCCACCGCCGACGCCTTCACCTCGTGCTCCCACTTCGGCAGCGCGTACTTCATGCCGAACGAAGCATTGCCGTTGGTGCTATCCGTGTTGCCGGTGGTCGACAAGTAGCCGACGGCGACTTGGCCGGTGAACGGATCCGGCGCCGGGGCTGCCGCCGGTGCGGGGGGCGCCGCCGGCGGCGGATTTTGGGCGTAGGCGCTGGACGCCGCTACGCCGCACAACACAACGAGCAACGATCGATGCATGTTCAGAGCCTCCCTTGCATGCTCCAAGTCGCGCAATGTTACGGCACGCGGACCAGGGTCGCTTAGCCCTTTGGCCTTATATATGATGGCCGCATGCACGGGCCCCTCGCTTGGCGCGACCGACTGATCGGGACGATCGACCAGGGCCTGCGAACCCTCGCCTCTCATGCCCCGCCGGCGCGATCGTCGCCGGCCGACGCGCTGCCCGAGCCGAGCCTCACCCACGACGAGCGGCGACGGAGCGCGGCGCTGCTGCGCGTGAATCACGCGGGCGAGATCGCGGCGCAAGCACTCTACAGCGGCCAGGCGCTCGTCGCCCGTTCCGAGGCCACGCGCGCGCAGTTGCAAGCCGCGGCGAGCGAGGAGCACGACCATCTCGCCTGGTGCGCGGCGCGTCTCCGCGAGCTCGGTGGACGCGCGAGCGTGCTCGATCCGCTCTGGTACGTCGGCAGCTTCTGCATCGGCGTCGTCGCCGGCAGCTCGAGCGATCGATCGAGCCTGGGCTTCGTGGCGGAGACGGAACGGCAAGTCGAGGCGCACCTGCAGGATCACCTCGAGCGCCTCCCCAAGGGCGATCGCAAAAGCCACGCGATCTTGTCGCGGATGGCGAGCGACGAAGCACATCACGGCACGATGGCGAGCCTCGCCGGCGGCACGCCCCTGCCCGCGCCGATTCGCTCGTGCATGTCGCTCGGCGGCGGTCTTCTGCGCAGAATCGCGTTGTTCGTGTGAACCCTGTCACAAGCTGCGCATACAATCACTTGCGACTTACCGGCGAATTGATTAAATACGTCATTAAGTCAAACCGGAGCCCCGACCAATGGAAGAAGCCCTGAGGCCGCTGAGCGATGTCCCTGCGATCAATCGCTTTTTGAGCTATTGCCGAGTCCGCACGATTCCCGGCAAGACCGTGATGATCCACGCGGGCGATTTGCCCGACGTGCTCTACTACATCGTCGACGGCTCGGTCGAGGTCATGATCGAGGACGAAGACGGCAACGAGATGGTGCTTGCGTACCTCAACAAGGGGCAGTTCTTCGGCGAGATGGGCTTGTTCTACGAGCAGCCGCAACGCAGTGCGTGGGTACGCACCCGCTCGGAGAGCGAGATCGCCGAGATGACGTATCCGCGGTTCCGGCAGATCGCGTCGGAGAGCCCGGGACTGATCTTCGAGCTCGCCACGCAACTCGCCACACGTCTCGACCGCACCAACCGCAAGCTCGGCGACCTCGCGTTCGTCGACGTCACGGGCCGCGTGGCGCACGCGATCATGGATCTCTGCCGCGAGCCGGACGCGATGACGCATCCCGACGGCATGCAAATCAAAGTGTCCCGCCAGGAGCTCTCGCGCCTGGTGGGCTGCTCCCGCGAGATGGCAGGCCGCGTGCTCAAGGTGCTCGAGGACCAGGGCCTCGTGCGCGCGAGCGGCAAGACCATCGTGGTGTTCAACGCGCGCCGCGAGCTGCCGAAGGCGCGGTCGGAGGCGCTGCGCCGGCCGGCTTGAGCCGCCGGCCCGACCGTCCCCCGCCTTACTTGAACGCGCGCTTCGCCTTGATCCTCTCGTAGGCGGCGCGGATCTCGTGCGTCTTTTGCTCGGCCACACCGATCATCGACTCCGGTAGCCCGCGGGCCACGAGCTTGTCCGGGTGGTGCCGGTTCATGAGCCGGCGATAGGCCATCTTCACTTCGTCGTTGCTCGCGCTCGGGCTCACGCCGAGCGCGCGATAGGCTTCGTCGAGCGCCGCCGCGTCGTCTATTGGCGGACGCTGAGGCTGTCCCTGGCCGTGCGTGCGCACGAGCGCCTCGATCTGCGCGAGCTCCGCGCGGCTCACTCGCAACGCGCTCGCCACCCGCCAGAGCAGCGCGCGCTTCTCGGGGCCGATCGGCTCCGCACCCACGGCCGCCTGCATTTGGATCTGCATGAACGCGAGCGCAAGGTCCTTGCGGTCGACGATCTGCGCGGCGAGCTCCTCGACGCGGCGGTCGAGCGGATAGCTCGAACCTTTGCCCCGCGTGAAGCAATCGATGGCGCTGCGTACCTGCGCTTCGTCGAGGCGCATGCCGTGCATGATGCCGCGCGCCACGCGGATCTCGTTCTCCGACACTCGGCCGTCGACCTTCGCGACCTGGCCCATCACCTCGAACACCACCTCGAAGAAGAGCCTGCTGATCTCTTGCAGCGACCCGCTGCGCCCGAACAGCGCGCCGTTCTGATCGAATTGATGGCCGACGAGAATGCCGACCAAGGAGCCCCACGGGCCGAACATCGCGCCGAGGAGACCGCCGATTGCTTTACCGTACCACTGCATGGACGAGCGGCTCATTGTGTGATCGAGGTCACGCGTGCGTGGGCCTCGGAAGTTGCCCACACCGGCGCACTGGGGTCATTATCTCGGGGTAACCATCCCGATCCACGCGCGAAGCCAACGAAATGCCAACGTCTCCGGAAGCACTGTTCGAGTCGAATCTGCGCGGGCTCAAGCTCGTGGCGCGCGGCAAGGTGCGCGACATCTATCGCGTGGACGAAAAGCATCTGCTGATTCTCGCGACCGATCGTATCTCAGCATTCGACGTGGTGCTACCCGACCCGATCCCCGGCAAGGGCATCGTGCTCACCGCGATCTCGAACTTCTGGTTCGAGCACCTCGCGAACGTGATTCCCAATCACCTCACCGGCATCGATCCCGCCGACGTGCTCACCGACGCCGCGGATCGCGCCGCCGTGAAGGAGCGCGCGGTAGTCGTGCGCGATCTCAAGGCGCTGCCGATCGAGGCGGTGGTGCGCGGCTACTTGATCGGCTCGGGCTGGAAGGATTATTGCAAGACGGGCCGCGTGTCCGGCGTAGCCCTGCCGCCCGGCCTCGAGCTCGCCGAGCGATTGCGCGAGCCCATCTTCACGCCGAGCACCAAGGCGCCTGCGGGTAAGCACGACGAGAACATCTCGATGGCGCAGGCCGACAAGCTGCTCGGCAAGGAGCTCGCGCGCAAGGTGAGCGAGGCCTCGCTCGCGCTCTACGAGCGCGCCACCGAGCACGCGCGCGCGCGCGGCATCATCATCGCCGACACGAAGTTCGAGTTCGGGCTCGACGAGAACGGCGAGCTGCGCGTGATGGACGAGGTGCTCACCCCCGACTCCTCGCGTTTCTGGCCCGCGGACACGTATCGCCCGGGCTCTTCTCCGCAAAGCTTCGACAAGCAGTACGTGCGCGACTATCTCGAGACGCTCGACTGGGGCAAGACGGCGCCAGGCCCGCGTCTGCCCGCCGTGGTCATCGAACGCACGCGCGCGAAGTATTACGAAGCGCTGCAGCGCCTCACGGGCGCTCCGAAAAGCTGAGCGCGGCGGGATCGAGGCGCCGGCATGGAGCTCCTCACCCGCTACCTGGACCGTATTCTCTGGCCCGATCGCTGGCGCGATCACGCCGCTGCGCCGTGGTGGCTCAAGCTCGCGCGCTATTCGTTCGCGCTGTTCCGCGACTTCCTCGAGCGCGAGCTCAGCTTGCGCGCGATGAGCCTCGTCTATACAACGATGCTCGCGATCGTGCCGCTGTTCGCGTTCGCGTTCGCGTTGCTCAAGACGTTCGGCTTCCATCGCGAGCTCGAGCCGCTGCTGTTCAACTTCCTGGCGCCGATCGGCCCGCGCAGCGCCGAGGTCACCGAGCAGGTGCTCGGCTTCATCGACAACGTGAGCAGCGGCGCGCTCGCGAGCGTCGCCATCGTGATCCTGCTGTTCTCCGGGCTGTCGATGGCGCAGAAGGTCGAGAGCAGCTTCAACTTCGTCTGGCGCGTGGACCGGCCGCGCAGCTTCGGGCGCCGCTTCACCGAGTACGTCGCGGTGCTGTTCGTGGGCCCGCTCGTGGCGACGGTTGCTTTGGGATTCATCGCGGGAGTGGAGAACGCCGCGGCGGTGAGCGCGCTGCAGCAGGTGCAGCCGCTCGGCGCCTGGCTCGTGCGCTTGGCCGGATTCACGCCGTACCTGCTCGTGATCGCCGGGTTCACGTTCCTCTACCTGTTCGTGCCGAACACGAACGTGCGCTTGAGGCCCGCGTTCATCGGCGGCGTGTTCGCGGGCGTGCTCTGGGCCGGCGGCGGCACATTGTTCACGAAGTTCGTGGTCGCCGCCGGCAGCCGCGAGCAGATCTACTCCGGCTTCGCGATCGTGTTCGTCGCCATGCTGTGGATGCATCTGTCGTGGTTGATCCTGCTGCTCGGCGCGCAGCTCGCGTTCTACGTGCAGAGCCCGCATTACCTGCGCTACGGGCAGCGCACCGAGAGCATGTCGAACGGGCTGCGCGAGCGGCTCGCGCTGTCGGCCATGCTGCTCGTCGGACGCGACTTCGAGAAACCCGGGCACGGCTGGCGCATCGAGAGCCTCTGCGCCGAAATCCGCGTGCCGCGGGAGATGCTCGAGCCCGTGGTCGAGTCGCTGATGCACGCTGAGCTCCTCACCCGCACGGCCGAGCATCGGCTGCTGCCGGCGAAAGACCCGCGCCGGATCGCCGTCTGCGACATCCTGGACGCCGTGCGCGGCGGCGACCGCGCGACCGGCCCGGGCAACGACTGGAACGAGACGGTGCGCGCGCTGAGCGACACCGTGGACGTAGCCATCCGCGAGGCGCTCGGATCGCGCTCGCTGGCCGATATCGTCGACGCCGACGCGTACCGCGAGGCGGCGCAGATCGCGACGCCGCTGCCGCCTCAGCCGCCCGCGAGCGTGAGCGCGTCCACGAGCACCGCGCCGCAGCGCACGGTGCCGCGCGCGTCGACGTCGGAGCCCACCGCCTGAATGCGCTTGAAGATCTCGGCGAGATTGCCGGCCAGCGTCACCTCGTGCACGGGATGCACGATCTTGCCGCGCTCCACCCAGAACCCGGCGGCGCCGCGCGAGTAGTCGCCGGTGACGATGTTCACGCCTTGGCCGAGCAGCTCGCCCACGACGAACGCCTGGTCGCACCCGGCGATGAGATCCGCGAGCGTCCCGGCCGTGGGGCGCACGAGCAGGTTGTGCACGCCACCGGCGTTGGCGGTGGTGGGCAATCCTAAGCGCCGCGCCGAGTAGCTCGACAGCACCAGTCCCTGCAGCACGCCTTTGGCGACGAGCGAGCGGCGCCGCGTGGCCACGCCCTCGCCGTCGAACGGCGCGCTCGCGAGCGCTCGGGGGATCAGCGGATCCTCGTCGATGTCGATGATCTCCGGCATCACCTGCTTGCCCACGGCCTCGAGCAGGAACGACGCGCGTCGATACTGCGCGGTGCCGCGGATCGCCCCGATCAGATGGCCAAACAGGCCCTTGGCGTGCTCCGCCGGAAAGATCACGGGCACCACCCGCGTCGACAGCTGCCGCGCGTCGAGCCGCGCGAGCGAGCGCCGCGCGGCCTCCTCGCCCACGCTCTCCGGGGACTCCAGGTCCTCGTGCCGCCGGCTCACGGTGTACCAGTAGTCGCGTTCGAGAGAGCCGTTCGACTTCGCCACCACGCTGCAGCTCACGGAGTACGTGCTCGTGGGAAAGCCGCCGACGAAGCCGTGCGAGTTCGCGTACACGCGATGTCCGCCGCCGCTCGAGACCGTGGCGCCTTCCGAGTTCGCGATCCGCGGGTCGAGGCCGCGCGCGGCATTCTCCGCGCGCAGCGCGATGTCGGTGGCGCGCTCGACATCGAGGTCCCACGGGAAATAGAGGTCGAGGTCCGGCGGATCCTTCGCCATGAGCTCCGCGTCCGCGAGGCCCGCGTACTCGTCCGCCGCCGTGAAGCTGCCGATCGACAGCGCCTTGCGGACGGTGTCCTCCACGCTGCTCGGCGAGAAGTCGGTGGTGCTCGCGCTGCCCTTGCGCGAGCCGCGATACACGGTGACGGCGAGACCGCGGTCCCGTTGCCGCTCGACCGACTCGAGCTCGCCCATGCGCACGGTCACCGACAACCCTTCGTCGTAGCTCACGCCGGCTTCGGCCTGGTCGGCGCCATGGCGGCGCGCGAGCTCGACGGCCTTCGACGCGACCTGCGCGAGCGACTCCGCGGTTTGCTTTTCGTCCATGACGGCATTCTAACTGCTGTACAATGCGCCGATGAAACCACTCGTCGGCGTGATCATGGGGTCCAAGTCGGACTGGCCCACGATGACGCACGCCGCCGCCACGCTCGAGACACTCGGAATCGCGCACGAAGTGCGCGTCGTGTCCGCGCACCGCACACCGAACCTGCTGTTCGAGTATGCCGAGAGCGCCGTCGAGCGCGGGCTCGAGGTCATCATCGCGGGCGCCGGCGGCGCCGCGCATCTGCCCGGCATGACGGCCGCGAAGACCCGCCTGCCGGTGCTCGGCGTGCCCGTGAAGTCGCGGCTCCTGAGCGGTTTCGACTCGCTGCTGTCGATCGTGCAGATGCCGCGCGGGATCCCGGTGGGCACGCTCGCGGTCGGCAAGTCCGGCGCGGTGAACGCCGCGCTGCTCGCGGGCGCGATTCTCGCGAACAAGTATCCGGCCATCGCCGCGGCCGTCGACAAGTTTCGCGCCGCGCAGACGGCCGAAGTCATGGACAACCCGGACCCGCGCGAAGCGCGGTAGCCGCCCATTCGCAGTTCCGTCCGCGGGCTCATGCAGAGAAGGAGAGTAGGCATCGTCGGTGCCGGCCAGCTCGGCCGCATGCTGGCGCTCGCGGGCTATCCGCTCGGCATCGAATGCCGCCTGCTCGACCGGTCCGCCGACGCGCCCGGCGCGCAGGTCGCCGACTGTCTGCTCGGCGACCTCGACGACCCCGCCGCGATCGCCAAGCTCGCGCAGTCGGTGGACGTGCTCACGCTCGAGATCGAGAACGTGGCGGTGGCGGCGCTCGAGTCGGCGCAGGATCACGCGCCCGTGTTTCCGCCGCCCGCCGCCGTCGCCGCCGCTCAAGACCGGCTCGCGGAGAAGACGCTGTTCCGCTCGCTCGGCATCCCCACGGTCGAGTTCGTGAGCGTGGGCTCCGACGCCGACCTCGACGCCGCCGCCGCGACGCTCGGTTGGCCGCTCGTGCTGAAGACCCGGCGCCTGGGCTACGACGGGCGCGGGCAGCGCGTCGTCGATTCGCGGACCGCGTTGTCGCATGCCTGGCTCGAGCTCGGCCGCGTGCCGGCGATCGCCGAAGCCTGGGTGAAGTTCGACCGCGAGGTGTCGCTGATCGGCGTGCAAGGCGCGCGCGAAGAGCGTGTGTTCTATCCCCTCGCCGAGAACGTGCACCGCGACGGCATCCTCGCGTCCTCGGTGGCTCCTTACGACGACCCCGCGCTGCAGCGCACGGCCGAGGGCTGGCTCGCGGCCATCATGACCAAGCTGGCCTACCGGGGGGTGCTCACCGTGGAGTTCTTCCACACGCGCAGCGGTCTCGTCGCGAACGAAATGGCGCCCCGAGTGCACAACTCCGGGCACTGGACGATCGAGGGGGCCGAGACGAGCCAGTTCGAGAACCACCTGCGCGCGGTGCTCGGCTGGCCGCTCGGCAGCGCGCGGCCGCGCGGTCACGCGGCCATGCTGAACCTCATCGGCCGGCTGCCCGACCGCGACCGCGTGCTCGCGATCGCCGGGGCGCATTTGCACGATTACGGGAAAACTCCCAGGGCCGGGCGCAAAATAGGCCATTGCACGCTGGTCGACGCCGAGCGCGCCCGCCTGCTCGAACGTTTAGAGACGCTCAAGACCGTGCTTGCGGTCGCAGAACCGTGACATTCGCCTCGTAAGGCCTTTTCGTTTGTATTAGGCTTCCGGTCGTCGTTTCGCTTAGGGGATTTGCCGCAAGGCCATGTATTGCGAGCTTTTTCAACTCACCGAGCCGCCGTTTCGACTGACGCCGGACCCCCAGTTCCTGTTCGCGAGCAAGCAGCACTCGCGAGCGAAGGCGTACATGGAGTCCACGATCTGGCTCGCGGACGGCTTCGTGGTGATCACGGGCGAGATCGGCGCGGGTAAGACCACGCTCATCGAGAGCTTTCTCGCCGAGCTGCCCGACGACATCCTGCTCGCGCACGTGAGCCAGACGCAGCTCACGCCGGTGGAGTTCCTCCAAGCGCTGCTCGTGGAATTCGGCTTCAAGCCGTTCCGCAAGCGCAAGGTGGAGCTGCTCGCGATGATCAAGGACTTCATGGTGGAGCAGTACGCCGCCGGTAAGAAGATCCTGCTCGTCATCGACGAGGCGCAGAACCTGTCGCGCAAGGTGCTCGAAGAGGTGCGGCTGCTCTCGGGGCTCGAGTCGCAGAAAGAGAAGCTCTTGAGGATCATCCTCGCCGGCCAGCCCGAGCTGTCGCGCAAGCTCGACTCCCCGCGGCTGCAGCAGCTCACGCAGCGCGTGCGGCTGCGCTTCCATCTGTCCGCGCTCTCGAAGCGCGAGACCCACGAGTACATCAACCATCGGCTCAACGTGGCCGGTGCGAACGGCCGCAAGATCTTCACCGACGCCGCTTGCGACATGGTGTTCCGGTACGCGGGCGGCGTGCCCCGGCTCGTCAACGTCATCAGCGACACCGCGATGCTCTGCGCGTTCGCGGAGGAACAAACCACGATCGACGAGAACACCGTGAAGGCAGCGGCCGAGGAGCTCCAATGGGTGGAGTTCTCCGAGCGC
>DASUFK010000085.1:0-8808 GCA_036274615.1 Gammaproteobacteria bacterium | reverse complement strand
GTAGCGCAGGCTTTTCGCGGCACGCAACTCGGCCGGCTCGACCTCCAGCGTGCTGTCGCGTCCCTTTTTCAGCTCGGCGACGCGCGCGGCCTTGATGTCGAAGCCGACGGTGCGGTACTGCTTGCCGAACTCCACGGCGAGCGGCAGCCCGACGTAGCCGAGCCCGACGACACCGATCTTGCAATTGCGCAGGGTGAATTCAGACACGGGAAACCGATAGGGTGAATAGTTGTTGGCGCGCAAGAATGCCACAAAATAGCGCCGGAAACGGAGACATAAGTCCTAGATCGGGTATGCCCCAGATCTGCCTTAGAGCAGATAGGCAACTCCCCAAAGACCAGTCAGCGTCATCGTCACCGTGTAGGGCAGCGCCATCCACAACATGCGGCCGTACGAAAGGCGAATGAGGGGCGCCAGGGCCGAAGTCAGCAGGAACAGAAATGCCGCCTGCCCGTTCGGCGTGGCGACGCTCGGAATGTTCGTGCCGGTGTTGATCGCGACCGCCAACGCGTCGAATTGATCGCGGTCGATGATTCCGCTCTGCAAGGCCCGGGAAATCTCGCTGACGTAGACCGTCGCCACGAAGACGTTGTCGCTGATTGCCGAGAGTAAGCCGTTCGCGACAAAAAACGTGGGTGTCTGAATTTCGCGCGGCATCGCCAGCACGCGGTCGACGATCGGCTGAAACAGGTTCTGGTCGTGGATCACGGCGACGATGCCGAAAAAGACGACCAGGAGAGCGGTGAATGGCAGCGCCTCGTGAAACGCGCGGCCGAGGCGGTGCTCGTCGGTCACTCCGGTAAACGCCGTCGAGAGCACGATCACGGCGAGGCCGATCAGGCCGACAGCCGCCCAATGAAAGGCGAGGGCGATCACCAGGAACACCGCTACACCGGCCTGCAGGGCCAGATTCACTCGATGCGGGGCCGTCCTCTTTTCCGCTTCCGCTCGATCGAAACTCTCGAGGGCCTCTCTCACCGCGGCCGGGATGCGCGCTCCGTAACCGAACCACCGAAGGTGCTCGAGGAACGCGCAGGTCGCGAGCCCCACCGCCAACACGGGTAGCGAAACGGGCGCCATCCGAACGAAAAACTCGCCGAACGTCCAGTCGGCCTGCGTCGCGATCAACAGGTTCTGGGGCTCGCCGACGAGCGTGGTCACTCCGCCGAGTGCCGTGCCGACGGCAGCATGCATGACGAGACTGCGCAGGAACGCGCGAAACTGCTCCAAGTCCTCGCGATGGCGGTCCTCGACGTGCGCGTCGGCCGAAGCGTCGTGGTGGGGCTCATGGAAATGCTTGCCCGAGGCCACGCGATGGTAGACCCCGTAGAAGCCGCTCGCCACGGCGATGACCACGGCGGTGACCGTGAGCGCGTCGAGAAACGCGGAGAGCAGGGCTGCGACGCCTGAGAACAATAGCGATAGCGCAACCTTCGAGCGGACGCCGATCACCAGCTTGGTGAACGTGTAAAGCAGCAGGTCTTTGAGAAAGAAGATCCCCGCCACCATGAAGATCAGGAGCAGCACCACCTCCAGCGATTCGGCGGTCACGTCGTAGATCGCTTGCGGAGAGGTCATGCCGATCAGCACGGCCTCGAACGCCAGGAGCCCTCCCGGCTGAAGCGGATAACAGCGGAGCGCCATCCCGAGAGTGAAAATGAACTCGAGCACGAGCGCCCAGCCCGCGAGTTGAGGCTCGATCGCGAACAGGATCGGATTCGCGACGAGGAACGCGACGATCGTGCGCTTGTACCATCCCGGCGAGGCGCCGAGAAAATTCCCGGCGAGCGCGCGCGCGAGCTCTTGAAGGAGAGTGATTGGGGAACTGCGATTCATGGGGCCGTGCTCTCGCGGTTGGCGGCCCGACCAACGCTAGCCTGCGGCGTCCGAATCGACGCGGCACCCGCCGCCATCTAATACCGGTGCGCGCGGGGAAGCAACCGAACCGGCCCTAACGAGCCAAGCCGAACACTTGGATCCGGCTCTGGTCCGTGGCGCCGGGCCAGATCGGCGACTTCATACCGGACGCGACGGCCACGAGCTGCCGGCCGCCCGCCCGGTACGTGACGATGCCGCCGCCGATCGCCTGTCCCAAGTCCTGCTCCCAGAGCACGTCGCCCTTGTCGGCGTCGAACGCGCGCACGTGGCCCGCGAGGTCGGCGCTGAGCACGATGCCGCCGGCGGTCGGCGTGACGCCTGCGAGCACCGGCGCGGGCGCGGCGAATTTCCACCGCACCTCGCCCGTATCCGCGTCGAAGGCCGTGACCCAGCCGCGCGCTTCCTCGGCGGGCACTTGGATGTTGCGGCTCTCGGAGCCGAACCAGATTTCGCCGAGCGGCGGCGCAACCGCCTCGGCCTGGAGCTGCACCTCCGCGCACCAGTCGACGGCGCCCGTGTAGAGGGCGTTGCGCGCCGGATCGAACGCAGCGCCGTTCCACTCGTTGCCGCCTAAGATGCCTGGACAAAACCGCACGGGCTCGGTGCGCGAGAGCGGCACGTCGACGTTCCTGCGCCGGGTAGTGTCGGCCTGGTAAAGGATCGGCAGCACGCTCGAGAGCGCGGGCTCGGCGGGAACCGACCCGGCCGCGATGCGCGAGCGGTCGAGCACCGTCAGCTGGCCGTCCTTGTTCGCCGACGCCACGATCGCTCGGCCGCTTTTGGTCGTGGCGAGCGCCGGCGGGCTGTTCACGTCCCAGTCGTGCGAATCGCGCTTCACGATCTGGTTGTAGCCGAGCATGCGGCCGGTCGTTGCGTCGAGGGCGATGATGGAGTTCGAGTACAGGTTGTCGCCGCCGCGGGCTTCGGCGTCGAAGTCGGGCGCCGGATTGCCGGCGGGGACGTACAGAACGCCGCGCTCGGCGTCGAACGTGAACGAGGTCCAGAACGAGCCTCCGGTGACGGGCAGCCGGTCGGCGTTCGGCCAGGTGGCGCGCGCGGGGCCGCTCGCCGGCACCACGTCGAAGCGCCAGACGACGTGACCGTCGTTCGCATCGAGCGCGTAGACGTGGCCGGTGACCCCGGTTTGGTCGCCGCCCGCGTTGCCGATGAAGACCAGGCCACCGGCTGCGATCGGCGCCATCGGCAGCGTCACGCCCGGGGCCTTGGCGTCGAGCTCGGTATCCCAGAGCGTGTGACCGTCGGCGGCGTCGAGCGCGAGCACGTGCACGTCGGTGGTGCCGCGGAACAAGCGGCCGTTCCAGTATGCGAAGCCGCGGTGTACGCCGAGCGGCGACGGCCTTTCGACCGGACGCTCCGCGACCCACTTCTGCGCGCACGTGGCGGCGTCGATCGCAAACGAGCGCGTTTCCGTCGTGAAGTACATCGTGCCCGCGATCACGAGCGGGCCGGTTTGCAGCGCCGAGACCTCGGGCAGCGGGTAGCTGCAGACCGATTGCAGACCGGCGACGTTGCCGCGGTCGATCTCGGCGAGGGGGGAGAACCGGTCGCCGGCAAGCGTGCGGTTGTAGGCGGCCCAGTCGCCCGGATCGACGGCCGCGGCCGCGGGTCTCGAGACGGCCGCGGGCGGCGCCGACGGCTCCTCGGCCCGTTGCCCGCAGCCGGTGGACATCACTGCGGCGATCGGCAACGAGAGCGCACACAATATTCGGTTTCGCATGAGATCCCCCCTTCGCGCGGCCGTGCGAAAGCGAAGCCGATGCGCGATTTGTTTCTGGCCGGACATGTTACTTGTTCGCGCGGCGCGGTGGAGCGCCGGACGGTGGCCGCACCGGACCGGCCCGTCTGCATGGTGCAAATCATCCTATGAACGTCTCTCTCGGGATCAGTGCATCGCCTCTCGATAAGATCCGCCGGCGGCCGTGTTGTTTTTTGCGCGCACTCGCAGGGGAAGCACGGCGCAAAACATCCACTACCTCACAGGGGGTATTCACCATGCCAACATCACGGAGGCGCGCGGCCGTCCGCGCGCACGACAAATTCGCTTCCCTCGAGCCGAAGAAGCTCGCCAAGGCCGTCGCGGCCGCCATGGCGGTGCAGGCCATCGGCTTCCACGTAGCGCAGGCGCAACAACCGGAGCCGGCGGCGGCCGGTCAGGCGGAGGAGGTCGTCGTCACGGGCTCGCGCATCGTCCGCAAGGACTTCGACGTCAACAGTCCGCTGCAAACGGTCGACCGGCAGGCCTTCGAGAACCAGAACTCGATCGCGATCGAGACGGCGCTCAACGATCTGCCGCAATTCGTGCCGGCGGCTCAGGGCATGACGCAGCTGCAGGACCAGAGCCAGCTCACCGACAACTTCACGACGCTGACGGCGGGCGCGTCCACGATCAGCCTCCGCGGCCTCGGCTCGAACCGCAACCTCGTGCTGCTCGACGGCTATCGCGCCGTGCCGGTGAACGCCACGATGGCGGTGGACCTGAACTCGATTCCCGCCGCGGCGATCGAGCGCGTGGAAGTCATCACGGGCGGCGCGTCGTCCGTGTACGGCGCCGACGCGGTCGCGGGCGTGGTGAACTTCATTTTGCGAAAGGACTTCGAGGGCCTGGACCTCGACGTGCAGACCGGCGCGATGCAGAACGGTAACGGCTCCGAGTCGCGCGCCTCGGCCTTGTTCGGCGTCAACAGCGGCGACGGCAAGGGCAACATCATGCTCGGCCTCGAGTTGGCCAAGCGCGATGCCGTGCACGCCGACGACACCGACTTCTGGCACAGGGCCCTGCGCGACGGCACCACCGCGGGCACGCAGCTGATCTACACCGGCCCGTACTTGACCACCGACGCGGCCAATGCGCCCGACCGGGGCGTGATCGACGGCATTTTCAACCGGGCGGCGCCCGGTTCGGTGCTCGCCGGCGCCACGGCGGGTTCGGTGGCGAGCGGCAGCCTTTACTGGAACGAGGACGGCACGCTCTACACCGGCGGCGAGTCGTTCAACGGCACCGCGCCCGCGGGTGCGCCCGGAACCGCCGGCGCGTACCGCTACAACGGTCCGACATTCACGTCGCGGAACAACGCGCACGTGGCCGGCGACTATCCGTTCCGCCAGATCGGGGCCGAGGGCGAGATCATCCAGCACATCCTGCCGTTCGAGGCGAACATTCCGCTCGATCGCGACTCGATATTCGGCCGCGCAACGTACGATCTGACGGACAAGGTCACGGCGTACGCGCAGGCGTTGTTCGTGCGGTCGGACACGCGGCGCTATTTCACCGACTCGCCGGCCGTGGCCGGCTGGGGCATGATCGCGCCGCATAGCAATACCGACGTGTACGCGCCGTCGTTGAATCCCGACGGCACCACGAACGTGGCGTACCTCGCGGGCGGCCAGTTCGGCTTGAATTGTCCCGCAACGGGCGGATGCACGAAGTCGCAAGCGTTCCCCGTGTCGCCCGAGCTCGCGGCGGTTCTCGACTCGCGCCCGGACCCCGATGCCGACTGGAGCTTCAACTACGGCATGGACTTCGGCGACTTCGGAGCGCCGGGCAATCTCTATCGTTCGATCTTCACCGAGACGCGCACCAATCAGGGCGGCATCGGCCTCCGAGGCAACATCGACGCCATCGACGGAACCTGGGATCTGCTCGTGTCGAGCGGCGAGGCCAAGCTCGACTTGCGGCTCGAGGGCTATGCGTCGTTGACGCGCGTTCGCACGCTGATGCTGTCGCCGAACTGGGGCAAAGGGTTCTTCGCGCAGGGTAACTCCGGAGCGCCCGGCAACGGTTTCTCGGGCGGCATCGCGCGATGCACGAGCGGCGTGCCGGTCTTCGGCGATCACGCCAACATCAGCCAAGACTGCCTGGACGTGATGTACGTGACGCTGAACCATCAGTCGCTGATGAAGCAGAAGTTCGTCGAAGGCAACGTACAGGGCCACGCGTTCAACATGCCCGCGGGCGAAGCTCGCTTCTCCGCCGGCGTGCACTCGCGCGAGAACTCTTACTACTACTACTTCGACCCGCTGCAGACCGAGAACGCCTTCAACGACAACCCGGAGGGATTCCCGGCCGACAACACCAAGGGCAAGACCGCGGTCGACGAGATCTACGGCGAGATGATGCTGCCGCTCCTGAAGGACAAGCCCGGCGCCCGGCACCTGAACCTCGAGCTCGGCTATCGCTACTCCGACTACGACCTGCAAGGCGGCATCGACACTTACAAGACCTTGGTCGACTGGGGCATCACCGATACGTTCCGCTTCCGCGGCGGCAAGCAGCTTGCCACCCGCGCGCCGAACATCGCAGAGCTGTTCCAGGCGAACACGCAGTCCTGGACGGTGCAGATCGGCGGCGATCCGTGCTCGCCGAACAGCTTGTACCCCTACGGCGCCAATCCAACCGTGAATCCGACGAATTTCGCGAACGCGCAGGCGATCTGCAAGGTGAAGATGGGCTCCACGGCCGTCGCCAACCAGTTCTACGCGCTGCCGGCGGCGCAGTTGCCGAACGCGGTGGTCTGGCTGCCGTTCTCCGACGCCACCGGCAATCCTAAGGTCAACCCGGAGACGGCTCACACCACGACGGCCGGCATCGTGTGGCGGCCGAACACGAGCAAGGAGATGTTGAACGGGCTCCAGTTGAGCGTCGACTACTACGACATCCAGATCGACGACATGATCTCGGTGCAGTCGGCGATCGTGGTGTACGAGGGGTGCTTGCGGCAGAGCTTGAATCCCACCTTCGATCCGCTCAGCGCCGAGTGCCAGAAGATCCATCGCAGCCCGGTCAATGGCTTCGCGGCGCCGACCACGGTCTCCTACGTGAACGCGGCATTCGCCGAGGTCGAAGGCGTGGACATCACGGCGGACTGGAACACGCAGATGAAGGGGGGCACGTTCGGCGTGAACTTCATGGTCACGAGCTTGCTCAAGGAGGAGACCCAGGCCACGGTGTCCTCGCCCGTCATCGACTGGAAGGGCAGCTTGGGACCGGACCCCGGCACGTCGCTGAACAACGGCGCGTACGATTACCGCACCTTCACGACGGTCCACTTCGCGCGTAACAACTGGAACCTGGCCATGCGCTGGCGCCACCTGCCTACGGCAATCGACGCGAGCCAAGCCGGCATCAACGCGAACATCGAGGCCGGCTTGATCCAGCCCGGCACGCAGGCCGCGGTGTCCACCCAGCTGGGCGCGGAGGAGTCTTACGACATCTTCGACCTGTCGGGCGGCTTCGACCTCGGCTCTCGGACGCAGCTGCGCTACGGCGTCGACAATCTGTTCGACACGATGGCCGTCGCCACCGGCGGTAGGACCGCGTTGGACCCGCACCCGAGCACGGGCGTGGGCGAGACGGAAGCCGGGTTCTACGACATCCTCGGCCGCAGCTTCTACGTGGGGGTGAAGGTCGGCTTCTAACGCTCTTTGGTTCTTGGTCCGACGCAACGGCGAGCCATGTGCTCGCCGTTGCCTTTTTGGCCCATAATCGCGGCGACGTTGCGGAGGCGCAGCGCCTAACGGCCGAGACATGGCAGGGTACGGCAATTTCGATTCCGGGCTGTCCGCGGAAGTGCGGCGCGCCGAGCGTTGCGACGAGGTGGGCGAGCACGGCGAGGCCATCGACTGCCTCGCCGCCGGCGCGCGCAAACGCGACGTCGAGGCCATTACGCGCCTCGGCAAGCGCTTGCTGGTCGGCGATCGCGCCCCCTGTCTGCCGAGTGACGGCGCCGGCCTGATCGCGGAGGCGAGCGCGGCGGGCGGAGCCGAGGCGGCCGCGGTGCTGGCGGTGCTTTACGCCGTGGGCGCGAGCCCCAAGCACGACCTCGCGGCCGGGCTCGAGACTCTGATCACGGCGGCGGAGCGCGGCTGGGCGTCTGCGCGCGCACAACTCACGGCGCTCGCCGCAACCTTCGCGGGTCCCGACGTGCCGCACGGCGCGCAGCGCTGGCGCGAGCTCGGCAACCGCGTCGACCTCCGCGCATGGCTCGTGCCGCCGGCGTCCGCCGACTTGAGCGCGAGCCCCTTGGTCCGGTCCTATCCGCAGCTCGTGACGGCGCCCGTGTGCCGCTGGCTCATCGAGCGGGCGCGGCCGCGGCTCTCGCGCGCGCTCGTCTACGAAGCCTTGAAGAGAGAAGTCACGGTGGGCGAGAGCCGCACGAACACCGCGGCGAGCTTCAATCTGCTCGAGACGGATCTCGTGCTCGTGCTCACGCAACTGCGCATGGCCGCGTGTCTCGGCACCACGATACGGTACTTCGAGGCGGTGAGCGTGCTGCACTACGGCACCGGCGAGGAGATCACGGACCATTACGATTTCGTCGATCCCGACGTGCCGGGCTACGGGCAGGAGCTCGCGCAGCGCGGCGAGCGCGTGGCCACGTTTCTCGTCTATCTGAACGACGACTACGGCGGCGGCGAGACGGCCTTTCCGCGGCTCGGCTTCAGCCACAAGGGCGCCCGCGGCGAAGGGCTCGTGTTCGCCAACGCGCTGCCCGACGGCAAGCCCGATCGGCGCATGCTGCACGCCGGCCGGCAAGCGAATCCCGGCGAGAAGTGGATCGTGTCGCAGTTCGTCCGCAACCGGCCTGTTCTCTGACGACTCGCGAATGAGCACGAATATGCTCGCCTCCGCATCCGTGGCCCGCGTCGCGAGCGGCGCGCGGCGGCGACGCTATGCGGCACTGGCCCTGGTCGTTGCCGCGGCGCTCGCCGCGAGCTGCGCGAAGCAAGACGAAAACGGCTCCGCGCTGCTGATCGAGAAGCAGGGCGGATTCGCCGTCGGCGGCACGACGCTCGGCGACGCGGCGGCGTCGCTGCACTGCGATCACGGCGTGGTGGAGTATCAGATTCCGCCGCATGCACGCTCGGTGAGCCTTTTGATGTGGCACAGCGCCAGCGCCCTTGCCTGGCAAA
>DASUFK010000084.1:0-53899 GCA_036274615.1 Gammaproteobacteria bacterium | reverse complement strand
GTCTTCGTCGACGTGATGCGCTCTTGCAGCACGCCCATCTCCTCGGCGAGCGTCGGCTGGTAGCCTACGGCCGAAGGCATGCGGCCGAGCAGCGCCGACACCTCGGTGCCCGCGAGCGTGTAGCGGTAGATGTTGTCGATGAACATCAGCACGTCTTTGCCTTCCTCGCGGAAGTACTCGGCCATCGTGAGGCCCGTGAGCGCCACGCGCAGGCGGTTGCCCGGCGGCTCGTTCATCTGGCCGAACACGAGCGCCACCTTGTTCAGAACGCCGGCGTCCTTCATCTCGTGGTAGAAGTCGTTGCCCTCGCGCGTGCGCTCGCCGACGCCTGCGAACACCGAGAAGCCGCCGTGCTCCTTGGCGATGTTGTTGATGAGCTCGAGCAGCGTGACCGTCTTGCCTACGCCGGCGCCGCCGAACAGACCGACCTTGCCGCCCTTCGCGATCGGCATGATCAAGTCGATCACTTTGATGCCGGTCTCGAGCAGCTCGGTGGACGCGGCTTGGTCCTCGTACGCGGGCGCCTCGCGGTGGATCGGCCAGCTCTTGTCGGCGCCGATGTCGCCCGCGTCGTCGATCGGGTCGCCGAGCACGTTCATGATGCGGCCGAGGGTCTTCAAGCCCACGGGCACCGAGATCGGCTGGCCGGTGTTCTTCACGGCGAGCCCGCGGCGCAGGCCCTCCGAGGTGCCCATCGCGATCGTGCGGACCACGCCGTCGCCGAGCTGCTGCTGCACCTCGAGCGTGAGGTTGCGGTCTTCGAGCTTCAACGCGTCATAGACCTTCGGGATCGAGTCGCGCGGGAATTCCACGTCGACGACCGCGCCAATGACTTGAACGACTGTTCCGGTGCTCATGGTTGCTTCTCTCTGATTAAACGGCCGCCGCGCCGCCGACGATCTCGGAAATCTCGCGCGTGATCGCCGCCTGGCGGGCCTTGTTGTACTGGAGCTGGAGTCCGTCGATGAACTTGCCCGCGTTGTCGGTCGCGGATTTCATCGCGACCATCTTCGAAGCCATCTCGCAGGCCACGTTCTCGACCACGGCGCGATAGACCTGCGACTCGATGTAGCGGTCGAGCACGCCGTCGAGCAGCTCCGCCGCGCCGGGCTCGTAGATGTAGTCCCAGTGCTCCTGCAGCGCCTCCTTGTCGATGGGCTCGACCGGTAGCAGCTGCGAGATCGTCGGCGTCTGGCTCATCGTGTTCACGAACACGCTGTGCACGAGGAACAGCCGGTCGATCTTCCCCTGGCGATAGGCGTCGGTCATCGTGACGATCGCGCCGATGAGGTCCGCCACTTTGGGCGCCTCGCCCAAACCGCTCGTGGCCGCGACGATGTTCACTTTCAAGCGGCGGAAGTACGCGATGCCCTTCGCCCCGATCATGCAGAGATCGGCCTCGACGCCCTGGTCGTGCCACTTGCGAAGATCGCGCACCACCTCGCGGAACATGTTGACGTTCACCGAGCCGCACAGGCCGCGGTCGGTGCTGATGATGATGTAGCCCACGCGCTTGATGTCGCGCGACTGGAGATACGGGTGACGATAATCCGGATTGGCGTCGGACAAGTGGCCGATCACGGTCTTGATGCGCTCGGCGTACGGCCGCGACGCGGCCATGCGCTGCTGCGTGCGGCGCAGCTTCGACGCGGCCACCATCTGCATGGCCTTCGTGATCTTCTGCGTGCTCTTGACGCTCGCGATCTTCGTTCGGATCTCTTTGCCGCTTGCCATTCGCTATTCCCGAAAATAGGGACAGGTTACTTTTTCGGAGGAGCGAGCCGCTCGACCGAGAATGCTCGACGAAAAAGTAACCTGTCCCTATTTTTCATTTCTCAGTACGTGCCCGTCTTTTTGAAGGCCTCGACGATCTTCTTGAGCTCGGCGACGTTCGCGTCGTTGTACTCGGGCTTGGCGTTGATCGCGTCGAGCGCCGCCTTGTTGTTGGCGCGCGCGAACGCGTGCAGGCCGGCCTCGAAGTCGACGACCTTGTTCGCCGGCACGTCGTCGATGTAGCCCTCGTTCACGGCGTACAGCGACAGCGCCATCTCGGCGACGCTCAAGGGAGCGTACTGCTTCTGCTTCATGAGCTCGGTTACGCGGCGGCCGCGCTCGAGCTGCTTGCGCGTGGCCGCATCGAGATCCGACGCGAATTGCGCGAACGCCGCGAGCTCGCGGTACTGGGCGAGCGCGATACGCACGCCGCCGCCGAGCTTGCGGATGATCTTGGTCTGCGCGGAGCCGCCCACGCGCGACACCGAGATGCCGGCGTTGATCGCGGGCCTGATGCCCGCGTTGAACAGGTCGGTCTCGAGGTAGATCTGGCCGTCGGTGATCGAGATGACGTTCGTGGGCACGAACGCCGACACGTCGCCGGCCTGCGTCTCGATCACGGGCAGCGCGGTCAGCGAGCCCGTCTTTCCTTTCACCTTGCCGTTGGTGACCTTCTCGACGTACGCCTCGTTGACGCGCGCGGCGCGCTCGAGCAAACGCGAGTGGAGGTAGAACACGTCGCCGGGATACGCCTCGCGGCCCGGCGGGCGGCGCAGCAGCAGCGACACCTGACGATACGCCCACGCTTGCTTCGTGAGGTCGTCGTAGATGATGAGCGCGTCTTCACCCTTGTCGCGGAAGTACTCGCCCATCGCGCAGCCGGCGTACGGCGCGATGTACTGCATCGCGGCGGACTCCGACGCCGTGGAGGCGACCACGATCGTGTGCTTGAGCGCGCCCGTCTCCTCGAGCTTGCGCACGACGTTCGCGACGGTGGAGGCCTTTTGGCCGATCGCGACGTAGATGCAGACGAGGTCGCCGCCCTTCTGATTGATGATCGTGTCGATCGCGACCGCGCTCTTGCCGGTCTGGCGGTCGCCGATGATGAGCTCGCGCTGGCCGCGGCCGATCGGCACCATCGCGTCGATGGCCTTGAGCCCCGTCTGCACCGGCTGGCTCACGGACTTGCGGTCGATGACGCCCGGCGCCACCTTCTCGATCGGCGACGTTTGAGTCGCGGCAATCGGGCCCTTGCCGTCGATCGGCTGGCCGAGCGAGTTCACGACGCGGCCGAGCAGCGCCTCGCCCACCGGCACCTCGAGGATGCGGCCGGTGGTCTTGACCGTGTCGCCTTCCGAGATGTGCTTGTATTCGCCGAGCACCACCGCGCCGACGGAGTCCTGCTCCAAGTTGAGCGCCAGGCCGTAGCTGCCGCCCGGGAACTCGATCATCTCGCCGTACTGCACGTCGGTGAGGCCGTGGATGCGGCAGATGCCGTCGGTGAGCGCGATGATCGTGCCCACGTCGCGCGCTTCGGCCTTCGCGTCGAAGTTCTGGATCCGTTGCCGGATCAGCTCGCTGATCTCGGAAGCTTTGATTGCCATCTTCTGTTCCTCAGTAGCCCGGTGTCGAACACCCAGCGTGTGGGACACCTAGTAACCCGGTGTCAGACACCTGCGGTGTCAGACACTTCAGACGCCCGTGTCTGACACCGCAGGTGTCCGACACCTTTCTTCTATCCTCTAGTCGATGAGCTGTGCCGCAAGCTTTTCGAGCCGCGCACGCACGGAGCCGTCGATCACCATGTCCTCCGCGCGGATGACCGCGCCGCCGATCAGCGACGGGTCCACCGCGAGCTCGAGCTCCACTTCCCGGCCGAGCCGCTTCTTGAGCGCCTGCTTCACTTGCTCGGCCGTGCCCGGGTCGACCTGCGTGGCCGCCGTCATCGTGACCTTGACCTTGTTCTCGGCCTGCGCCTTGAGCGCGTCGAACTGCGCCGCGATCTCGGGCACCAGCGCGAGCCGGTCGTTCTCGGCGAGCACGGCGAGCAGCGCCTTGCCTTGCGAGGTCTCGAGCACGCTCGCGCCCTTGATGCCGACGCTCACGGCGCGGAGGAATTCCGCGCGCTTGGCGACGTCGATCGTGGGATTGCCGAGCACGCGCTTCGCGTTCGCGTCCTCGAGCACCGCGGACGCGGCGCTCAATGCCTGCGACCACTCGCCGAGCCTGCCCTCGCCGCTCGCGATGTCGAACAGCGCTTTCGCGTACGGGCGGGCGATCGTGCCGACGTCAGCCATCGTCTAGAGCTCGGCGGCCAAGCGGCTCAGGAGATCGCGATGTGCGTTCGCGTCGATCTCGCGCGCGAGCACCTTTTCGGCGCCGGCCACCGCGATCTTGGCAACCTGGCCGCGGAGCTCCTCGCGGGCGCGATTCATCTCCACGCCGATCTCGGCGCGCGCGGCCTCGAGCTGGCGCTTGCGCTCGGTCTCGCCGTCGGCCTTCGCCTGCTCGACGATGCCGGTGGCGCGCGAGTTCGCCTGGTCCACGATGCCGCGCGCCTGCTCGCGCGCCGCGGAGATGAGCTTGTCCACCTCGGTCTTGGCGTTGGCGAGCGCGCTCTGCCCTTGCTCGGCGGCGGCCAAGCCGCTCGCGATCATGGCCTGGCGCGCCTCGACCACGCCGAGAACGAGCGGCCAGACGAACTTCATGCAAAACCAGACGAACACGATCATCGCGATCACCTGGCCGATGAGGGTCATGTTGATGTCCACGCGGATCCTCCGTGTGCCGAACCGGGCGCCGGCCAAGAGCCGGCGCGGTACGTCAGCCGCCGCTGATCTGGCCGACCATCGGGACGGCGATCGCGAACAGCATGTAGAGCGCGATACCGACACCGATCATCGCGATGGCGTCGAGCAACGCGACCACGAGGAACATCTGGGTGCGCAGCATGTTGGCGAGCTCGGGTTGGCGCGCGGAGCCTTCCAGCCATCGGCCGCCGAGGAGTCCCATGCCGATGCCGACGCCGAGCGCGCCGAGACCGATCAAGAGGCCCACGGACAGAATCGTCAAACCACTCACAGTTTCCATCAGTTTCTCCAGTCGAGAGTCTTGTCGTTCGAATAACTCAATGCGCCTCGCCCGTGTCGTGAGCCTGGCTCAAGTACACGATCGTGAGCATCATGAAGATGTAGGCCTGCAGCGCGATCACGAGAATGTGGAACACCGCCCAGGCGAAGTGCAGCGGCAGCTGATAAAGACCCAGCAGCGCGATCAGGATGAAGATGAGCTCGCCCGCGTACATGTTGCCGAAGAGCCGCAACGACAACGACAGCGGCTTGGCGATGAACGACACGAGCTCGAGGATCAGATTGAACGCGATGATGAGCGGCGCGGCGATGAGCCCGATGCCTTTGGTCGGCGGCGGGATCGGATGCATCGTGAATTCTTTGCCGAAGCCGATCGCGCCCTTGATCTTGAACGAATAGAAGATCGTCAGCAGGAACACCGAGATCGACAGGCCGAAGGTGATGTTCACGTCGGTGGACGGCACCACCTTGAGATATGGCACTCCCACGGCGCCGGCCGCGAGCGGCAGCCAGTCGACGGGGATCAGGTCCATGAGGTTCATCAAGAACACCCACGACAGGATCGTGAGCGCGAGCGGCGCGATGAGCTTGCTCTTACCGTGGAACGTGCCGCGAACCGAGTCGTCCACCATCACGATGACCCACTCGATGCCGGCCTGGAGCTTGCCGGGTTTGGTCGCCGAGGCTTTTTTCGCGACTCGATAGAAGAGGAAGCAGAACAGGAAGCCGAGCAACAGCGAGAACGCCATCGAGTCGACGTTCAGGGCAAAGAAGTTGCCCTTGCACTCGTTCCAAACCCAGTCGCCGTCCTTGCGACACACCGTGAGGTTGGTCAGGTGGTGTTGGATGTATTCGGTTGCGCTTTCGCCGTGCTGTTCGGCCATTACTCGTTCAACTCTTCGTTATCGCGTCCGTCCGCCGCCCGCCGCCGAGCAACAAGGCGCCGAACGTCACCAACTGCGCGGCGATGAAGCCGCAGAACACCGCGAGCGGCGCGAGCGGCCGTACCGCCGCGAAGATCGCCGCGAACAACACGGCGGTCAGCAGCAGCTTGCCGACCTCGCCGATCCAGACCGACCGCAGCAACGACGCCGCGCTCGAGCCCGCGCGCCACCGCAACAACCTCGCGGCCAGAAACCCGTTAGGGATGACTGCGGTTGCGCCGCCGAGCAAAGCCGACACTGCGGCCACCTGCCCCTGCCAAAGCCAAAAACTCGCGGCCAAACACAGTGCTACAACGGTCTGCCCGAGCAACGTCAACGGCACGACGCGGCTGTCGTCCATAAGGCCTCGTTTGGGTGCCGGGATTGCCGTTTTCCAGCGAAGGAGCACGGCAAATGTTACCGCGAGGGCATCGCGGCCGGCGGCATTCTAAGCAGTCGCCTGGTGCTATTCAACGGCCGGAGGGCTTACAGGTGTGCGCCGCGAGGCCGGCGGCTCACTTGATGTGGGCGAGAATGCCCTCGAGCTCCTCGAGCCCGTTGTAGCGGATGACCACGCGGCCGCCCTTGGCGCCGTGCTCGATCGTGACCGCGGCGCCGAGCGTCTCGGCGAGATCGGCCTCGAGCCGCCGGACGTTCGGGTCGCCGCCCTCGGCCTTGCGCTTCGGCGACCGCGCGCCCTCGCCCGCGCCGCCGAGCCGGCGGGCCGCGCTCTCGGTCTCGCGCACGCTCCAGCCCTGCTTCAGCGCCCGCTGCGCCACTTCGAGCTGGAGCTCGGCGGAGGGCAGCCCGGCGAGGGCCCGCGCGTGGCCCATGTCGAGCTCGCGGCGCTCGAGCATTTCGCGTACCGGGCGCGGCAGCTCGAGCAAGCGCAACAGATTGGTCACCGTCACGCGGGACCGGCCCACCGCGTCGGCCGCGTCCGCGTGCGTGAGCCCGAACTCCTCCACGAGCCGGCTGAGCGCCCGGGCCTCTTCGATGGGGTTCAGGTTCTCGCGCTGGATGTTCTCGATGAGGGCGACCGCGACGGCGGACTCGTCCGGAATGTCGCGGACGACGGCTGGAATGGTGTGGAGGCCCGCGAGCTGCGCGGCGCGCCAGCGCCGCTCGCCGGCCACGATCTCGTAGCGCGTCTCGCCGCTGCCGTCTCTGGGCAACGGCCGCACGACGATCGGCTGCACCACCCCCTGCGCCTTGATCGACTCGGCGAGCTCGGCGAGGGTCTCGTCGCGCATGTCGGCGCGGGGCTGGTATTTGCCGCGCGACAGGAGGTCAACGGGCACTTCGCGGAGCGTGCCGTCCGGGGCGGGACCGGCGGCACTTGCGCCGGCCGGCGCTTGATTTTCCGGGGGGCGCGCGGCTGCCGCGCTGCTGAGCAGCGCGTCGAGACCGCGCCCTAGGCTCTTGCGTTTGTTCATCGACGGCCGGAAACGACAGGTCCGCGGGATTGTAGAGGAAAATCCCCGCCCCCCGCGAAAAATAGGGCCAGGTTACTTTTTCGGCCCGTGAGTCGATGGCCGCGGGCACGGGTGTGCCGGCCGAAAAAGTAACCTGTCCCTATTTTTCGCTACGTCGGAGGCACGCGGGGGAGCGGCGCGCCCGACCGGCGATTGACCTCGCCCGCGAGCGCGAGATACGCGAGCGCCCCGCGCGAGTACTTGTCATGGAACAGCACGGGCTTGCCGAAGCTCGGCGCCTCGGCGAGCCGCACGTTGCGCGGGATCACGGTGCGGTAGACGCGGTCGCCGAAGTGGTTCATGAGCTGCGCCGAGACCTCGTTCGCGAGGTTGTTGCGCGGGTCGAACATGGTGCGCAGGATCCCGTGGATTTCGAGCTTCGGATTGGCGCTCGCCCGCAGCTTGTCGATCGTGCCCACGAGCGCGGACAGGCCCTCGAGCGCGAAGTACTCGCACTGCATCGGGATCAGCACATGCTCGGCCGCGGTCAGCGCGTTGACCGTGAGCATGTTGAGCGCCGGCGGGCAGTCGATGAGCACGTAGTCGAACTGCGGCAGCACCGACTGCAGCGCGTTGCGCAGCCGGAACTCGCGGTCCGGCTTCTGCACGAGCTCGACTTCAGCGGCGGTGAGCTCCTGGTTGCTCGGCAGGATCGTGAACCCGCCCTCGGCGGGCGTCTTGAGCGCGTCGGCAACCGGCACGTCGTCGAGCAGCACGTCGCAAACCGTGTACTCGAGCGAGCTCTTGTCGACGCCCGAGCCCATCGTGGCGTTCGCCTGCGGATCGAGATCCACGAGCAGCACGCGGCGCTGTGTCGCCGCGAGCGACGCGGCGAGGTTGACGCACGTGGTGGTCTTGCCGACGCCGCCCTTCTGGTTGGCGACGGTAATTATCGAGGCCATGGCCGCCTCGCCTTATTAAGGCTTGGTTCGTTCCAACAACACGATCGAGCTGCGCAGCGCGAGCAAAGGCGCCGCGCTCCCGGCATCGTCCTTCAAGACGAAGTCCGGCGCGAGCCCTCGAAACGTCTCGCGCAAATGCGCCGCGGTCAGCAGCAACAGCACGCTGCCGGGCGCCGTGAGAGGCCGGCAGATCGTGAGCAGCTCCGCCGGCGGCGCGACGGCTCGCGCGAGCACGGTATCAAACGGCCGTTCGGGACGTAAGAGCTCGGCCCGGCCGTGTGCGACCTCGGCGTTGCGAAGGCCGAGCTCCATGACGACGTGCCGCAGGAACCGTACGCGTTTCGCGCGGCTCTCGATCAGCGTGAACGAGCGGGCGGTCTCCGCGATCGCGAGCGGCATGCCGGGCAAGCCCCCGCCCGAGCCCACGTCGGCCACTCGCGCGCCGCGCAGGAGCGGCCCCAGCGCCAGGCTCTCGACGAGGTGACGGTCCACGAGCTCGCCCACATCGCGGATCGGTCCCGTGAGGTTGTAGACGCGGTTCCAGCGGATCAGGAGCTCGGCGAAGCGCGCGAGCGATTCAACCGCGGCCGGCGCGAGGTCGAGGCCGGCCGCCTCGATACGTCGCCCTATCTCCGCGGCGGGGGCGGCGTCGATGTCGGCGCGTGGCATACGCCGTGCTTCCTCGAGGTTCGGCTGCCGCCGAAAAGCAGCATGTCCCTATTTTCAGCGCGGCTCGGTGCCGTGCAGGTGGGTCTGCGACGAGAAGTACGCGGCGAGCTGCGCGATCGTTGCGGAGTCGAGCGGCTTGGCCATCGCCCCCATCACCGCGTCGTTGCGCTGGCCGGTCTGATACTGCTTGAGCGCCTGCTCGAGGTAGGACTCGTGCTGGCCCGCCAATGTCGGCCACTGCGGTGCCGGTGCGACGCCCACCTCGCCGTGGCACGCCTGGCACGGCATCGACGCGCGCTTGCCGGCCTCGATGTCGACGGCGCTCGCGCTCGACTTGCCGGCCGCCGGCGCGCCCTCGTAGGTGGAGAAGTACGCCGCGATGTCCGCGATGTCCTGGTCGGACAGCGTCGCCGCCTGCACCTGCATGGTCGGATGGCTGCGCGTGCCGCGCCGATAGCCTTGCAGCGCGACCTCGATGTAGTCGGCGTTCTGGCCGCCGAGCTTGGGCACGTGGTACGCCGGATAGGCGTTGTGCGAGTCCGGCACACCGTGGCAGCCGCCGCAAGTGGTGGCGAGCACGACGCCGCGGCCGGCGTCGCCGGTGAGCGTGATGGGCATCAACGGCGCGGGCGGCGCGGCCGGGGCCTTCGCCTGCTCGGCGAGTTGCTGAGCCGGCGCGCGCGCGGCGATGAAGCAAACGAGAGCGCTTACGGTCAAAACGGCCGCGAAAACGTGCGCCTTCGGGCGCGAAGAGGTCGAGTGAACCAAGGGGAGACTCCGGGGAGATTCCGTTCTCAGCCGCGCATTTTAGCCAATTCTTCCACCCGATGGCACGCGACGTGCGTCTCGTCGAACCGGCGCAGCGCCGGCGTCTCGGTTGCACAGCGCTCGACGGCATAGCGGCAGCGCGTGCGGAAGCGGCAGCCCGACGGCGGCGTGATCGGCGACGGCAGGTCCCCCGAGAGCAGCTCGCGCGGCCGCGCGCGCTCCGCGCGCGGATCGGGCAGCGGCACCGCCGACAGCAACGCCCGCGTGTACGGGTGCAGCGGCCGTTCGTAGAGCGCGTCGCGCGGCCCCACCTCCATCACGCGCCCGAGATACATCACGAGCACGCGGTGACTGATCTGGCGGACCACGGCGAGGTCGTGCGCGATGAAGATCAGCGCGAGCCCGAGCTCGGCGCGCAGCTCGATCAGCAGCTTCACGATCTGCGCCTGGATCGACACGTCGAGCGCGCTCACGGGCTCGTCGCAGACCACGATCTTCGGCTCGAGCACGAGCGCCCGCGCGATGCCGATCCGCTGGCACTGCCCGCCTGAGAATTCGTGCGGGTAGCGGTTGAGCTCGCGGCCCGTGAGGCCCACGCGCCGCAGCATCTCGACGACCTTGGCGCGCGTCTCGGCGGCCGTGAGCTCCGGCCGGTGCGTCCAGAGCGGCTCGCTGACGATGTCGCCCACCGTCATTCGCGGATTCAGCGACGCGAGCGGGTCCTGGAAGACGACTTGCAGGTTGCGCTTCAGGGGGCGCAGCCGCGCGGCGCGCATGCCGGTGACGTCCGTGCCGAGCACGCTGATGCGGCCGGCGGTGGCCGGCACGAGCTTGAGCACGGCGCGCGCGAGCGTCGACTTGCCGGAGCCCGACTCGCCGACCACGCCGAGCGTCTCGCCGGGGGCGAGCGTGAGGCCGACGCCGTCCACGGCCTTGAGCGTGCGCCGGGCGAAGCCGCTCGGCGCCGGCACGGCGAAGTGCACTTGCAGGTCGCGGACTTCGACGAGCGGCGCCGCGTCCCGCGCTTCGACGGCCGCGGCAGTGCGCGAGGCGCTGTCGAGCCGCGGCACCGCCGCCAGCAGCGAGCGCGTGTACTCGTGGCGCGGTCGATAGAAGATGTCCTCGACGACGCCCTGCTCCTTGAGCTCGCCGCCGTGCATCACGAGCACGCGGTCGGCGAGCCCCGCGATCACGCCGAGGTCGTGCGTGACGAGGATGATCGCGGTGCCGAAGCGGCGCTTCACGTCCTTCATGAGCTCGAGGATCTGCGCCTGCACGGTGACGTCGAGCGCCGTGGTGGGCTCGTCCGCGATCAGCACCTTGGGGCCGAGCAATAAGCTCGCCGCGATCATCACTCGCTGCCGCATGCCGCCCGACAGCTCGTGCGGATAGCGCTTGAAGCGCGCCGCGGCTTCCGGGATCGCGACGGCCTCGAGCATTTCGATGCAGCGCACGCGCGCGGCCTTCGTCGACACGCGCTCGTGCGCCCGCACCACCTGCACGAGCTGCGACTCGATCGTGAGATAGGGATTGAGCGACGTCATCGGGTCCTGAAAGATCATCGAGATCTTCCGTCCCCGCACGCCGCGGAGCTCGCGCTCCGGGAGCGCGAGGAGATCGCGGTTGTCGAACAGCGCGGTGCCCGACACGCGGCCGTTCGCCGCGAGCAGGCCGAGCAGCGCGAGCAGGCTCTGGCTCTTGCCGGATCCCGACTCGCCGACCAGCCCAAGCGTCTCGCCTTCCTTGAGCGCGAACGTGAGGTCCTTGACCGCGTGGACCTCGCCGTCGGGCGTCGCGAAGCGCACGTTCAGGCCTTCGACGGCGAGCACGGCCACGTCAGCGGTCCTTCGGGTCGAGCGCGTCGCGCATGCCGTCGCCCACGAAGTTGAAGCAGAACAGCGTGACCGCGAGGAACACGGCCGGGAAGATCAGGATCCACGGGGCGCTCTCGAGCTCGGCCGCGCCGTCGTGCACGAGCGCGCCCCACGACGTCATGGGCTCCTGCACGCCGAGGCCCAAGAAGCTCAGGAACGATTCGATGAGGATCACCTGGGGAATCGTCAGAGTGACATAGACCGCGACGACGCCGAGCAGGTTCGGCACGACGTGCCTGCGGATGATCGCGAACGCGCCCACGCCCTGCGCTTCGGCCGCCTCGACGAACTCGCGGCGCTTCAGCGACAGCGTTTGGCCGCGGACGATGCGCGCCATGTCGAGCCAGTTCACCGCGCCGATCGCGACGAAGATCAAGAGGATGTTCCGGCCGAAGAACACCATCAGCAGGATCACGAAGAACATGAACGGCATCGCATAGAGGATGTCGACGATGCGCATGAGCACGGCGTCGAGGCGGCCGCCGAAGTAGCCGGCGATCGCGCCGTAGGTCACGCCGATCGCTAGGCTCACGGCCGTGGCCACGATTCCCACGAGCAGCGAGATTCGGCCGCCGTAGAGCGTTCGCACGAATAGATCGCGGCCGAGCGTATCGGTGCCGAACGGGCGCCCGGCGTCGAAGCTCGGCGGCATGGAGATGCTCGCGAAGTCCGTGAAGTCGAAGGCGTGCGAGCTGAACCACGGTCCCACGATCACGAGCACGGTCATGAAGCCGATGATCCACGCGCCGGCCACGGCGGCGCGATTGCGTTTGAGCTTGCGCCAGGCGTCGGCCCAGAGCCCGCGGCCGCGCTCGAGCTCCGCCGTGACGCTCGCGGCTCCGGCGCTCATTGGTACTTCACCTTCGGATCGAGCCACGCGTACGCGAGGTCGACCAGCAGGTTGAACGCGATGATCAGCGCGCCGTAGAAGATCACCACGCCCATGACGAGCGTGTAGTCGCGATTCAAGGCTCCGGCCACGAAGAACCGGCCGATACCGGGCAAGCTGAAGATCTGCTCGATGACCACCGAGCCCGTGATCACGGTGGCGGCCGTGGGACCGAAGTACGACACCACGGGCAGCAGCGCGGGTTTGAGCGCGTGCCTGAAGATGATTTGACCGGTCGGCAGACCCTGCGCCTTCGCCGTGCGAATGAAATTGCTGCGCAGCACCTCGATCATGCTGCCGCGCGTGAGCCGCGACAGATACGCGATCTGCGGAAGCGCGAGCGCGACCACCGGCAGCACCATGTTGCGCACGCCGCCGAGCCCGCCGGCCGGCAGCCAGTGCAAAGTCACGGCGAACAGCAGGATCAGGAGCGGCGCCATCACGAAATTCGGTATCGAGATGCCGGTCATCGCGACACTCATCACGCCGTAGTCGGCGGCGGTGTTCTGGCGCAGCGCCGCGATGCAGCCGAGCGTGACGCCCACCAGGAGCGCGAGCAGCATCGCGGCGCCGCCGAGCGTGAGCGACACCGGGAAACCCGCCTTGATGAGCTCCGTGACGGTGTAGTCGCGGTACTGAAACGACGGCCCGAAGTCGAAGTGCAGCACGCCGATCAGGTAGCGGCCGAATTGCGCATAGAGCGGCTCGTCCAAATGGTAGGCCGCGTTCAAGTTCGCCTCGACCTCGGGCAGCAGCTGCCGCTCGCGGCTGAAGGGCCCGCCCGGCGCCGCGCGGATCATGAAGAACGCAAACGCGATCAGCAGGAACAGCGTCGGGATCGCACCGAGTAGCCGGCGTAACGAGTAGCGCAGCAAGCGTCCGGCCTAGTGCTCGAGGATGTAGAGGTCTTTGTGCGGATGGTGGTCCATGATGTTCGACTCGTAACCGCCAACCCACGGCTTCTTGAGGCGCGCCGTCACATACGTGTAGATCGGCAGGATCGGCATGTCGGCGAGCATCACGCGCTCGGCCGCTTCGAGCAGCTCGCCGCGCTTGTCGAGGTCGAGCTCGGATTGCGCGGCCGTCACCAGCCGGTCGTATTCGGGATTGCTGTAGCCCGTGTCGTTCAAGCCGGCCGTCGAGCGGAGCATCTCCGCGAAGGTGAACGCGTCGTTGTAGTCGCCGATCCAGCCGTGACGGTAGACCTGCGTGTCGACCTTCCTGTTGCGCGTGTCGAGGTACACCTTCCATTCCTGGTTGATGATCTCGGTGTCTACGCCGAGCACGCGTTTCCACATCGACGCGATCGCGACCGCGATGCGCCGGTGGTTCTCCTGCGTGTTGTACATGAGCTGGGTGCGCAGCGGATTCTCCGCGGAGTAGCCGGCCTCCGCGTACAGGCGTTTCGCCTCGGCCTCGCGCTCGGCCTGCGTCCACCTAGCCTCGGGCATCTGCTGCGGCTGGTAGTGGGCCACGGGCGGCACCCAGCCGAACGACGGCGTATGACCGGCCGCCACCACCTGCTCGGTGATGACCTCCCGATCGATCGCGAGCGCGAGCGCGCGGCGCAGCTTCGGCTTGTCCTTGAACGGCGGCCGCGTGGTGTTGAAGCCGTAGAAATAGCTGCCGAGGTACGGCGCCACGACGAACTCGCTCGGGAGGTTCTCCTTGATCCACTTGATCTGCGTCGCCGGCACGACGTCGGTGAGGTCGAGCTCGTTGGCGCGATAGCGCTGCAGCTCGGCCGACTGGTCTTCGGTGGGATAGAACCAGACCTCGTCGAGCTTGGTGTTGGCGTTGTTCCAGTAATGCGGATTGCGCACGAGCTTGATGTGCGATTGCACCACCCAGTCGGCGAGCTGGAACGCGCCGTTGCTCACGAGGTTGCCGGGCCGCGTGAACTCGGCGCCATACTTCTCGTAGCTCGCGCGGTGCAGCGGGTAGGTCATGCTGTGCTGCAACAGCCCCACGAAGTACGGCGTCGGGTGCGAGAGCTTGATCTCGAGCGTGTAGTCGTCGATCGCGCGCACGCCCAAGTCCTCCGGCGGCTGCTTACCCGCGGCGATCGCGTCGGCGTTCACGATCGGGCTCAAGATGAAGCTGTACGTCGACAGCGTCTTCGGGTCCACGCCGCGGCGGAAACCGTAGACGAAGTCGGCCGTGGTGACCGGGTCGCCGTTCGACCAGCGCGCGTCGTGCCGCAGGTTGAACACGTAGGTGGTGCCGTCGGGGCTCATCGTCCACGACTCGGCCACGCCGGGCACGATGTCGCCGTTCGGCGCTTCGTTCACGAGGCCTTCGAACAAGTCGCGCTGCACGTTCGACCCTTGAACCTCCTCGCCGCGATGAGGGTCGAGCGTCTGGATCTCGGCGCCGTTGCCGATCCGCAGGATTTGGACGTCGGCGAGCTCCTTGCCGGTTGCGCCGCCGACTTGCACCGTGGCGGCCGCGGGGCTCGTGCCGTTGCCGTTTCCGCCACACGCGGCAAGCGCGAGGCTTGCCACCGCCATTGCCGCCAACGCACCGAAGCGCTTCATCCCCGAGTCACTCCAATTCATCGCGGTGCGTGGCTCCGAGGATGCGCGATCACGCGATGCGGCGCGCGCGTTTCAAATGGATGAGAAGCAGCGAGATCGCCGCCGGCGTCATGCCCGAGATCCGCGCGGCCTGGCCGATGTCGTTCGGCCGGATCCGCGCGAGCTTCTCCCGAATCTCGTTCGACAAGCCGTTGACCCGTGCGTAGTCGAAGTCGGCGGGCAACGCGGTGTCGGCCTGACGCTTCTGCCGCTCGATCTCGACGCCCTGGCGCTCGACGTAGCCCGCGTAGTGCGCCTCGATCTCGAGGCTCGCGATGCGCTGCTCCGCACGCTCCGCGTCGATGCTCGCGAGCGCAGCGGAAGTGCCGACGCGCGGCAGCGCGGCGAGGTCCGCGTAGCTCACCGACGGGCGCCGCAGCAGGTCGAACGCGTGGACCTCGCGGGCGAGCGGCTCGATCGCGGCGCCGTCGGGCACGTCCGCGGGCTTCACGACGATGCCGCGGAGCCGCGCGGTCTCGCTCGCGAGCCACTCGCGGCGCGCTTCGAACTCGCGCCAGCGCTCGTCGGGCACCACGCCGAGCGCGCGGCCAACCGGCGTGAGCCTGAGATCGGCATTGTCCTCGCGCAGCGACAGCCGGAACTCCGCGCGGCTCGTGAACATCCGGTACGGCTCGGTGGCGCCGCGGGTGATGAGGTCGTCGATGAGCACGCCCAAGTACGCCTCCTCGCGCCGCGGCGACCACGGCTCGCGTCCCTTCACGCGCAGGCCCGCGTTGATGCCGGCCACGATGCCCTGGGCGGCCGCCTCCTCGTAGCCCGTGGTGCCGTTGATCTGCCCCGCGAAGTAGAGCCCCGCGACGGCCTTCGTCTCGAGCGTGGACTTGAGATCGCGCGGGTCGAAGAAGTCGTACTCGATCGCGTAGCCCGGGCGCGTGACGTGCGCGCGCTCGAAGCCGGGGATCGAGCGCACGAGGTCGAGCTGCACGTCGAAGGGCAGCGACGTCGAGATGCCGTTCGGATAGATCTCGAAGGTCGTGAGTCCTTCGGGCTCGATGAAGATTTGATGGCGCGTGCGGTCGGCGAACCGTACCACTTTGTCCTCGATCGACGGGCAGTAGCGCGGGCCGATGCCTTCGATCGCGCCGGTGAAGAGCGGCGAGCGGTCGAGGCCGGCGCGAATGACGTCGTGCGTGCGCTCCGTGGTGTGCGTGATGTGGCACGACACCTGGTGCGGATGCTCCGTGCGCCGTCCCAAGAAGGAGAACACCGGCGTCGGCGTGTCGCCCGGCTGCTCGGCGAGGTGGGTGTAGTCGATGCTGCGGCCGTCGATACGCGGCGGCGTGCCCGTCTTCAGGCGGCCCACGTTCAAGCCGAGGCCGCGGAGCCCCCGCGCGAGCCCGATGGACGCCGCGTCGCCTGCCCGGCCTCCCGAGTAATTGACCTGGCCGACGTGGATCTTGCCGTCCAAAAAAGTGCCGACCGTGAGCACCACGGCCTCGCCCTTGATCCTGATGCCGGTCTGCGTGACGACGCCGCGAACCCGCTCGCCTTCGACGAGCAGCGCGTCCGCATTCTGCTGGAGCAGCGTGAGATTCGGCTCGGCGTCCAAGATCTCGCGGATCGCGCGCTTGTAGAGCGCGCGGTCGGCCTGCGCGCGCGTGGCCCGCACGGCGGGCCCCTTGCTCGCGTTCAGAGTACGGAAGTGGATGCCCGCGCGATCGGTGGCGCGGGCCATCGCCCCGCCGAGCGCGTCGATCTCCTTCGCGAGGTGCCCCTTGCCGATGCCGCCGATCGCCGGATTGCAGCTCATTTGCCCCAGCGTCTCGAGATTTTGCGTGAGCAGCAAAGTGCGGCAGCCGAGCCGCGCGGCCGCCAATGCGGCCTCGGTGCCGGCGTGGCCGCCACCGACGACGATGCAGTCGTAGCGATTCGGATATTCCATCGTGCTCGTCATCTCCGCGGCGATGCGCGGGAAAAGCGCTGTCTCCCGCCGGATTCTATCCGTATCATGCGCCGCTATGCAGCGGCTCAAGACGCTGGGCCTCGCCTTGGGCGCGGCCGCGGCACTCGTCATTCCGCGCCTCGCGCCGGCGCAAGACGCGGCGTTGGCCGAGCATCCTTGCCGCCTGGCGTCGGCGTCGTTGCCCGCAGTGTTTGCCCGGTGCGCCAAGCTCGCGGTTCCCGAGGATCCCGCGCGGCCGGACGGCCCCAAGGTCGAGCTGTCGGTGGCGCGAATCGCGTCGCAGAGCGCGAATCCCCGCCCCGATCCGCTGCTGCTCATCGCCGGCGGCCCCGGGCAAGGCACCGTGGACTTCTACCTCGAGGCCCGCGGCGCGTTCGAGCAGGTGCGGCGCGAGCGCGAGCTGATCCTCGTCGATCAGCGCGGCACGGGCGGGTCCGCCGACGATTTTGCCTGCAGCGTGCCCGACGACCTCGCGCTCGAGACCGCCGGCACGCCGGCGCTCCAGTCGTTCCTCGACAAGTGCGTGGCCGACCTCCACCACGATCCGCGGTTCTACTCGACGTCCGTGGCCGTGCGCGACCTCGACCGCGTGCGCGCTGCGCTCGGCATCGAGCAATGGAACGTGTATGGAATCTCCTACGGCACGCGCGTCGCGCAGCACTACTTGCGGCGCTTCCCCGAGCGTGTTCGCGCGATCGTGCTCGACGGCGTGGTGCCGCCCGACGTCGCGCTCGGGCCCGACGTTGCTCGCGAGGCACAACGCGCGCTCGATCGGATCTTCGAGCGCTGCGCTGACGATCCGCAGTGCTCGAAGCGGTTTCCGGGTCTGCGCGGGGAGTTCCAGTCCTTGCTCACGCGGCTCTCCACGTCGCCTGTGGACATGCCCGAGCCCGGCGCGGCCGGAGTTCCGCCGGGGAAGTTCACCGACCTGCACTTGCGCGCGCTCGTCCGGTTCTTGAGCTACAACCAGGCGACGGTTGCGCTGATCCCGTTGCTGATCGACGAGGGGCAAGACGGCAACTACGAAGGCCTGTTCGGCCAGGCCCGCACCACGCTCAGGGGACTGCCGGAATCGCTGAGCTTCCCGATGAGCAACTCGGTGCTCTGCACCGAGGACGCCCCCTTCTTCCCCGCCGACGCGGGCGACGGCCTCGACAAGACCTACCTCGGCCGGGCGTTGGTCGACGCCATGCGCGTGATCTGCTCGCGCTGGCCGGCCGGACAGATCGACCCGGACTTCAAGACGCTCGTGTCGTCGCAAACGCCCGCGCTGCTGATGTCGGGCTCGAACGATCCGATCACACCGCCCGCCTATGCCGAACGAGTGATCGACGGGGGCTTGAGCAACAGCGCGCACCTCGTCGGCCGCGATCAGGGCCACGGGTTGCTGCTGGTCGGCTGCGCGCCGCGCCTGCTGCGTGAGTTCCTGGAGAAGCCCGCGCCGCAGGAGCTCGACTCGCGGTGCCTCGCGCTCGAGCCCCCGGTCCCGTTCTTCTTGAGCCCGCTCGGACCGGCGCCATGATCGAGGTCGACGGCCTGCACAAGCAGTTCGGCGCCGTGCGCGCCTTGAACGGCGTGAGCTTCCGCGCCGGCGACGGCAAGATCACGGGCTTGCTCGGGCCGAACGGCGCCGGCAAGTCCACGTGCCTCCGGATCCTCGCCACGGTGATCAAGCCCGACAGCGGCACGGCGCGGATCGGCGGCCTGGAGCTCACGCGGGACTCGCTGCGCGCACGGCGCTCGCTCGGCGTGCTGCCGCACAGCTCGGGGCTCTACCAGAACCTCACGGCGCGCGAGAACATCCTCTACTACGGCCGGCTGCACGGACTGTCGGACGCCGATTTGAAACGCCGTACCGACGCCCTCCTCGAGCGGCTCGACTTGGGCGCGATCGCGGACCGGCGCGCGAAGGGGTTCTCGCAGGGCGAGCGCACGAAGGTCGCGCTGGCGCGCTCGCTGATCCACGATCCGCAGCACCTGCTGCTCGACGAGCCCACCAACGGCCTCGACGTCATGGCCACGCGCCACTTGCGCGAGTGGCTCCGCGAGCTGCGCGCGCAGGGCCGCTGCGTGCTGCTGTCGAGTCACGTGATGCAGGAAGTGGAGGCGCTCGTCGACGAGCTCGTGATCATCGCCGCGGGCCGCGTCACGCTGACAGGCACGCCCGGCGGCCTCGCGGAGCGCTTTCCCGGCAAGAGCCTCGAGGAGATCTTCGTCGAAGCCGTCTCGGCGGCTGGGGGCGCGGCGGCCGCATGATCGCGACGCTGTTGACGGTCTGCCGCAAGGAGATCATCGAGACGCTGCGCGAGCGGCGGGCGATCGTGTCGCTGCTGTTCGGCCTGCTGCTCGGACCGGCGGTGTTCGCGGTGCTGATCAACGTCGTGGTCAAGCAGAACGTGTCGGCCGCGGAGGAGCCGCTGTCGATCGTGATCTTGGGAAGCGAGCGAGCGCCGAATCTCGTCGCGTTTTTGAAGGCGCGCAACATCCGGGATGTGGGCCGGGCCGAGTTCACGGATCTCGACGGCGCCGCGGCCGCGGTGGCCGCCGGCCGCAACGATCTCGTGCTCGTCATCGACGAGCGCTACGACGACGACTTCGGCACGGAGCAGGCCGCCCGCGTCACGCTGATCCTCGACCGGTCCAAGAACCGCACCACGAGCCGGGCTCAGCGCGTGCGCGGCGCCGTCGACGCGTATAGCCAGCAGATCGGCACGCTGCGGCTCGTGGCGACCGGCTCGAGCCCGGCGCTCCTGCGGCCGCTCGTCCTCGACGAGTACGACGTGTCGACACCGGCCGGCCGCTCCGCGCTGCTGCTCGGCGTGCTCACGTACTTCCTGCTGTTCGCGACGTTGAGCGGCGGACTGCACCTCGCGATCGATTCCACCGCCGGCGAGCGCGAGCGCAAGTCGCTCGAGCCGTTGCTCACGCTGCCGGTGAGCCGCAACGCGGTGCTGTTCGGCAAGATGACGGCCACGCTTTTCTTCATGCTCGTGTCGCTCGACCTCACGTTGGCCGCGTTCAAGTTCTCGCTGGCCCGCATGCCGCTCGACCAGCTGGGCATGAGCTCGAGCTTCGACTTCCGCGCCGCGGTGCTCGCGTTCGCCGTGATCGCCCCCATCGCGCCGCTCGGCGCCGCGCTGATGACGCTCATCGCGTCGTTCTCGAAGACTTATCGCGAGGCGCAAACCTATCTCACGTTCGTGCTGCTCGTGCCGACGATGCCGGTGATGTTCGCGTCGATGCTGAACGTGGAGCCTGCGCAGAAGCTCATGTGGATCCCGAGTCTGAGCCAGCACCTGTTGGTCACGATGTTGATCAAGGGCCAGCCGCTCGTGCCTTCGTACGTGGCGCTGTCGGCGGGGAGCAGTCTCGCGCTCGGCGCGGCCGTCGCCTGGCTCGCCACGCGGCTCTATCAGCGCGAAGCAATTCTCGGTTGAGCGCTCGCTTCCAGTTATGTAAATCGTCGCCTGCCGCTTCTGGGAGCGTGGTCACGTAAGGTCTCGCCACGGGGTTGCAAAGTTCCGGTCGTACTCGACGCGCGACCAGAACGATGCAACAACGTGAACCCGAGCCGCAGAATCTAGAGCCGACCTTCGACGCGCTGACCGGCGCGCTGACGCGCGCGAGCTTCGTCGCCCTGCTCCACGAGCACGCGGCCACCGCCGCGCGGTCCGGCGGCGTCTTCAGCCTCTGCCTCGCCGACCTGGACCGTTTGCGCAACGTCAACGACACCCGCGGCGCGAGCGTCGGCGATCAAGTGCTCGCGGGTCTCGCGGCACGGCTGCGCTCGGTGCTGGACGCGCCGGCGTGGCACCGATCGGAATACACGTTCGGGCGGCACGACGGCGGTACGCTCGCCGTGCTCGCGCGGCCGTGCACGGCCAATCAAGCGGAGCTGCTCGCCGAGGCGCTGCGCTTCGGAGTGTCGGACAGCCCGCTTGCGCAGGGCGTCGTTGCGACGGTGTCGATCGGCGTCGCGCAACACCGGATCGGCGAGACGATCGACACGCTGCTTGCGCGTGCCGAGCGAGCGCTGCATCTCGCGAAACAGTTCGGCCGCGACCGCGTCGAGATTGCTCGCACGCCGCCCATGCGTCCCGAGCGCGCCAAGGTCGTGGGCATCCACGACTGGCGCGCCTAAAGCGCGCGTCACTTTCCGATACAGAACGTCGAGAAGATCTCGCCGAGCAAGTCGTCGCTCGTGAGCTCGCCGGTGAGCTCGCCGAGCGCGGCTTGCGAGGCGCGGAGCTCCTCGGCCGCGAGCTCGAGCGCGCCGCCGAGCTCTGCGCGCGCCGCCACCAGGTGACGTTTGGTTCGCGCGAGCGCATCGAGGTGGCGGCGCCGCGCGCTGAACGTGCCCGCAGCCTCCGGGGTGAAGCCCGCGAGCGTTTGCAGATGCGCGGTGAGGAGATCGAGTCCTTCGCCGCTCAGGGCCGAGACCCGTAGGACGGGGAAGGCGCCGAGCTCGTTCGCGTGAGCGCGATCGTCGACGAGGTCGATCTTGTTGCGCACGAGCGTAAACGGCACGGCGGCGCCGAGCGCGCCGCGCGCCGCGGCGATCGCTGCGTCGAGCGGCTCGCGCACGTCGACCACCCAAAGCACGCGATCGGCGCGCCCTACTTCCACGTGGGTCCGCCGCAAGCCCTCGCGCTCGACCGGATCCGTTGCCTCGCGCAGGCCCGCGGTGTCGACGATCGTGATCGGCAGGCCGCCCAGGGTCAGATGCTCGCGCAGCGGGTCGCGCGTCGTGCCCGGCACGTTCGTGACGATGGCCGCGTCGTAACCCGCGAGCCGGTTCAGCAGGCTCGACTTGCCGGCGTTCGGCGGGCCGGCGATGGCGACGCTCAAGCCGTCGCGCAACACGCTGCCTTGGCGCGCGCGGGCGGCGAGCGCGTCGAGCCGGGCGACGAGCGCTTCGATCGCCGCGGCGCACTCCCCGCCCGCGTCGAACGGCAGCTCCTCTTCCGGAAAGTCGAGCCACGCCTCGATTCGCACGCGAAGCTCGGTGAGCCCGGCCTGGAGCTCCTCGACCGCCGCGGAGAACTGGCCGTCGAGCGAGCGCAGCGCGGCGCGAGCGGCGAGGCCCGAGCCGCTCGCGACGAGGTCGGCCACCGCCTCCGCCTGTAGCAGGTCGAGCTTGTCGTTGAGAAATGCGCGCAGCGTGAACTCGCCGGGCTCGGCGGCGCGGGCACCGAGCGCGTAGGCGCGCGCGAGCAGCAGGTCGCTGACGGCGCGGCCGCCGTGCCCTTGGAGCTCGACGACATCCTCACCCGTGTAGGAATTCGGGCCCGGGAAGAACAGCAGCAGACCCTCGTCGATGCGCGAGCCGTGGCCGTCGCGAAACGTGCAGAGCTCGGCGTAGCGAGGGCGCGGCTCGATGCTGCCGACTGCGCGGCCGATCGCGAGCGCAGCGGGCCCGGACACACGCACGATCGCCACGGCGCCTTGCCCGGGCGCCGTGGCGAGAGCCGCTATCGTGTCGTCGCGCCGGTACTGCACTTGCGCTCCGGGGGCGCGCCCGTCAAAGGATCGCTAGCTCGACTCGCGCGCGACCAGCGTGTTGATACGCCACTGCTGCAGGATGCCGGTGCCGGTGTTCGTGAGCCAGTAGAGCACCAGGCCCGCCGGGAAGAAGAAGAAGACGGCCCCGAACACCAGCGGCATGATCTGCATCATGCGCGCCTGCATGGGGTCGGGCGGCGGCGGGCTCATCTTCGTCTGCAGGAACATGAGGCCGGCCAGGATTGCCGGCAGGATGAACCACGGGTCGCGCGACGACAGGTCGTCGATCCAGAGCATGAAGGGCGCTTGGCGCATCTCCACGCTCTCGACCAGCACCCAGTAGAACGCGAAGAAGAACGGCATCTGGATCAGCATCGGCAAACAGCCGGCGGCGGGATTCACCTTTTCCTTGCGATAGAGCTCCATCAGCGCCTGACTCTGCGCTTGACGGTCGTCCTTGTAGCGTTCCTGGAGCGCTTTCATCTTGGGCGCGAGCTTGCGCATCTTGGCCATCGAACGCGCGCTCATCGCCGTGAGCTTGTAGAACACGAGCTTGATCAAGAGCGTCATGAGGATGATCGCCCAGCCCCAATTGCCCACCCAGCTCTCGATCAACGACAGCACCGTGAACAGAATCTGGGAGAGGGGCTTCAACGGGCCATAGTCGACCGTGTATTCGACCTCGGCACCGATCGCTTTGAGCTGCTCTTGGAGCTTCGGGCCGACGAACAGCGTGTAGTGATAGTCGAGGGGCGTCGCGGCGCCGACGTCGACGGTCTTGCCGACGGCGCTGATCAGCCATTCGTGGCTGGCTTCGGTGGGGGACGCCGTGGGGTCGTACCTCACCTCGGAGGCGCTGGCGTCGTATTTCACGTCGTCGTCGCGAGGTGGAACGGCCACGGTGACGAAGTGATGTTGGATCGCGCCGAGCCATCCGCCCTTTTCGGTCTGATCGACCGGGTTTTTTAGAAGATCGTCGACCTTGAGCTTCTTGAAGTGGTCGCCGTTGTAGAGAACGGGGCCGGTGACCGAATAGGTGTCCACGCCCGTGTAGCGCCGCTTGGGCGGCTTGTGCAGGCGGCGCATTTGCAGATAGGGGGCTCCCTGCCAGTTCGCACCCGGTCGGGTCGTGGCGGTGAGCGCTAGGTCCACGGCGTATTGGCCGCGTCGAAAGGTGTAGGTCTTCTTCGCCATCAAGGCGCCGTCGCCCGCCCATTCGAGCGTGACGACGAGCTCGTCTTGCCCGGGTGCGAGCTCGTAACTTGGGCTTGCGCTTCGGTATAGGGCCTGCTGATTCAATTGCTGGGCGCCCTCGACGCCACGCAAACCTGTCTGAATCAGGAAGCGATCTTCAGGGGAATAGTCGAGAAGTCGCACGATCTTGTCGGGTTCGTGCTTTGTGACCGGATAGTTGGGTAAGTCCGCGCGAACCAGGTCGCCGCCGCGCAGGTTGATCAGCACGTCCAGGACATCGGTGCGGACGTGGACGACGTCCGCCGGCGGCGTGAACGCGGCTTCTGCCGGGGGCGCCGGCGCGGTCGCCGCCGGCGGAGCGCCCTGCAAGCTGGGCAACCGGTCCGCACCATTCGAGAGTGCGGTGCCGCTATCGGCGGGGTTGACGGCGCTCGGCACGTTTGCGGGTGCCGGGGGCGGATGGTCGGTGACCCAGGCCGTATAGGCGAGCCACAACATCGCGAGCAGCGCGAGCCATAGTGCGACGCGAACGTTATCCATCGCGGCTCGCGAGAGCGAGCTTGGCGAGCCGCTCGAAGTGCTTGTCGAGGCTGTCGCGCAACGTGCGGCGGTCGGCGCGATCCGCGCCCGCGCGCGCGAGAATCACGAAGTCCCAAGCCGGCAGTTGTCGGTGCATTCGAAAGCTTTCCCTGGCGAGCCGCTTCAGCCTGTTGCGATCGACCGCTCGCTTGGCCGCGCGCCGCGAGATCGTCAGACCGAGTCTCGCGATCGAACGTTCATTCGGCCGTGCCAGCACCGTGAAGTATCGATCGTTGGAGCGCGCTGGATCGGCGAAGACTCGACCGAACTCGGTCGCGGTGTGCAGGCGCTGCCGAGGGGAGAACCCTGCCGGGTTCGCTCGCAACGCGGCGCCAAGTGACGATCCGTCAGGGCGAGAGACGGGCGCGGCCTTTTTGCCGGCGGCTTGCAAGAACCTTTCGGCCGCCGCGAGTGGCCATGCGCGCACGAAAGCCGTGGGTGCGCTTGCGGTGCAGATTGCTCGGTTGAAAAGTGCGTTTCATGGTGAGGTCACCCGCAAGGCTAAAACTGCTTTGGAAACAAAAGGATGTGGGCCGGACGAAAGCCGCGAACTGTACGCGGCGGGCGCGGATGTGTCAATACCGCGGCGCTTTCTGCGACGGCGTGGGCAGAGTGGTTAGCGACTCCGCGTACCTGTGGATAACCGCGGCGCGCGGATTTAGACTCCCTACCTCCCTAGCCCAGCGCAACAATCTCATTCGTCTCGAAGAGCTCCGGTGGCAGAGAACTCGGCGGTCTACTCGTCCCTTTGGAATCAGTGTGTTCGCATGCTCGAGGCGGTGCTGTCCGAGCAGCAGCTCAACACCTGGATCCGTCCGCTGCAGCCGATCGACAGCGGCTCGGCGCTGAAGCTGTTGGCGCCGAATCGGTTCGTCGTCGATTGGGTGAGAACGCATTGCTTGGAGCAAATCCGCAGCTGGTGGACCGACCACGGCCAAGCGGGGTCCGAGATCGTGCTGGAAGTCGGCAGTCGCCCGGTCGCGCGGCGCGAGGTCGCCACCGTCGAGAGTGAGCCGCGGATTGCGCCGCCGCAGCTCGGGAGCCGTTTGAACCCCGCGTTCACCTTCGACAGCTTCGTCGAAGGCAAGAGCAACCAGCTCGCGCGAGCGGCGGCATTGCAGGTGGCGAAGAACCCGGGCAGCGCGTACAACCCGTTGTTCATCTACGGGGGCGTGGGCCTCGGTAAGACCCACCTGATGCACGCGATTGGTAACTTGATCGTGGGAGCGGATCCGAGCGCGCGAGTGGCGTACGTGCACTCCGAGCGGTTCGTCAGCGATATGGTGCGGGGTCTGCAGCACAACACGATTGCCGACTTCAAACGGTCGTACCGGTCGCTCGACGCGCTGTTGATCGACGACATCCAGTTCTTCGCGGGCAAGGAGCGCTCGCAGGAAGAATTCTTCCACACGTTCAACGCGTTGCTCGAAGGGCAGCGGCAGATCATCCTCACCTGTGACCGCTATCCGAAGGAGGTTTCGGGGCTCGAGGAGCGGCTCAAGTCGCGATTCGGTTGGGGGCTGACGGTGGCCATCGAGCCGCCGGAGCTCGAGACGAGCGTCGCGATTCTGATGAGCAAGGCGGCCGCCGAGGGCGAAGTGTTGCCGGAAGAGGTTGCGTTTTTCGTCGCCCAACGCATCCGTTCGAACGTTCGGGAGCTCGAGGGCGCTTTACGGCGCGTGCTCGCGAATGCGCGGTTCACCGGTCAAACGATCACCCTCGACTTCGCGAAAGAGGCGTTGCGAGACGTGCTTGCTCTGCAGGACAAGCTCGTGACGGTGGAGAACATCCAGAAGACCGTGGCCGAGTATTTCAAAATCCGGATGGGAGATTTATTGTCCAAGCGTCGCAGCCGCTCGATTGCGCGCCCGCGTCAAATCGCGATGGCCCTCGCGAAGGAGCTCACGACGCACAGCTTGCCCGAGATCGGCGACGCATTCGGAGGACGCGACCATACGACGGTGCTGCATGCGTGCCGGCGCGTGAAGGAATTGCGCGACACGGATACGCGGGTCTCGGAGGACTATAACAACCTCTTGAGAACCCTGACGGCTTAGGGTGGGTGAGGTGTCGAGAAGGTGGGGATAAGTTTTCATGCACAGGCAGGGCACAGCCAAACGGCTTGTTACCCACCCGCTCGTAAATCCGCAAGTTTTTGACTCTAGAGATAAAATCGACTTATCCAGCGATTTTTTGGACCTCAAGAGCTACAACCAATGCTCAAAGAATAGGTAGAAACAATAATGAAGTTCAGCGCATCTCGGGAAACGATCCTGAAGCCCCTGCAGACGGTCGTGGGTGTGGTAGAGCGACGGCAGACGATGCCGATTCTCAGCAACGTGTTGTTGAGCGCTCAGGAGGGAAAGCTCCAGGTCACGGCGACGGATCTCGAGGTCGAGATGGTCGCCGACGCCGAGGTGAAGGTGGATAGCGTCGGCGACATCACCGTCCCGGGCCGGAAGCTCCATGAGATCTGCCGCGCATTGCCGGAGGGCGCGAATCTCGAGATAAGCCTGAGCGGCGAGCGGCTGACGGTAAAGGCGGGCCGGAGCCGTTTCACGCTGTCGACGTTGCGGGCGGCCGATTTTCCGACGGTGGAGGGGCTCGCGGCGAAGCAGACGTTACGGATCAGCCGGCAGGACTTGCGCAGGCTCGTGGACAAGACCCACTTCTCGATGGCACAGCAGGATGTTCGCTATTACCTCAACGGGCTGTTGCTCGAAACCGAGCGAAAGAAGCTCCGCGCGGTGGCCACTGACGGACACCGTTTGGCGCTGGCGGAGGTCGAGCTTGGCAGCGCCGCCGCGCGCGACGAGCAGCTGATCGTTCCTCGCAAGGGCGTGCTCGAGCTCGGACGTCTGCTAGACGGGGAGGGCGATGTGGAAATCGCTCTGGGCGCCAATCACATTCGCGTACAGATCGACGGAAATCGCCTCACTTCGAAGCTAATTGATGGCCGATTCCCGGAATATGCGCGTGTTATCCCGAATCAGCCGCGCAACGTGCTAACCGCTGATCGGAGCCTGCTGCGGCAAGCCCTGCAGCGCACGGCGATCTTGTCGAACGAAAAATACCGGGGTGTCCGTTTGGAGCTCAATGGGAATACGGTCGTACTGCAGGCGAATAACCCGGAGCAGGAGGAAGCCGTGGAGACGCTCGAGGTCGAGTACACCGGCGACGCGATGGAAATTGGATTCAACGTCAATTACCTGCTGGATGCGCTCGCCGCAGTCGACAGCAACCAGGTGGAGCTGGGAGTTACCGACGCCAACTCGAGCTGTCTGATTCGCGAGCCGGGTGACGGCGGAACGAAGTTCGTCGTCATGCCGATGCGACTGTAGGCACGCTCGATCAGATCCGTTGGCGCTGAGCCGAATTCATGTTACGACGCTGCGGTGCTTGAGGGACGCGGAGCTCGGGCTCGATCCAGCGATCACCTACATCCTCGGGCCGAACGGTGCGGGCAAAACGAGCCTGCTCGAGGCGGTCTTCCTGCTTGGCCGGGGACGGTCGTTTCGGACCCGCCAGGTGCGCCGCCTGGTTACCCGGGGGCACAGTGAATTCGCCGTGTTCGGCGAAGTGGCAACCGGCTCCCGCAACCGGCGCGTGGGCGTAGCCTGGAGCCACGGGCGGCTGGAGAAACGGATCGACGGAGAGCCGGCGTCCGGCGCGGCGGCTCTCGCGGCGCTTTTCCCTGTCCATGTCCTCGATCCCGGCTCTCATGAGCTCGTGCAGGGCACTCCGAGCGAGCGACGGCGGTTCCTCGATTGGGGAGTGTTCCACGTGGAACATGACTATCTCCAAACGTGGCGGCGCTACCGCAGACTGTTGAGCCAGCGGAACGCCGCCCTGAAGGCGGGCGCCGGGACCGGAGAGCTGGGTGCGTGGTCGGTCGCCCTGGCGGAGGCCGGCGAAGACGTTCACGACCTTCGAAGTCGATATCTATCCGTGCTTAAGCCAGCGGTTGCCGCAGTGGGCGCCGCGCTGCTCCGGCAACCTCTCACCCTGGACTATGCGCCCGGTTGGGATCCGAGCGAGGGCCTCCTTGCCGCGCTGGAAAGGCATTCAGCGCGCGACCGGCAGCTGGGCACGACGGAGGCGGGACCCCATCGCGCGGACGTTACCGTGATGCTCGGATCCGGCCTGGCTCGCGACGAGGCGTCGCGAGGGCAGCAGAAGCTGGCGGCCGCCGCACTGGTTATCGCGCAAACCCGCGTGCACGCGCAGCAGGTAGGTAGCCCCGGGACGTTGCTGGTCGATGATCCGGCCGCGGAACTCGATACGGCGGCTTTGAGCCGGTTGATGGACGCGCTCCTTGAGGCATCGGCGCAACTCGTGATCACCGGATTAACGTCGGCCCAACTGCCTGTTCGCGCTGGATTTCCGGTGTTCCACGTGGAACACGGCGAGGTCCGCGCGCTATAATGAGTCATCCACCGCGAGAGAACGGTTCAGGATGAGCCAAAACCAGCAGAGCGACTATACCTCTAAGAATATCAAGGTCTTAAAGGGTCTCGAGGCTGTTAGAAAGCGACCTGGCATGTACATCGGCGATACCGATGACGGCACGGGTTTGCACCATATGGTCTTCGAAGTCGTCGACAACTCCGTCGACGAGGCGCTTGCCGGCTACTGCAAGGAAATTTCCGTCACGATTCACTCCGACGAATCGATCACGGTCGTCGACGACGGTCGTGGCATCCCCGTGGATATCCACCCCGAGGAGGGGCGCTCCGCGGCCGAAGTCATCATGACCGTCCTGCACGCCGGCGGAAAATTCGACGATGACTCTTACAAGGTCTCGGGCGGTTTGCACGGCGTGGGCGTCTCCGTGGTCAACGCCCTGTCCGAGTTGCTCGTGCTCACGATTTATCGTGGCGGTCAGGTCTATCAGCAGACCTACCGCATGGGCGATCCCGATGCGCCGCTCGCCGTGGTCGGTAAGACCGATCGCACCGGCACGATGATCCACTTCAAACCGAGCTCCGCGATCTTTTCCAACATCGAGTTCGATTACGACACTCTCGCTAAGCGCTTGAGAGAATTGTCTTTTTTGAACTCTGGCATTCGCATTCGGCTCACCGACGAGCGCGAGGACCGAAACGACGTCTTCCAGTTCGAGGGCGGTATCGAGGCTTTCGTGCGCCACCTCAACCGCAACAAGACGCCGATCCATCCCACGATCATCTACTTTTCGGAGACGCGGGCCCCGATCCACGTGGAAGTCGCGCTCCAGTGGAACGACGGCTATCAGGAAGGGATGTTCTGCTACACCAATAACATCCCGCAACGCGACGGCGGCACTCACCTCGTGGGCTTCCGCGCAGCGCTCACTCGCACGCTCAACGCCTATATCGAGAACGAAGGCGTGGGTAAGCGCGAGAAAATCGCGACGACGGGGGATGACGCGCGGGAGGGCCTCACGGCCGTCCTCTCCGTGAAGCTGCCGGACCCCAAGTTTTCCTCGCAGACGAAGGACAAGCTCGTCTCGTCGGAGGTCAAGGCGGTTGCGGAATCCGTGGTCGCGGCCCACCTCGAGGCGTTTCTGCTCGAGCATCCTGCAGAGGCGCGCGCGATCGTCGGCAAGCTCATCGAAGCTGCCCGCGCGCGCGAAGCGGCACGCAAGGCCCGAGAGCTCACGCGCCGGAAAGGCGCGCTCGACGTCGCCGGTCTCCCCGGCAAGCTGGCCGATTGCCAAGAGAAGGACCCGGCTCTCTCCGAGCTGTTTCTCGTCGAGGGCGATTCGGCCGGCGGCTCCGCCAAGCAGGGCCGCGATCGCCGGACGCAGGCGGTATTGCCGCTCAAGGGCAAGATCCTGAACGTCGAAAAAGCCCGATTCGACAAGATGTTACAGTCGCCCGAGGTGGGCACGCTGATTACCGCCCTCGGCTGCGGTGTGGGGCGCGACGAGTTCGATCTCGCGAATCTGCGTTACCACCGGATCATCATCATGACCGACGCGGATGTCGACGGATCGCACATCCGCACGCTGCTGCTCACGTTCTTCTACCGGCAGATGCGCGAGCTCATCGAGCGCGGCCACGTCTATATCGCCCAGCCACCGCTCTATAAGCTCAAGCGCGGCAAGCAGGAGCACTACGTCAAGGACGACGGCGAGCTCAACTCCTTGCTCCTCACGAGCGCCACCGCCGAGGCGTTGCTCTACGCGCGCCCGGACGCACCGCCGATCCAGGGCAAGACGCTCGAAGATCTCGCGCTGCAGTACATGGAGGCGAATTCGATCATCCAGCGCTGGGGCAAGCGCTACGACAGCAACGTGCTGCGCGCGATCATGTCGCTGCCCGAGATGACGGCCACCGAGTTCGAGAACGCGGATGCCCGCCAACGGTGGAGCGACCAACTCGAGGCTCAGCTCAAGACCCTGAACGGCGGCGGCCCGCGGTACCGCGTCCACCCGCAACCGGGAGGCGAGGGCGTCGATCCGAGCGTGCTCGTGACGCGCGACCACCACGGCATCATCAACACCAAGACGATTCACCAGGGGTTCTTCAGATCGCCCGAATATCGTCGACTTGCCGCGATCGGCACCGAATTGAAAGATCTGCTGGGGCCGAGCGCGGCGGTCGAGCGCGGCAAGGAGCGCCGCGAAGTCACGTCGTTCGCCGAAGCCATCGATTGGCTCATGGCGCAGGCGAAGCAAGGGCAAACGATTCAGCGTTACAAGGGCCTGGGCGAGATGAATCCCGAGCAGCTCTGGGAAACCACGGTCAATCCCGACACTCGCCGGCTCATGCAAGTCCGGATCGAAGACGCGGTTGCGGCGGACGAGATCTTCACCACGCTGATGGGCGACGAAGTGGAGCCACGCCGAGAGTTCATCGAGCGCAACGCGCTGGCGGTCGCCAACCTGGACGTCTGAGCCGCTTCAAGCCGCGCGCTCGCGGCTCGGCTTCTCGTTGGAGGGCCGGGCCACGGACCGCCCGGTGATCTCGGCCACCTTGCCCTCTATCCAGGCCTGCGCACGCTCGTTGATTGCGCGCGGCTCGAGCCCGCCGGTCTCGATCGGAGCACCGATCACCACCCGGATCGTGCCCGGGCGCTTCAGCCAGCCTCGGCGCGGCCAGAATTCACCGGCGTTGTGGGCGACGGGAATGACGGGTCGATCCGTTTCGGCCGCGAGCAGCGCTCCGCTGAGGCCGTAGCGCTTCGTCTCTCCCACGGGCATTCGCGTGCCCTCCGGGAAAATCATCACCCATAAGCCTTCGTCGAGCCGCGCGCGTCCTTGCGCGAGTACCTGCTGCACGGCGACCCCGCCGCTGCGCCGGTCTATCGCGATCGGCTTCAGCATCTTGAGCGCCCAGCCGAACACGGGAATCCACATGAGCTCGCGCTTCAGAACCCAGCTCTGCGGCGGAAAGATTTCGATCTGCGCGAGCGTCTCCCAAGTCGACGAGTGCTTCATCAAGACGATTGCGGCGCCGTCCTTGGGCAGATGCTCCCGACCCTCCACGACGTAATCGAGCCGGCACAGCCAACGCAACAGGCGAAGGAGCATGCGCACCCAGCTCTGCGCCACCGCGTAAGTCGCGGCTCGCGGCAGCGCGATCGACAGCAGCGCCACCCCTCCGTAAACGGGCACCGACAGAAACAGATACAGCGTGAACGCAATCGAGCCGAGCCACTGAAGCACGCCGCGCTACCCCCGTGACTCCGCGAGCAGCGCGCGCGCCGCTGCCCCCAGGTCGTCGAACACCTCCGCGCGGCCGGGGTCCATCCCCCGCGCGGCTACGGCCCCGCTGCCTGTCCGGACCAGGATAGGCCGCGCGCCGACGGCTTCCGCTGCCTCCACGTCGCTCGTGCGGTCGCCGATGAACGGCACGCCCGCCAGCGCTACGCCGAGCTCTCGCTCTGCCCGCCGCAGCAGCGCCGTGCGCGGTTTGCGGCAGTCGCAACCGTCGTCCGGATGATGCGGACAGAAATATACCGCGGCGAGCTCGCCGCCCGCCGCGCGCACCGCGCTTCGCATCCGCTCATGAATGTCGCGGAGGATCTCTTCGGTGAGCAAGCCGCGCGCGATCCCCGACTGGTTGGTCACGACCACCACTCGATAACCGGCTTGCGTGAGCGCCGCGATTCCCTCGAGGCTGCCGGCGATCGGCCGCCACTCGGCGACCGACTTGATGAACTCGCCCGAGTCTTCGTTGATGACGCCGTCGCGATCCACCACGACGAGCTTCGCCGGCGCACCCGCCACGCGTCAGCTCCGCAGCTTCTCCGCGAGGAACGGCTCGAGCTCGGCCACGGCGATCCGAGTCTGCTCGCAGGTATCCCGCTCGCGAACCGTCACCGTGTCCGCGGCCAACGTGTCGCCGTCCACGGTAATGCAATACGGCGTGCCGGCTTCGTCCTGCCGGCGGTAGCGCCGGCCGATCGCCCCCTTCTCGTCGTAGTAGACGCTGAAGTGCTTGCGGAGACCGCGATAGATGGCGAGCGCTTTTTCCGGCATGCCGTCCTTCTTCACCAGCGGGAACACGGCGGCTTTGATAGGCGCCAGCCGCGGGTGCAATTTCAACAACGTGCGCGGCTCGCCGCCCACCTCGTCCTCCGCAAACGCGTCGCAGAGGAACGCGAGCACACCCCGGTCGGCTCCGGCGGACGGCTCGATCACGTACGGCAAATAGCGGCGCGCCTCCTCGTTCGTTTCCTGGTCGTCGAAGTAGCGCAAGTCCTTGCCGCTCATCTGCGTGTGCTGGCGCAGGTCGAAGTCGGTACGGTTGGCGATGCCCTCGAGCTCGCTGCGGCCGAACGGGAAGTCGTACTCCACGTCGGCGCAGGCCGCGGCGTAGTGCGCGAGCTCCGATCGGTCGTGCTCGCGCAGGTGCAAATTCGCCGGACGCATCCCGAGCCCGATGTACCACTGGAAGCGCCGCTCGCGCCAGTACTCGTACCACTTCACCGCCTCGGCGGGGCGGCAGAAGAACTCGATCTCCATTTGCTCGAACTCGCGGCTGCGAAACGTGAAGTTTCGAGGGTTGATTTCGTTGCGAAACGCCTTGCCGATCTGACCGATGCCGAACGGCACCCGCACGCGTGCCGTGTCGCACACGTTCTTGAAGTTCACGAAGATTCCCTGGGCCGTTTCGGGGCGTAGGTAGGTGACGCTCGAATTGTCCTCGAGCGCGCCCACGTGCGTCTTGAACATCAAGTTGAACGCGCGCGGCGCGGTGAGCGTGCCGGGCGCGGCTGCCCCGGGGGCGAGGATCTTGCCGCGCAACTGCTCGTCCTTGAGCGCGTCGGCCACGGCCACCGGCCGCGCCGTACGGCCGGGCCGGCTCTTCAGCAACGCCCCGATGCGCTTCCGGTGCGGCTCGAAGAGCTCCGCGTCCGCCGTTTTTCCGACCTCGCCGGGCGCGGCGAACAGCACCTCGTCATACCGTTCGACCGTCCCGTCGGCTGCCACGAGCTCGAGCGCGTAGACCGCGAGCTGGTCGGCGCGATACCGCGCACGCGTCTCCCGGTCGTCGACCATCGGATCGCTGAAACCGCCAACGTGGCCGCTCGCTTCCCACACCTTCGCGTTCATGAGGAGGGAGCTGTCGAGCCCCACCATGCCGAACGCGGTCGGCGCGTTCGGCGGCTGCGCCGTCTCGTCGTGGTGCGCCACCATGTCGTCCCACCAGGCTTGCTTGAGGTTGCGCTTCAGCTCGACGCCAAGAGGCCCGTAATCCCACGCACCATTCAAGCCGCCATAGATTTCGCTCGACGGGAAGATGAATCCGCGGCGTTTGCACAGCGACACGATCTTTTCCATGGAATCCATGACGTCTCCGGGGTCGGGCGCTTCGAGAAGCGCGCCAGTATAGCGACGGCAGGCGCGCCCGGCAGCGCAAAGGGACGAGGCGGCTCGCCACGAGCGCCGCCAGGCTCACGCGCGACCGCGTCGGGTCCTACCCTTCGGCACCTGCGCGCCGAGCCGCCGGCACCCCTTCTTTCCTGCACCGCCGTGATGCATGATGCCGTCCGATGTGCCCTATCTTGGCGCGCCGAACAACCGCAAAATCACGCCAGTCCCTCTATAAACAATGACTTAGAGCCAGCCGAACGGCTGGCACAAGAAGTGCACAGAGTGCGGCTCTCTAAAAGGGCAACTGCCGAGCCATCCCCCGAAGATGACCCCGGCAGCGACAACGATCGACAAGACACCAACGGAGGATCTCTTCATGTCGCCAGCCGACGTTCTCAAGCTAATGAAGGAAAAGGGGGTCAAGTTCGTCGACTTCCGCTTCACCGACACCAAGGGCAAGGAGCAGCACGTAACCGTGCCGCACCACCAGTTCGAAGCGAGCATCTTCGAGGACGGGAAGATGTTCGACGGCTCGTCGATCGCCGGTTGGAAGGGCATCAACGAGTCCGACATGATCCTCATGCCCGATCCGTCCACGGCCGTCATCGACGTGTTCACCGAAGAGCCGACGATGAACATCCGCTGCGACATCATCGAGCCGTCGACGATGCAGGGCTACGAGCGCGACCCGCGCTCCGCGGCGAAGCGCGCCGAAGCCTACATGAAGTCGACGGGCATCGCCGATGCCGCCTACTTCGGTCCGGAAAACGAGTTCTTCATCTTCGATGACGTCCGTTGGGCCTCGCAGATGCAGGGCGCGTTCTACGCCATCGAGTCCGCCGAGGGCGCGTGGCAGAGCGGCAAGCCGATGGACGAGGGCAACATGGGTCACCGCCCGGGCATCAAGGGCGGCTACTTCCCCGTGCCGCCGGTCGATTCGCTCCAGGACATTCGCGCGGCGATGTGCATGGCGCTCGAGGAGATGGGTCTCGTCGTCGAGGTGCACCATCACGAGGTCGCCACCGCCGGCCAGTGCGAGATCGGCGTGAAGTTCGGCTCGCTCATCAAGAAGGCCGACGACGTCATGACGCTCAAGTACGTCATCCAGAACGTCGCGCACAGCTACGGCAAGACCGCCACGTTCATGCCCAAGCCGCTCATCGGCGACAACGGCAGCGGCATGCACGTGCACCAGTCGCTCGGCAAGGACGGCAAGAACCTGTTCACGGGCGACCAGTACGGCGGCCTGTCGCAGCTCGCGCTGTACTACATCGGCGGCATCATGAAGCACGCGCACGCGATCAACGCGTTCACGAACGCTTCGACGAACAGCTACAAGCGGCTCGTCAAGGGCTTCGAGGCGCCCACGTTGCTCGCCTACTCGGCGCGCAACCGCTCCGCGTCGATCCGCGTTCCGTACGTGCAGAATCCGAAGGCGCGCCGTATCGAAGTGCGCTTCCCCGACAGCACCGCCAACCCGTACCTCGGGTTCACGGCGATGCTCATGGCGGGTCTCGACGGCATCGCGAAGAAGATCAATCCGGGGCCGCCGAGCGACAAGGATTTGTACGACCTCGAGCCGGAGGAGGAGGCGAAGATCCCGACGGTCTCGTACTCGTTGCAACAGTCGCTGGAGGCTCTCGACAAGGACCGCGCCTTTCTCACCGTGGGCGACGTCATGAGCGACTCGATGATCGATGCGTACATCGGCTTGAAGGAGCAGGAGATCACTCGGTTCTCGATGACGCCGCACCCGGTCGAGTTCGAGATGTACTACAGCCTCTGATCGAACGGATTCACCCGCGCCTTCTGTCAAATCGCACCGGGCGGGATTCACAAGAATCCCGCCCGTCGATTGGCTCGGGGCGAGCTTGGCGCTAAGCTTGGAGCATGCGTAAGTGGCTGATCGTATTGTTGGTGCTGTCGATCACTCCCGCGGGCGCGGGGCCCGCGTGGACCTGGACGGACAGCAGCGGCTTGGTCCACTACTCCGACACGCCGGTACCGGGCGCCAAGCGAATCGAGCTCGGATCGGTGCAGGGATTCGGGCCGGCGCAGGGAGGCTCGGTGCGGCGCCCGGCGCAAGCGCAGACGCAGGAACCCCAGGGCTCGACCGCGAACGAGCAGTCGTACAGCGCGGTGACGATCATGAGCCCGACCCAACAACAGACGCTCTGGAACACCGGCGGCGAGCTGTCCGTGCAGCTCGCGACGGAACCGACGTTGCGGCCGGGCGATCGCGTCGACCTCATCCTCGACGGCCAGCGGCGCAACCTCGATTCGGCGAGCACGCAGCTGACGCTGGAGGACGTGTTCCGCGGTGTCCACACGGTGGAAGCCGTCGTGGTCGATTCGCGCGGCAGGGAGCTCGCCCGCTCGGCGCCGGTCACCTTCATAGTCCAGCAGACGAGCGTCGCGAACCCGAAGTAGGCTCCGGCTCCTCCCTGCATTCGGGCTCCTCCGCATTCGAGCCGCTCGCGGGACCGCGCAAGGTTCGGCGCGCGCCCGATCCCGACAATATCCTTCAAGGCCTCACGGTCGCGCTCGTCGTGCTCGACGATGCGCTCGAGATCACGCTGCTGAATACGGCGGCCGAGAGTCTGCTAGGCGTCAGCGCACGGCGCGTGATCGGCCGGCCCATCGCGGAATTCGTGCATCCCTCCAACGAGCTGGTCGCGTTGTGTCAGCGTGCGCTCACGACCGGGCTCACCTTCGGCCTTCGCGAGCTCACCGCGCGCATCGGCGAGCGCGAGCTCGTCGTCGACTGCCGCGCCGCGCCGCTCGAGCGCGAGCACTTCCTGTTGCTCGAGCTCCTCGACACCGAGCGAGACCGCAAAGTTCGACGCGATGCGGCGCTCGTCGCTCAACAGCAACTGTCACGGCGGATCATCCGCCAGCTCGCCCACGAGGTGAAGAACCCGCTCGGCGGTCTCCGCGGTGCGGCGCAACTGCTCGAGCGGCAGCTGCCGGACGCCGAGCTCAAGGCTTACACGCGTGTGATCATCGAGGAGGCCGACCGGCTCGCGTCGCTCGTCGACGGCATCCTGCGGGCCGGCGGCGCGCCGAAGCCCGAAGAGGTGAACCTCCATCGGATCACCGAGCACGTCGCGCAGCTCATCGAGGCGGAGAAGCCCGCACGCGTCGAGCTCGTGCGCGACTACGATCCGAGCCTGCCGCCGATCCACGCCGATCGGCACCAGATGATCCAGGCGTTCCTGAACCTTGCGCGCAACGCGCTGCAGGCGGTGGGGGAGCAAGGCCGGCTGGTCTTCCGCACCCGGGCGCTCAGCAATTTCACGATCGGCACCGAGCAACATCGCTTGGTGCTGTCGGCCGAGATCGAGGACAACGGTCCCGGCATTCCCGAGGAGCTCAAGGACACGATCTTCTATCCGCTCGTGACCGGCAAGCCGACCGGAACGGGCTTGGGCCTCACGATCGCCCAGGATCTCGTGAGCCGCAACGGCGGCTTGATCGAGTTCGCGAGCCAGCCGGGCCGCACGGTCTTCCAGATGCGCTTGCCTTGCCCGAACGGCGGCCACTGCCAGGGGGCCGCAGGTAACGGAGGCCGCAGCTGATGGCCACGCCGGGCTTGACCGTTTGGGTCGTGGACGACGACGAGTCGGTGCGCTGGGTGCTCGAGCAAGCGCTCAAGCAGGCGCACATGATCCCGCGCTGTTTCGAGTCCGGCAAGCAATTCTTCGACGCGCTCGAGCGCGATCGGCCCGACGTGCTCGTCACCGACATCCGGATGCCCGACATGAGCGGCCTCGAGCTCATGGAGCGGCTCGGCAAGATCGATCCCGACATCCCGGTGATCGTGATCACGGCGCACTCGGACCTCGACAGCGCGGTGTCGGCGTATCAAGGCGGCGCGTTCGAATATCTGCCGAAGCCGTTCGACATCGACGAAGCGATGGAGCTCGTGTCGCGTGCCGCGCGGCAGCGAAAAGGCGGCGCCACGGAGCAGGTGGCCGCGAAGCCCACGCCGCGGATCATCGGTCAAGCGCCGGCGATGCAGGACGTGTTCAAGGCGATCGGCCGGCTGTCGCGCTCGAGCATGACCGTGCTGATCACGGGCGAGTCCGGCACCGGCAAGGAGCTCGTGTCGCGCGCGCTGCACGACAACTCGCCGCGCGCGGCCGGGCCGTTCATCGCGCTGAACACGTCGGCGATCGCCGCCGAGCTGCTCGAGTCGGAGCTGTTCGGACACGAGAAGGGCGCGTTCACCGGCGCCACCGAGCGGCGTATCGGCCGCTTCGAGCAAGCGAACGGCGGCACGCTGTTCTTGGACGAGATCGGCGACATGTCGCTCGCGCTGCAGACGCGTTTGCTGCGCGTGCTCGCCGAGAGCGAATTCTTCCGCGTCGGCGGCCAGACTCCGATCCGCGTCGACGTGCGCGTGATCGCGGCCACGCACCAGGATCTGTCGCAAGCGGCGGCCGCCGGCCGGTTCCGCGAGGACCTCTATCACCGTCTCAACGTGATGCGCATCGAGGTGCCCGCGCTGCGGCAGCGGCGCGAGGACATCCGCGAGCTCACGCGGTTCTATCTCGAGCAGGCCGCCACCGAGCTCGGCGTGGCGCCGAAGACGCTCCGCCCCGAAGCCGCGGAGGTCATGCAGAAGTACGACTGGCCCGGCAACGTGCGCGAGCTCGTCAACGTCTGCCGCCGGCTCACGGTTACCGCGGCGGGCCGCGAGATCGCGGTGCAGGATCTGCCGCAGGAGCTCGGCGGCATCGCCGCGCAGCGCAGCGCCGACTGGACCACCGGCCTCGCGCAGTGGGCCGAGGGTCAGCTCGCCGCAAGCGCCTCGCCGCCGCTCTTGAACGATGCGCTGCCTGCGTTCGAGCGCACGCTGATCGTCACCGCCTTGCGGCGGGCGCGGGGCAAGCGCCTCGAGGCCGCGAAGCTGCTCGGCTGGGGCCGCAACACCCTCACCCGCAAGATCAAAGAGCTCGGTCTCGAAGGCCGCGTCTAGGCGCCGTCGCTCTCAACGCCGGCCGCTGCTACCCACCGAGCGTGCGGTGGGGACGTCATTCCGGCCCGCCCGTCGTCTCGGGCTTGCCCAGCGATTCGCTGGCTTCGAGCCACGCCTCCTCCACCTCGTCGATCTCGACTTTTACGCGGGCCTGGTCGCGCAATAGGTCTTTCAATCGATCCTTGTTCGCCCCGAGGTACAAATCCCCGCTGGCCAGCTGCGCGTCGATTTCGGCGCGGCGCTGTGTCAGCGACTCCAGCCGTCCTTCGAGCGCCTTGATCTTGCTGCGCAACGGTTGCTCGCGCTGGCGCCGCTCCGCCTCGGTGCGTTTGCGGTCTTTGCGCGCCTGCGCGCTGTCCACCTTGTCGAGAACGTCCGGCACGTCCGTTTGCCGAGCGCGCCGTTCGGCGAGCCACGCGCGATATTCGTCGAGATCGCCGTCGTAGTCCTGCACGCTCCCGTCCGCCACCAGGAGCCAGCGATCGGTGACGCTGCGCAGCAAGAAGCGGTCGTGCGAGACGATCACCATCGCCCCGCCGAAGTCCTGCAGCGCCACCGTCAAGGCGTGCCGCATCTCTAGATCGAGATGATTGGTCGGCTCATCGAGCAACAGCACGTTCGGCCGTTGATAAACGAGCAGCGCGAGCACCAAACGGGCCTTCTCGCCGCCCGAAAACTGCTCTACCGATCCGAACACCACGTCGCCGGAGAAGCCGAACCCGCCGAGGAATCCCCGCAGATCCCGCTCCGCCGCACGCGGATCGAGGCGCTGCAGGTGTTGCAGCGGGCTCGACAGAGCGTCCAGCTGCTCCAGCTGATGCTGGGCAAAGTAGCCGATGCGCACGTCTTGCGCCTCGGTTCGCTCGCCGCCCGCCACGCCCTGCGTCCCCGCGAGCACTCTGATCAACGTCGACTTGCCCGCGCCGTTCGGACCGAGCAACCCCACGCGATCGCCGGGCACCAGCAGCAGATTGGCATCCTCGAACACCGGCTCCTGCGTATAGGCCGCGCTTACATGCTCGAGCTTCAACAGCGGATTCGGAATCTTCGGCGGATCCCGGAACGCGAAGCGAAACGGAGTATCCACGTGCGCCGGCGCGATGAGCTCCATGCGCTCGAGTGCCTTCATGCGGCTCTGTGCCTGACGCGCTTTCGACGCGTGCGTCTTGAAGCGATCGATGTAGCTGCGGATGTGCGCGATCTCGCGCTGCTGCCGCGCGAAATCCGCCTGTTGTCCTGCCCGCCGCGCGGCACGCTGGTGCTCGAACGACGAATAGTTACCGGTATAGGGCGTGAGCGCCTCATGCTCGATGTGCAGGATGGCGTCGACCACCCGATCCAAGAACTCGCGATCGTGCGAGATCAGCAACAGCGCGCCCGGATACGCGCGTAGATAGTCCTCCAGCCAGAGCACCGCATCCAGATCGAGATGGTTGGTGGGCTCGTCCAGCAGCAACATGTCGGAGCGGCGCATCAGTGCGCGGGCGAGGTTCAGACGCATCCGCCAGCCGCCCGAGAACTCCCGCACCGCGCTCGCGTGCTGCGCGGCGGAAAACCCGAGACCATAGAGCAGCTGCGCGGCCCGGCTCTTGGCGGTGTACCCGCCTTGATGCTCGAACTCGCCGTGCAGCGTCGCCAGCCGCACACCGTCCCCGGCATGCTCCGCGGTGCGGATGCCGCGCTCGATCGCGCGCAGCTCGGCGTCGCCGTCGAGCGTGTACTCGATCGCCGGCTGATCCACGCCCGGCGTCTCCTGCGCCACGTGGCCGAAGACCCATTTCGCCGGCACTTCCACCTCGCCGGCATCCGCGTGCAGCTCGCCGCGCAGCAACGCGAACAGGCTGGACTTACCGGTGCCGTTCGCGCCGGTGAGACCGACCTTCTGGCCGGGAAAAACGGCGAAATTCGCCCCGGCGAACAAGACCCGCCCACCACGGCGCAATGTGACGTCGCGAAACTTCAACATGACTAGGGGTTCGTTGGCGGGATAGCCGGATGGGCGGCTGACGTCAGCCCCGCCGCCGCCGCTCGATCTCCGCGATGACCCGCTCCGCGAGCTCGAGAGCGGCCACGCCGTCCGCCCCCGACACCTCGCACGGCGTGTCGTTGCGTATCGCCGCGACGAACGCTTTCGTCTCGGCGAGCAGCGCGTCGCTCTTCTCCAGGCTCCAGCTCTCTTCCTCGAGCGCCGACTGATCGGCGCCCCCGGGCCGGCGCGTCACCCGCCGCACGTCGCCGCTGCCGAAATCGATCGCGACGTACTGGTTCGCCTGAAACACGCGGAACCGGCGCTGCGCGCTCGTCGAGACGCGTGACGCCGTGACGTTCGCGATCGCGCGATTCGCGAACTCGATGCGCGCGTTGGCGATGTCCACCTCGTCGGTGAGCACCGCGATGCCGACCGCGGAGACGTCGACCGGCTGGGAGGCGACCAGCGACAGGATCACGTCGAGGTCGTGAATCATGAGGTCGAGAATCACGTTGACGTCGGCGCCGCGGCCCTTGAACGGTGCGAGCCGATGACATTCGATGAAGCTCACGGCCGAGAGACCGGCCCGCGCCGACAGCAGCGCCGGGTTGAACCGTTCCACGTGCCCCACTTGGAGCTTGAGCCCGCGCCGGTTGGCGAGCTCGGTGAGCACGGCGCCTTCCGCGCTGGTGCGCGTCATCGGCTTTTCCACGAGCACGTGCACGCCGTTCTCGAGGAAGAACCGCGCGAGCTCGAAGTGAGCCGAGGTGCTCGCGGCGATCGTGACCGCGTCGACCTTGCCGAGGAGCGCGCGGTGATCCGCGAAAAATTCGGCGCCGAGCTTCTGCGCGATCGCGCGGCCGGCTTCCGCGTCGAGGTCGGAGACGCCGACGAGATCCACGTCGTCGAGTGCGCGGTATTTCTCCGCGTGGAACCGCCCGAGATAGCCCACGCCGACGACGGCCGCGCGCAGCTTACTCACCGCGGGCGACGCCTCGTTTGGACGTGGCCAAGAATCGCCGCAGATGCTCGATCTGCGGGCTCGGCGAGCATTCGTCCGTGATCGTGGCCACGACTTCCTCGATCGTGAGGGCGCGGTCGAGGAGCACGCGCACGGCGGTGTCGATGTTGCGCCGCTCGACCGCGTCGAAGCCCGCGCGCCGCAAGCCCACGCGATTGATCGCGCGGGGCGTCGCCCAGTGGCCCTCGGCGATCGTGAACGGCGCGATGTCCTTGTTCGCGAACGCGCCCGCGACGAGAAACGAATAGGCGCCGAGCCGCGTGAACTGCGTGATGGCCGTGAGCCCGCTGATGACGGCGTGGTGCTCGACGGTCACGTGCCCTGCGAACTGCGCGCCGTTAGTGATCACGATGTGCTCCGCAAGCTGGCAGTCGTGGCCGATGTGCGCGTAGGCCATGATGAAGTTGCGGTCGCCGACGCGCGTGACGCCGCCGCCCTTCTGCGTGCCGAGGTTGATGCTGACGAACTCGCCGATTCGATTGTGCGAGCCGATCTCGAGCGCCGTGTACGCGCCGCCCTGATAGCCGAGATCCTGCGGCGGACCGCCGAGCACGGCGCCGTGCTGGATGTGATTGTGCTCGCCGATCGCTACCCGCCCGAACCGGCTGCCGATCCGGGCATGCGACTCGACCACGGTGCCCGCGCCGATCGTGACCTCGCCCTCGATGACGCAATACGGACCGATCTCCGCGTCGGGCGAGATCGCCGCGCGGCCGCCGACGACGGCGCTCGGGTGAATGCTCAACGCGCCATCCGCTTACGCAACTCGCGTTGCCGCCACGTTAGCCGCTCGCGGCCTGGCTCGTCGGCCGCGGATTTGCTGCCGCAGCCGCGGCACTCCCGCCATCCTTGGCGGCCGCTCGGCCGGCGTGGATGCCGCCGACGAGATCGGCGACCGAGGCGAAGCCGTGCGTGCGTAGGTAGCCGTCGATGCCGGCGTTCACTTTCTGCGGCGCGAGCGGGTCGTAGAAGAGCGCGGTGCCGAGACCCACAGTGGCCGCGCCGGCGAGCACGAACTCGAGCGCGTCGCGCGCGGTCTCGATGCCGCCCTGACCGATGATCGGGATGCCGTGGTCGCGGCACACTTGGTAGACCTGATGAACCTTGAGCAGCGCGATCGGCCGGATCGCGGGACCCGACAAGCCGCCCTGCACGTTGCCGATGACCGGCCGCCGTGCCTCCACGTCGATCGCCATGCCCATCAGCGTGTTGATCACCGCGAAGCCGTCGGTGCCCGCTTCGATGCAGGCGCGCGCGTTGGCTGCGATATCGGTTTGATTCGGCGAGAGCTTGGTGATCAGCGGCTTGCGGGTCATCTTGCGGCACGCCGCGACGACGCGCGCGGACATCTCGGGATAGTTGCCGAACTGGACGCCGCCTTCCTTGACGTTCGGGCAGGAGATGTTGATCTCCATCGCGTCGATCGGCGAGTCGTCGAAGCGGCGCGTGACCTCGGCATACTCCTCGATCGTGGAGCCGCAGACGTTGGCGATGAAGCGCGTCTCTTTGAAGTCGAGCTCGGGCAGGATCTTCTTCACGACGTAGTCGACGCCCGGGTTCTGTAGCCCGATCGCGTTCAGCATGCCGCCCGGCGTCTCCCATACCCGGTGCGCCGGGTTGCCGAGCCGCGGCGCGAGCGTGGTGCCCTTGAGCACGATCGCGCCCACGTCCTCGTTCGAGAAGCCCTCGATGCGCGTGTATTCCTCGCCGAAGCCGACGCAGCCGGAGAGCAAGACCACCGGCGAGTTGAGCTCGAGGCCACAGAATCGGACGGAGAGGCGGCTCATGAACGAACGGCGAGCGCCGGCGAGTCGAACATGGGGCGAATTATAGGCACAGGTTTCGGGCATGCGCACACGCGCCGCTCGAGCGCCTACGCGGTCCGGCTGCAAGGTTTGCAATCAGTTTTTGGAGAACCGGGCGCGTTCGTCGCAGGCCGCGGCTCGGCGGGGCCGCGATCATGCGGGCACGCAACTTGCTTCTGGCAGCCCACCAAGGGAGGGCGGAGTAGCCGGAGTGCTCGAGTCCGATCAGCGCGCCACGGGGACGAGACCCCGGGCAAGGCACGACGAACCAATCGCTACAGGCATGGCATCCGAATCCCTCGGGGGGCCCGGCCGACCGGTGTCGCAGCGAGGGCAGTGGCACGTGCGCGGCGCAACGGTGCACGACATCGCGTCCATCACGCGTTTTCTGCACGGCTTCTGGCCGCAGATCGCGCCCGCCGCCTGGCGTCCGTTGTTCGAATATGACTGGATCCCGGACAAGCCGGACCTCGGTTTCGTCCTGATCGACGGCGCCGGCGAGATCGGCGGATTCCTGGCCACGATCTATGCCGATCGGCACACGCCGCAAGGGCCGATGCGCTTCTGCAACGTGTCGTCGTGGGCGGTGCTGCCGGAGCAACGCGCGTACGCCCTGATGCTGGTGCGTGAGGTCCTCGGCCGCCGCGACTGCGTGATCACCAATCTCTCGCCGTCGCCCGAGGCGCAAGCGTTTTTCTTGCGACTGGGATTCGAGCCGCTCGAGGACGCCAAGCTGGTGTGGCTGCCGTTCGCCAATCCCGGCTCATTGCGGCCGCGGGCACACATCGAGGACCACCCGCTGCGCCTTGCGCAAATGTTGGACGCGCGCGGGCGCCAAATCCTCGCCGATCATCCGCGCTGCCGTCATCTGGCCGTCGAATCGGGCGGCGCCGTGTCGCACGTCGTGCGCATCGTGCGGCGCAAGCGCGGCGTACGCGTGAGCGAGATTCTCTATTGCAGCGATGCGGCATTGCTCGCGCACACGTTTGAGCAGGTCAAGCTGCACGTTCTGCGGCGCGACGGAACGGCGGCGCTCGCGGCCGATCGCAGGTTGCTCGGCGAAGTCGCGCCGCGCGGCCTGCGGCTGCGGCGCAGCGCGTGCTTTCGGTCGGGGCAGGTTGCCCCGGCGAGCATCGATGGCCTGTACTCCGAGTACGCGCTGCTTCCGATGTAGGTCTCGGAGGACAGTCGTTTGAACCAGCATTTTCGGCATGCGGCGTTCGGCTTCGCGCTCGAGGCACTGCACCGCACGGGCGCCACCCGGTTGCTGGCGCCGGCTTACGCCGGAATCGGCTCCATCTTGATGTTCCATCGCGTGCGCGCGGGCGACGCGCCCGCGTTCGCCCCGAACCACGGCATAACCGTCTCGGCCGGCTTTCTCGAGGAGATCATCACCCTGCTCCAGGCGCGCGGCTACGACATCGTGACGATGGCCGAGGCGAGCCGCCGGATCGCGGTTGGCGATACCTCGCGGCGATTCGTGAATCTGTCGTTCGACGACGGCTATCGCGACACGTTCGAGACGGCGTTTCCGGTGTTCGCGGCGAAGCGCGTGCCGATGACGGTTTACCTCACCACCGGATTCCTGGACCGCGAGCACGTGCCGTGGTGGGAGGGGCTCGAGCGCTTGCTGCATGCGCGCGACCGGGTCGTGCTTCCGTGGCCCGAGGGCAGCCAAGCGCTCGAGACCCGGACGGTGGCGCAGAAGGAGCAAGCCTTCGCCGCCGTCCGTGCGAGAGTCATGCGGATGCGCCGCGCCTCGCAGGAAGCTTTCTTCGGCGCGCTGGCGAAAGCCAGCGAGTTCGACTTCACGGCCGCGATCGCGGACGACCTGCTCACGTGGGACATGGCCGAACGCATGCACGCCTCGGGCACCGTCGAGCTCGGCGCGCACACGGTGAGTCACTGCGTGTTGGCCAACGAAGCGGACGCCGACGCGCTCGCGGAGATGACGCGCGGGCGCGAGCGGCTCGAGCACCGGCTCGCCACGACGATCCGGCATTTCGCCTATCCGTTCGGCGGCCGCGCCGAGGTGGGGGCGCGCGAGATCCGTTTGGCGGGGGAGGCGGGCTTCGCGACGGCGGTGACGACCCGCCATGGCAACCTCCAGCGCGAGCACCGGGGCCATCCGCACGCGCTGCCGCGGATCTCGGTGAACGGGTTTCATCAGTCGAGGCGCGAGCTCGCCGTGCTGCTGAGCGGTGCGCCGAGCGCGCTCGAGAATCGCTTGCGCAGGGTGGTGACGCTCTGATGAACCAGTCGCCCGCGGACTTTCAGCGCGCCCTCGAGCTCGCCCGCGCCGCCCAGTCGCGAGACGGCGAGCCGTTCAGCGTACGCCTGGTCACGGGGCTCGTGCCGCTCGCGCTGCGCGTGCAGCTCGTCGCCGCGCTGGGCGAGCGCGTGACGGGGCGGCGGATCGACTGCTCGGCCAAGACGTTCGACGAGCTGCTCGCCGGAGGAACGGACGAGGCGCACGGCCTCGCGGTGGTGTGCGAATGGCCCGACCTCGATCCGCGTCTCGGAGTGCGCGCCGCCGGCGGCTGGGGCGCGGATGCCGCCGCGGATGCCGTGGCGGCCGCCGAAGCGCGGCTCGCGATTCTCGCGGACCGCGTGCTGCAAGCGGCCCGAACGTCCCGTGTCGCGCTCGCGCTGCCGGCGCTCGACCTGCCCCCGATTTTCGCGACGCCGAGCCCGGCCGCGGACCCGCTCGCGCTGCGGCTGCGCGCCGCCGTCGCCGCGACAGCGGCGCGCTGCGCGGCCGCGCCCCGGATCGCCGTGCTCGACAGCGAGGCGCTCGACCGCGAATCGCCGCCGGCCGCGCGCCGCGTCGTGGCCCGCGAGATAGCGTACAACATGCCGTACGCGCCGCAGCACTCGTCGCGGCTCGCGGCGGCGCTCGCGCGGCTCCTCGTGCCGCCGCAGCCGCTCAAGGGCGTCATCACCGATCTCGACGACACGCTGTGGCGCGGCCTCGCCGGCGAGGTGGGGCCGGAGAACGTGAGCTGGGAGCTCGACCGCGGCTCGCAGCCGCACGCGCTGTACCAGCAGCTGCTGGCGTCGCTGGCCGCGAACGGCACGCTGGTGGCGATCGCCAGCAAGAACGATCCGCAGGTCGTCGCGGCGGCACTCGGGCGCAGCGACTTGCGGCTCGACCCGCGGGCCCTGTTCCCGATCGAAGTGAGCTGGGACGCCAAGTCCGCGGCGATCGACCGGATTCTCGCCGCATGGAACGTGTCGGCCGACGCCGTGGCATTCGTGGACGACAGCGCTTTCGAGCTGGAGCAAGTGCGGAGCCGCCATCCGTCGCTGCACTGCTTGCGATTTCCCGCGGAGCCAGAGGCGGTGCTCGATTTGTGCCGGGAGTTGCGCGACCGCTGCGGGCGAACGGCGTCCACCCCCGAGGACCGCTTGCGGCGGCAGGGGCTCGCCGCGAAAGCACGTGCCGAAGCGGAGCGCGTGACGTCCGGCACGACGATGGAAGACTTTCTCGCGGGGCTTCGCGCCCGTACGACCGTTACCATCGGCCGGTCGGCGCACGCGCAACGCGCGTGGGAGCTGCTCAACAAGACCAACCAGTTCAACATCAACGGGCTGCGCATGGACGAGATCACCTGGCAGCGGCAGCTCGAAGAGCTCGGAACGGTGCTGATCACCGTCGGTTACGAGGATCGTTCGGGACCCCTGGGTGTGATCGGCTCGATGCTCGCCACGCCGCGAGACGACGCCGTCGAGGTCTCGGCGTGGGTCTTGAGCTGCCGGGCGTTCAGCCGGCGGGTCGAGCACCGGATGCTGCGGACGCTGTTCGACCGGTTCGGTACCGGCGAGGTCTCCATTGCCTACGTGCCCACGGTGCGCAACTCGCCGGTGCGCGAGTTCTTGGCCGCTTTCGCGGACGTCGGCGAGCGCGGCCCGGTTCGGATTACCCAGGAACGTTTCGAAGCCGGTTGTCCGGCGCTCTACGACGAGGTGGTGCTCGATGGCTGATGTACGCGATTCGCTGAGAGAGTGCTTTCACGCGGCGTTTCCGGCGGTGCAGGCCGGCGCGCTCGAAACGCTGACTCCGGAGCGGGACCCCGTATGGGATTCGCTGGCCACCTTGACGTTGGTGATGCTGGTGGAAGAGCGGTTCGGGATGAAGATCCCGACCGACGAGATTCCGCAGCTCCTGTCTTTCGACGCCTTGGCGGGCTACGTCGAGCGCGCGCGCGGCCAGGCGCAATAGCCCGCGCAGTACACGGCGGGAAGCGCGTCGTCAGCCCGGCTTGTTGCCCGGCGTGGAGCGCTTTATCCCGGCGAGCTCGCGCCTGCGGTCGAGCCGCTCCATGATTGCGTTGACCATGGTCGCCGTCTCATCGGGGCCGATGCGATCGGCCGATTTGTTGAGGGAATCGATCGTCGCGATGACGAGCTCGCGGAGCTTGCGGAACCCGATCGGATTGCGCTTGCCGCAGACGGTCTCGTCGTTCTTCACGATTCGCTCGACGACGCCCTGCTGCCGGAGGTCGACGTCGCAGACGGCCGTGAGGCGCAGAAGCTCGTCACCGATCGTATCGAGGTGTCGCAGCCAGGCGGCGTTCTTGATCTCGGTCATCGCGCTTGCGCGGTTGCGAGGCGCTGGCTGATGTTCTTGCCCCAGTCGGTGAAGTGCTGGGTCAAGTCGCTGGCCTTGTTCAGATTCGTGTTCTCTTGATAGTCCTTGCCCACCGGCTGCGTGCCTTTGAAGGCGGCCAGCAATTCACCGCTGAGCGCGTCGCGCACGTTCGCCTCGAAGCTCAGCGTGCCGGAGCCGAGAGTGATCGCGTCTTTCTCGTCACGCGACGCCCACGGCGTAAGACTGATCAGCCGGACTTCGAGCTGTAGAGTCGAGGGACCGGCGTCCTTCACGACCTTGTAGCGGCCCTCGCTCTCGATGCCCTTCTGCACCGCGCTCGCAAAGGTCGTCACCAGGAATTGCCGGTTGTCGCGCGTCAACGACCACTCGTGGGGATTGGGCTTCTCCACCCACGGCGGCGGGATCAACCGTGCATCCGACACGTTCAACGGCGCGATCCGAAATTCCTTGTACTTCGCCGCGTCGACACCGGCCTTCATGTAAGTGTTCGTGACCACCGACGGCGGCGCTTGCGCGTGTGCGCCGAACGCGGCGGCCGCGAACAGAACGACGAGGCCGAGCTTGCTCTGAAATCGCGTGATCTGTGTGTGGGGCATTCGGAGGTCCAGTGGCTGTTGTTGGGCTCATTGCCCGGACAGGGCTCGCAACCGAAGCTCGCGGCCGTCCGGGCTCTTGCGGTAATTACAAGCGTCCGATACGCCACCGTCGATACGTCCAAGTACCTAGGAGCCTGTCCGTGTGCGGCTTGGGCGTGCTCCGCGGCTATGATGCGCGGACGGATGTTCCACGTGATCCTATTCCAGCCGGAGATACCGCCGAACACGGGGAACCTCATCCGGCTCTGCGCGAACGTGGGCGCCGCGCTGCACCTCGTGCACCCGCTCGGGTTCGCGATGGAGGATCGGCAGCTCCGGCGCGCCGGCCTCGACTACCATGAGCTCGTCTGCGTGCGGGAGCACGCCGATCTCGCCGCGTGCCTGGACGCGCTGCGGCCGCCGCGGCTGTTCGCGCTGACCACTCGCGCTACGCGCTCGCTCTACGACGCGCGCTTCGCGGCCGGCGACGCATTCCTGTTCGGCCCGGAGACGGCGGGCCTGCCGCAGCCGGTGCTCGACACGCTGCCGGAGCCGCGGCGGCTCAAGATTCCGATGCGCGCCGGCAACCGCAGCTTGAATCTGTCGAATGCCGCGGCGGTGACCGTATTCGAAGCGTGGCGGCAGATCGGCTTCGCCGGCGCGGCGCCCGCGAGCTCGGGCGAAGCGGATTAGCCGAGCTCGGACGAGATCGGCCGGCGCATCAGCGCGGCGACGGCGGCCTTGGGATTCGCGCCCTGGTGAAGCACGCCGTGGAGCTGCTCCACGATCGGCATCGGCACGTTGTGCCGCGCCGCCACGTCGCGCACGGCGCGCGCGCCGTTGTAGCCCTCCACCACCTGGCCGATCTCGCGCAGCGCGTCCTGCGGGGCGGCGCCGCGCGCGAGCGCGAGCCCGAACCGGCGGTTGCGCGATTGATCGTCGGTGCAGGTGAGCACGAGGTCGCCCATGCCGGCGAGCCCCATGAAGGTTTCCGTGTGGCCGCCGAGCGCGAGGCCGAGCCGCGTCATTTCCGCGAGCCCGCGCGTGATCAGCGCGATGCGCGTGTTGGCGCCGAAACCCAGGCCGTCGCAGATGCCCGCGCCGATCGCGTAGACGTTCTTGGTGGCTCCGCCGACCTCGATGCCCACGATGTCGCTGGACGTGTAGGCACGGAAGGTCTCGGTGCTGATCGACTCGGCGAGGCGCTGCGCGTAGTCCTGATCGGCGGAGCCGATCGTCATCGCGCTCGGCAACCCCGCGCCCACCTCGCGCGCGAACGTGGGTCCGGAGAGCACCGCCGTGGGCAGCGACGCGGGCAGCACTTGCGCGGCCACTTGGTACGGCAGCAGGCCGGTCTCGAGCTCGAAGCCCTTGGTGGCCCAGGCGAGCCGGCGAACGGATAGCGTCTTGAGCTCGCCGAGGAGGCTGCGAAACGCCTGACTCGGCACCGCGACGAGCGCGTCCTCTGCCGTGGCGACGGCAGCGCGCAGATCGGCGGTGACCTCGAGCCGCTCGGGAAACTCGGCGCCGGCCAAGTAGCGCGCGTTGCGCCGCGCGCGCGCCATGGCGTCGACGTGAGCGGCATCGCGGGCCCACAACACCGTGGCATGGCCCGCGCGGGCGAACTGGATCGCAAGCGCCGTGCCCCAGGAGCCGGCGCCGAGCACCGCGATGCGGCTCTGCGTGCTAATTCGCCGCGCCGCTCGCCGCGGCCGCGGTGCCGCCGTTACGCGCCGTGCGCTCGCTCATCGCCTGCGCGTAGAGCGCGTCGAAGTTGATCGGCTGGAGCAGCAGCTGCGGAAATCCACCCTTGCCGACGACGTCCGCGATGGCCTCGCGGGCGAACGGATAGAGCGTGTTCGGGCAGAAGCTGCCGACGATCATCGAGCGCTCCTCCTGCGTGTAGCCCTGGAGCATGAACACGCCGGCCTGCGCGACCTCGATCAAGAACAGCGTCGAGTCGTTGTCCTTGGCTTCCACGGTCAGCGTGAGGGTGATCTCGGTCATGTTCGGGCCCACTTCCTGCGAGCCTGTCTTGATGTTGAGCTGCGTCTGCGGCGCGACGTTGGTAGTGAATATGCCGGGCGCCTTCGGCGACTCGAACGACAAATCCTTGATGTAGATTTTCTGCAGCACGAGCTGCTTCTGCGAGGCCGATTGCGGTTGTTCGTCTGCCATTGGTTTTCCAGTCGTAGTTATTAAATGGAGAGGCTAGCGCGCGGCCGGACCCGCGGCGAGCAGCGGATCGAGCTCGCCGCGCTGGTCGAGCGCGCTCAAGTCGTCGTAACCGCCGATGTGCCGGCCGTCGATGAAGATCTGTGGCACCGTTTGCCGCCCGCCGCTGCGCTCGATCATCTCGAGGCGGCGCTGCGGATCGAACATCACGTCGACCTCGGTGAAGGCCGCGCCCTTCTTCGCGAGCAGGCGCTTCGCCGCTCCGCAAAAACCGCAGAACGGCGACGAATAGACGATGACGCGCTCGTCGGCCATCGTCACTTCACCAGCGGCAAATTCTCGGCGCGCCAGGTGCCCAGGCCGCCGCGCAGGCTGAAGACGTTCTCGTAGCCCGCCTTGCGCAGCAGGCTCGCGGCCTTGGCGGAGATCGAGCCGTTGTCGCAGACCGTAAGCAACACCTTATTCTTCTTCTTGTCGATCGCGTTGCCGTCCTGCCGCAATCGGTCGAGCGCCACGTTGCGCGCGTTGACGATGTGCCCCGTTACGAACTTCGGCTCCTCGCGCACGTCGATCACGAGCGCGCCCTTGTTGATGAGCCGCACGGCGTCGTTCGCGGAGATGTGCGTGAGGCCGCGGCTGCGAAGCCGGAGCTCGTAAAACATTACCGCGAGCCACGCGGCGATCAATCCCGCCACGATCAACGGGTGCTTATTCGCGAATTCGACGAGCTGATTCATGCGACCGGCGCGATTTCCCAAAGCCGGCGCCCAACGTGGCGCCGAGGACGGGTGAGTATACCAGCGGCCCCTGGGCGGACATGGCTCCGAAGCGGCGGATCTCCGAAATGGGCCGCCCCTGCATTTGCGCATACACTGCACGCTCGATATGCGTGGGGATGTTTTGCCGGGTGCGCGCGCGGGCTTCGCCGCGCGGGTGTTTCTCTCGATCGCGGCGGCGGGCGTCTGCTCGCTCGTGCCGTTCGCGGCCGCCCAGAACCCTCGCGCCGAGCAGCAGCGTCTGCAAGCCGTACGCAAGGAAATCAAGGCGGTGGAGCAGCAGCTCAGCCGCCAAATCACCGAGCGCGACGAGAGCGCGCGGGCGCTGCGCACGGCAGAAACCGGCATCGCGGCGGCCGCGCGCAAGCTCGACGGCCTGCGCGCCGGCCTTCGCGGCGCGGAGCGCGAGCAACGGACGCTGGCGGATCGAACGGCCGCCGCCAGCCGCCGGCTCTCCGCGGAGCGGGAGGAGCTCGCCCGCCAAGTCCGAGCGGCCTACATGAGCGGCCGTCAGGAGCTGTTGAAGGTGCTGCTCTCGCAAGACAGCCCGGCGACCGTCGGCCGCATGCTCGTCTACTACGACTACTTCAACCGGGCGCGAGGCGCCCGCATCGCGGCCATCGCCGCGGAGATGCGAGGCCTCGCGGAGCTCCGTGCAGCGAGCGAAACGGCGCAGCGCGAGCTCGCCGAGCTCACGCGGGCACAAGCCGAGCAGGTGGCGACGCTCGAGCATGCGCGCGACGAGCGGCGGGCGATAGTCGCCAAGCTCGACGCCGGCATCGCCGACGCGAATGCGGCGATGGCGAAGCTCAAGACCGAGGAGAAGCGGCTCGGCGACCTCGTGAAGCGCCTCGCCGAGGCGACCGCGGGCTTTCCCGTCGACAGCAGTCAGCCGTTCGCGCGCTCGAAGGGCAAGCTCGCCTGGCCGATCGCCGGCCGGCTCGCCGGCGACTACGGGCAGCTGCGCGGCGGCGGCCCGGTGAAATGGAACGGGGTGCTGGTCGAGGCCGATGGCGGCACGCCGGTCCGCGCGATCTACGGCGGCCGCGTCGCGTTCGCCGACTGGCTGCCGGGTCTCGGGCTGCTCGTGATCGTCGACCACGGCGGCGGCTACATGAGCCTGTACGGCCACAATCAATCGCTGCTCACGGAGCCCGGCAACACGGTTGCGGCGGGTGAGGCGATCGCCGAGGTCGGCGACAGCGGCGGTCAATCGCGCCCGGCGCTGTACTTCGAGATTCGGCACAACGGCGAGCCCGTCGATCCCCACCAATGGATCACGCGCCCGCTACCGGCGCGCTGAGAACCATGCGCCGCGTGCATGCAAGTAACATAAGCGGCCCGATTCACGCACCCGACGGCGCTGTGCTAAGGTGCGGCCAGAAGTCGGGTGACTTCAAGAAAACAACAAATACTTTCCATGGTGCGTAGTCTTCTTCTCCTCATCGCAGGGATCGTGATAGGCCTTGGACTCGCGCTCAGCGGCAGCGTGTGGACCGAGCTCTCCGCCAAGCAGCCGGTGCAGGCGGCGCCGGAACCGGAGTCGGACGCGACCGCCCTCGTCGACGAAGTCATCGACCGCGTGCGTCGCGAGTATGTCGACTCGATCGATGACCGCAAGATCGTCGCGAGCGCGATCCGCGGGATCCTGAAGGATCTCGACCAGCATTCGAGCTATCTCGACACCACGCAATACGACGACATTCGCATCAGCACGTCGGGTAACTACACCGGCGTCGGCCTCGACGTCAGCGTCGACGAAGGCAAGGTGACGGTGGTGTCGCCGCTCGAGGGCGCGCCCGCCGCCCGCGCGGGAATCCTGCCGGGCGACGTCGTGGTCTCGGTGGACGACGTGCCAGTCGACGGCAAGAACGTCGAGGACACCGTGAGCCGCATGCGCGGCGAAGTCGGCACCGAAGTCACGGTGAACGTGATGCGCCAAGGCAGCGAGGTGCCGCTGCGGTTCGCGCTCACGCGCACCCAGGTGCAAGTCCAAACCGTGCTGTCGGAATACTTGGGCAACGGGCTCGCCTACGTGCGCCT
>DASUFK010000083.1:0-10097 GCA_036274615.1 Gammaproteobacteria bacterium | reverse complement strand
AGGGATGTGCGGCGAGGAGCCCCATGGATGGTCTTCCGGCGTGTCTCGGGACGACCCTTCGAGGTGCGGCCGTCGCGGCCACAACGCCAACGAGGCCAAAGTGAGACGAGACAAAGCCGGCGCGTCGCGGCGGGGCCTTGGGGTTGGGGTAAGATCGCGGGCATGAGCCTCGATCTTCAGAACGGGCGCACGCGCACCGGTGAGCGCGGCGCTGATAGTGCGCGCGCGTTGCCGCTGATTGGGCATCGGGTTGGGGGGAAGCAGGCGTCCGGGGGGGCGCGGCGGGCGCAAGTGTTCAATCCCGCGACGGGCGCGGCGATTGCGGAGGTGGAGCTCGCGGATCGGGCGGTCGTCGACCGCGCGGTCGCGGCGGCTCGGGCGGCGTGGCCGGCGTGGCGCGATCTGGCGCCGCTCAAGCGGGCGCGGGTGCTGTTCAAGTTCAAGGAGCTGCTCGACGCGAACCACGACGTGCTGGCCGCGGTCATCACGCGCGAGCACGGCAAGGTGTTGAGCGACGCGCGCGGCGAGATGATGCGCGGCATCGAGGTCGTCGAGTTCGCGTGCGGCATTCCGCAGGCGCTCAAGGGTCAACACAGCGACAACGTGGGCGGCGGCATCGACAACTGGTCGCTGCGCCAACCGCTCGGCGTCTGCGTGGGCATCACGCCGTTCAACTTCCCGGCGATGGTGCCGCTCTGGATGTTTCCGGTGGCTGTCGCGTGCGGCAATACCTTCGTGCTGAAGCCGAGCGAGCGCGATCCGAGCCCGGCGCTGATCCTCGCGGAGCTCTTCGAGCGCGCGGGCGCGCCGCCCGGCGTGCTCAATGTCGTGCAGGGCGACAAGGAGGCGGTCGACGCGCTGCTCGAGCATCCGCACGTGGCCGCCGTGAGCTTCGTCGGCTCCACCGCGGTGGCGGAATACGTGCACGCGCAGGGCACGCGGCACGGCAAGCGCGTGCAGGCGCTCGGCGGCGCCAAGAACCATCTCGTGGTCATGCCCGACGCGGACCTCGATCAGGCCGCCGACGCGCTCGTCGGCGCCGGCTACGGATCGGCGGGCGAGCGCTGCATGGCGATCTCGGTGGCCGTGGCCGTCGGCGGAGTCGGCGACGCGCTCGTCGAGAAGATCGCGGCGCGGATTCGCGCGCTCGAGGTGAACGACGGCACGGCGCCGGGTGCGGAGATGGGGCCGCTCGTCACCGCCGCGCACCGCGACAGGGTTCGCGGCTACATCGCCGACGGCGTGCGCGGCGGCGCGAAGCTCGTGGTGGACGGACGCGATCTGCGCGTGCCGGGCCGCGAGCAAGGCTTCTTCCTCGGCCCTACGTTGTTCGACCACGTGCGGCCCGACATGACGATCTATCGCGACGAGATCTTCGGGCCGGTGCTGTCGGTGGTCCGTGCGCCGGATCTCGGCGCCGCGATCGAGCTCGTCAACGGCCACGAGTACGGCAACGGCGTCGCCTGCTACACGGCCGACGGCCGCGTCGCGCGCGAGTTCGCGCGCCGCATCGAGGCCGGCATGGTGGGCATCAACGTGCCGATACCCGTGCCAATGGCGTTCCACTCGTTCGGCGGCTGGAAGCGCAGCTTGTTCGGCTCGCATCACATCTACGGCGAGGAAGGCGTGCGTTTCTACACGCGCTACAAGTCGGTGATGCAGCGGTGGCCCGAGTCCTCGTCCAAGGGCCCCGAGTTCACGATGCCCACCAACGACTGACCCGCGCACGCTAAAACGAACCGCACCGCTCGAGGTCCCTCGATGAAGCTCGCCAGCTTGAGATATCGCGACCGCGACGTCGTCGCCGTGCAGATCGACGAGCATGCTCTCGCGGCCGTGGACGACTTGCTCGCGCGCGGGTCGCGCACCGCCGGGCTCGACATGCTCGACGTGATCCGCGGCGGCGAGCCGCTGCTGCGCGAGATCGCGGCGGCCGCGCAAGCCTCGCGCGGCGACGCCACGGTGCCGCGCTTCGCGCCCGACACCGTGACGGCATGGCACCCGCCGGTGCGCCGGCCGGGCAAGATCTGCGCCGTGGCGATGAACAACTCCGCGAGCAACGAGCGCAAGGTGAGCGCGCCCGATCATCCGGCGTTCTTCTTGAAGCCGCCGTCGTGTCTCGTCGGGCATCAGCAGGCAATCCGCGTTCGCAAGTACTACGGCAGCGTGCACCCGGAGCCCGAGCTCGCGGTGGTGATCGGCCGCACCACGCGCGACGCCGCCGCGCGCGACGCCCTCGACGCCGTGTTCGGCTACACGATCTTCGACGACATCACGGGCAACGGCATGCGCGCGGAGGACCGCTTTCACTACTACGCGCTCTATCCCAAGAAGGGCAGCCCGGACGAGACAGAGCGTGTCGAGCAGCACTTGTCGTACGCGGGCCGCTACAAGGGCAGCGACACCTTCGGCGCGATGGGCCCGTGGCTCGTCACCAAGGACGAGATCGCCAATCCCGACAATTTGGCGGTGCGCTGCAAGGTGGGAGGCGAGCTCGTGGCGGACGACAGCACGCGTTACTACAATTACAAAGTCGCCGAGGTCGTGAGCTTCATCAGCCAGTTTCACACGCTCGAGCCCGGCGACGTGATCTCGCTCGGCACGGCGTTCAAGCCGGGCGCCACGCGCAAGTCCATCCATACGGCGAATTTCCAGACCGTGGCCGGCCCGGTCGAGATCTCCATCGAGGGGCTGGGCGTGCAGGAGAATCCCGTGATCGTCGAGGACCGGGAGATCGGCGCATGGCGGTTGCCTTGACCGAGCTCGAGCGGCTCGCGATCCGCGTGGCGCTCGAGGACTTGAACACGGCGTTCTGCTATCACCTCGACCACGACGAGGTCGACGCTCTGCTCGAGCTCTTCACCGACGACGTGTATTACACCCACGGCCCGCGCCGCTCGAACGGCAAGGCGGAGCTCGAACGAGTGTTCCGCAGCCGCACCGCGGAGAGCCCCCGCACGGCGCGGCATCTCTATTCCGGGCTCAGGGTCGAGATCGAGAGCGCCGCACGCGCGCGCGGCACCAGCGTGTGCATGACCTTCGCGCAGAACGGCGTGCCCCCGCTCGCGCCCGCGGTGCCAATCCTCGTTGCCGACTTCGTCGACGTCTACGAGCGCGGGGCCGACGGCAAGTGGCGAATCCGCGAGCGCCACATCCATCGAATCTTCGTCGACCCGGCGAACCCCGGCCCCGTCGGCCACAACAAATGAACGACGTCTGACTCGGCGGCACGGTGCCGCCGAGTCAGGCGCCGAGGAACCGCGGGCGGAGGACGTAGAAGAAGCCGATGACCGCGAACATCAGCAAGAGCGTGAGGACGCTGGTCGCGAGCGGGGCGTAGCCAAGCCGCTTGAGATTCTCGACGCCGCGGTTGTCCCCTGCCCGCGCGACGGCGGCCCCCGTGGCTGCCCAAATGAGCGCCAAGCCCTGCCAGGTGAGAAAAGCCGCGACGCGGTTCAGGCCCCGCGCGAGACCCGCGCCGCTGGGCTCGGTGAAGTGCAGCACCGGAAACGAGACGATGAACAACACGAGCCACACCGCGCCGATCGCGAGCAGAATCCGCCGCCAGAGCCCATACTGCCGGTCGGTGCCATTCAACGAGAACATGGCACATTATGCCCTTACTCCTCACAGGGAAGCGCGGATGAGCGTGCAGCAGAGCTACGAGCCCGAATGCGGCGAGGCGGACGGCGCCATCGAGCTGGCGATCGAGGCACGCGTGCGGAGCCTCGGCGAGCTCGACGTGCGGCGCGTGTTGCCCGCCGCGAAGCGCCGCATGGTGGGCCCGTTCGTGTTCTTCGATCACATGGGTCCCGTGACCTTCCGCCCGGGCCAAGGCATCGCGGTGCGGCCGCATCCGCACATCGGCCTCGCGACGATCACCTATCTGTTCGAAGGCGAGATCATGCATCGCGACAGCCTCGGCTTCGTGCAGAAGATCGAGGCGGGCGCCGTGAACCTGATGACCGCCGGACGCGGCATCGTGCACTCGGAGCGAGCGGTGGACCTTTCGTCGGCGTCGCGCCTGCACGGCATTCAGTCCTGGGTCGCGCTGCCGCTCGACGCCGAGGAAGGCGCGCCGAGCTTCGTTCATCATCCCGCCGCCACGTTGCCCGAGATCGCCGTCGACGGGTGCGTCGTGCGCGTGATCGTGGGAAGCGCGTTCGGCCGCACGTCCCCGGTCGCCGCGTACTCGCCCACGCTGTATCTCGAGGCGCAGCTGCCCGCCGGCGCGAGCTTCGCGCTGCCGGCCGCCGCGGAGCGCGCGGCGTACGTCGCCTCGGGCTCGGTGCGCCTCGAAGGACGCGTACTGTCGGAGGGAACGATGGCCGTCGCCCGCCCCGGGGCGGCCATCACGCTCCGATCCGCGGCGGGCGCCCGCGTGCTCGTGATCGGCGGCGAACCGCTCGGTGCTCGGCACATCTGGTGGAACTTCGTGTCGAGCTCGGAGGAGCGGATCGAGCGCGCCAAACAAGACTGGCGCGATGGCCGGTTCGGCAAGGTGCCCGGCGACGACGAGTTCATTCCGCTGCCGGATCGCTGAGCGACCTTGACTCCGCCCTCTCGCGCTCGTATCTTACATTTCAGTAACAACAGAATTCACAGACGGAGCGAGCATTGAAGCTGACACCGGTGATGGAGCGCTACGTACTGCACTGGGGCGAGATGGGCACGCGCTGGGGCGTCAACCGCACCGTCTCCCAGATTCACGCGCTGCTGTACCTCGCCGGCCGCCCTCTGCCGGCTGACGAGATTGCCGACACGCTCACCGTGGCCCGCTCGAACGTCAGCACGAGCCTCAAGGAGCTCCAGTCCTGGGGCCTCGTGTCGGTGGCTCACGTGATGGGCGACCGGCGCGATCACTTCACGATCAGGGGCGACACCTGGACGATGCTCACCACCATCATGGAGGAGCGCAAACGCCGGGAAATCGAGCCGACGCTGTCGCTGCTCCGTCAGTGCGTGCTCGAGCTCGAGAGCGACCGCGAGACGCCGGGCGAAACCAAAGCGCGGATCGGCGAAATGCTCACTTTCATGTCCACGCTCACCGAGTGGTTCGACCAGGTCAAGGCGCTCCCCAAGCCCACTCTCGTGGCGCTGATGAAGATGGGCGGCAAGATCGCGCAGCTCATGCCGAAGAGCATCGTGCGCAAGCTGCGAGGCAGCGAAGCCGGCTAAAAAAATTTTCCCGCACGTTTCTGTTTATACGGAAATTACGGAATCAACAAATGGACAACGTCGCTGCAGAGCTTTTCGGACCGCCTCCCGGCTCCGGCGCGCGACTGAAACGCGTGCTCGTCACGGGCGCCACGGGTTTCATCGGCCGGCACCTCGCGTACCGGCTCATCGAGCGCGGCGATCGCGTGATCGTGCTCGCGCGCAATCCGCACAAAGCGGCGGCGTTGTTCGGGCCGCAGGTCGAGATCGTGGATGACTTGCGCTCGATGCCCGCGTCCGCGCGGGTCGACGCGATCGTCAACCTGGCCGGCGCGCCGCTCGCGGGCGGATGGTGGACGCGCAAACGCAAGGCGCTGCTGATCGGCAGCCGCCTCGAGGTCACGACCGCGCTGCTGGCGCTCGTCGCGCGGCTCGAGCGCAAGCCCGTCACGTGGATCAACGCGTCCGCGATCGGGTACTACGGCGTGCACCCCGGCGACGCCGCCCTCCACGAGAAAAGCCCGCCGCAGCCGATCTTCCAGTCGGAGCTCTGCCGGCGCTGGGAGCACGTTGCCGCTAGCGCCGGCGACTTGGGCGTGAAGGTGGCGTGGCTGCGCATCGGTCTCGTGCTCGCAGCGGACGGCGGAGCGTTGCAGGCGCTCGCGCGGCCGGTGCGATTGGGCTGCGGCGCGATCCTGGGAACCGGCAGGCAGTGGGTCTCGTGGATCGCGCTCGACGACCTGCTCGAGCTCATGCTGTTCGTGCTCGACCAAGAGACGCTGGCGGGACCGGTGAACGCAACCGCCCCCGAGCCCGTGACCCACGCCGAGCTCATGCGGGCGATCGCCGCTGCGCTCGGGCGCCGGCTACTGCCGTTCGCCGTGCCCGAGCGGCTGCTACGCGTTGCGCTCGGCGAGCTCGCGCAGCTGTTCGTCGACGGGCAGCGCGTGCTGCCCGCGCGCGCCACGGCGCTCGGCTTCGAGTTTCAGTATCCGACGGTCGAGACCGCGCTCGCCACGACGTTGGCCCCCGGGGTTGCACCGGTGGACGGCGTCGCCGGCGGGCGCGGCAAGGAGGCCGACGCGCCGCCGCCGGGGAGCGCGACCGTGTAGCCGCGGCCCTCGAGACATGCGGTGAGCGCGCGCAGGTAGTCGCTCGGGCCCTGCGCTTCGTCTTCGGAGCCGGCGCGGTTCTTCGTGCTGCCGGCGCGGTTCTTCGTGCTGCCGGCGCCGATTCCGGCGCCTACCGCCGCGCCCGCGAGCATGCCGATGCCCGGGTCCTTGCCCTGAATGCCGCGGATCATGCCTCCAACCGCGGCGCCGAGACCGGCGCCCGCGATCGCCCGCTGCGCGCGTTCCGCGTTCTTCGCGTGGCTGGCGTCCTTCTCTGCCTCGTGGGCAACCGGCGCCGCCAACGGCGCCGTGCCGGTTTGCTCGACGGCCCAGTTGTGACACTCGTAACGGTCGCGCCGCAGCTGGTCGGCGGACTGGCCGCGGATCGGCGCTACCTGCAGCGCGGCCAGATCCTCGGCGGCGCGCGCGGTCGCCATCCCGAGAACCACGGTCGAGGCCGCGAGCAGCGCGCCCGTAGCGGCGGCCAGCCGGTTACTTGACGACATAGTTGCGACCCTGCATGCAAGCCGTGAACGCGCGCGTGTAGCCGTCGGCGTCCTCGCGTTTGCCGGTGCCGAGCGTGGGGTCGTAGCCGCTTTGCCCGGCCGCCCACACGTGGCACTGATACCGGTCCTCGGCCATCTGCGACTCGCTTTGCCCGGCCGACGGATAGACGTACAGCTTGAGCGCCTGCTGCCCGCCGCCGCTCGACTTCTCCTCGCTGCGACCCGGACGCGGTGCGACGCCGACACCCACGCCGATCGTCGGATAGCCGTACCAGGGCCCGTAGCCGTAATAGGGCCGGTAGAAACCGTACGGATAGGGAGCGGGATAGCCGTAACCGAAACCGAAGCTGACTACCGTGTGGCTGTGGTGATCCGCATGTGCCGGCAGGCTGATCAATCCCACGATCGCCGCCATCGCCAAGATCAAGGTACGCATTGCCGCAACTCCGAACAAAAACTGACTGCCCCGATACGTCTAACGCGCAGCACCCCAGTCCGGTGCACAACTCGTCGTCGAACTATCGTAGCCGGTCACCCTGAACCCAGCCTGAAACGAGGTTGGGGCCGCCGTGTCCGAGCGCAGCGCCCGGCGTGCGGCCCGCGAGCCCCGGCGCCGCTCGAAGCGAGGCCCGCCGCCTGCTTGACCCCCCGGGAGGCGCGATGGAGAATGCGCCGCCCCAAGAGCCGTGCCGCCTCGGTGTCTCCAAGCAGAAAGCGCCTGCCCAGGCCAATAAACAAACGGGAGCCGTACATGTCCACGCGAGCATTCCTGCTGCCGCTCTTGGTGCTGTTGCCTGCGTTCGCCGCGGCGCAAGACTTCGATCCGTCCGCTTACACGCTCAACGACGAGGCGGCCGCGAAGTTCGTTCGCGCCACGCAGCAGATGGTCGGCGGCGGGCTCAAGGGACCAAGCATGCAAGGGCCCGGCGGAATGGATCTCGCCAAGTTCAAGGCAACGCTCGACTCGACGCCGGCCGCGCAGCAAGCCTTGTCGGCGGCGGGACTGTCGAGCACCGACTACGTGCTGTTCATGGGCGCGGCAATGCAGTCCATGATGGTGGGGCAGATGGAGCAGGCCGGAATGAAGGGAATGATGCCGCCGGGCGTCACGAAGCGTCCGCCGCAGGCGAACATCGACTTCATGAAGAAGAACATGGACCTCTTCCAGCGCTCGATGACGCCGGGCGCGTCGCCGTCGGCCGGCAACGCGCCGCGCCCGAACACGAGCGACGAGGCGCTGCCGGTGCCGAAGGAGGCGGGCTCGGTGCTGCCGTCCGCGATCCTCGCACGAATTCCGGCGCTCACCACGATCCAGAAAGGCAGCGACTGCGCGCTCGCGGATCTCAAGGCCACGATCAAGACCGAGACGGCGCGAGCCCAAACACTGCACGACGCGTACTACGGCAACCCGGGCATGTCGGGCGACCGGAGCGTGCCCGCGGTGGCCAAAGTGCTCGACGCCGCCGAGGACAGCTCGCTCACGCAGTGCGGCCAGCTCACCGAGTACACGCAGGGCTGGAACGCGCTCAACACGATCGAGGAAAAGAAGCGCGAAGCGATCTCGGCGAACGGGTCCGAGGCCAACGCTGCCATCACCAAGTGCCCCGCCGTGGACGCGTTCACCAAGGAACCGAAGTGCGTGCGCGACGCGCAGGAGCGGCGCGCCCGCAAGGACCACGACGCCGAGGTGAAGTACCTCGCCGAGGCGCAGGTAGCGTGGGCCGCGTCGCTCGATCAGATGCGCCAGTGCGAGCTCAAGCGCGAGAAGATCGTCGCCGACGCGAAAGCCGCGGACGTCAAGGGCGCGAACGTGAAGCTCGTGCTGCGCCCGCTCGTGCAGGCCTGGGAGATGCTGCCCGCGCAGGCCGCGGAGCGCTACACCGCCGTCTGCGAAGACGCGCAGCGGTTCCTGCAACCACAGTGAGAGCGGAGACCGCAGCCGCGGTCCGCGCGGCGCGGCTCGCACAAAGCATCGCGGACTCACGCGACGGCGCCGACGCCGTGGTCCATCGCGAGCTCGGCGCGATCGCGCGGGCGGCCGCATGAGCGACGTGATTCGCGGCGCGTGCCTCTGCGGCACCGTGAGCTTCGAGATCGGGCCGCCGTATCTCTGGTTCGCGCATTGCCACTGCTCGATGTGCCGCAAGCAGCACGGCTCGTTGTTCGGCACAGGGCTCGGCGTGGAGCGCGAGCACTTCCGCTGGCGCGCGGGCGAGGCCGACGTCGTCCACTATTCGGCGACCGCGGCGTTCGAGCGGCCGTTCTGCCGCCGTTGCGGGTCAACGGTGCCGGGGATATCGCATCTGCCTGACGTGCTCTTGGTGCCGGCGGGCCTGCTCGAAGGCGACTTCGCGATGAAGCCGCGCGCTCACATCTTCGTGGCGTCGAAGTCACCGCTCTGCACGATCACCGACTCGCTGCCGCAATTTGCCGCGTATCCGCAGGGCGTCGACCTGCCCGTGGTCGAGCTGGCGCGACCTCCGTCGCGGCGTGGCATCGTCGCGGGCAGCTGTCTCTGCGGGCAGGTGAGCTACGAGGTCAACGCCGCGCCCCAGCGCGTGGTGCACTGTCACTGCTCGCTGTGCCGCCGGAGCCGCGGCTCGCCGTACGCATCGACGCTGTTCATGCGCGCGGAGCGGTTTCGCTGGACGCGCGGCAGCGACTTGATCCGAACGTATCGGCTGCCGCCGCCCCGGACGTACGAGACGGATTTCTGCGCGCGCTGCGGCAGTCTCGCGCCCACGGTGTCGCAGGAGGTGGGGCTCGCCCTCATCCCCGCGGGCTCGATCGACACGCCGCTCAGGCCGCTGCCCGGCGTGCACATCCACGTGAGCTCGAAAGCGCGCTGGCACGAGATCGGCGACGCATCGCCGCAGTTCGACGAGATGCCGCCGCCCGATCGGTTCTCCGAATTTTTCTTGTAGCACCGCGGCTCAGCGCGCTTCGGCCGCCATCGCGTCGTGGTGACGGCGGCTGCGGGCATCGCGCGGCCGAAGTTAGACAAGCCGCGCGCTAGCGCGCGGCTTGTCGGATGAACTCGGCGGCTTTTTCGGCGATCATCACGGTGGGGGCGTTGGTGTTGCCGGAGACGATGCGCGGCATGATCGATGCGTCGATCACGCGAAGGCGCTCGACGCCGTGCACGCGTAAACGGTCGTCGACGACGGCGAGCGCGTCGGGACCCATGCGGCACGTACCGACCGGGTGGAAGATGGTGGTGCCGAGGGCGCCGGCCGCGCGCGCGAGGTCCTCGTCGCTCACGAGCTCCGGACCGGGCTTCCACTCTTCCGGGGCGAAGCGCGCGAGCGCGTTCGCCGCCATG
>DASUFK010000082.1:0-14456 GCA_036274615.1 Gammaproteobacteria bacterium | reverse complement strand
GCCGCCGCCGCCGTCAGGGATGACGGCGCGGCGGGCAGCACCGCGGCGCGCGGCACTTCGGGCCTCGAATACGACTACTGGCTGCGCCGCCGACTTCGAATGTCTGTCGATCGGACGCCTCCCCCCACGGTGCATCCCCCGCGCCGGTCCGAATCGGAGATCTCCCAACCGAGCGAAGTCGGCGGCGTTTTTTCTTTCGCGAGCGTTTCGTCCCTCGAGAACGGGCGCGCGCCGCGCGCTCTCTCCAACGGGATAGACGCCGATCACCCGGAGTCGCGCGGCGAGCTCGCTCGTCGGATCGATGCGGCGGCGCGCGACGCACACCTAGGATGACGCCTCGACCGTAGGGGTCGTTTCGTTTCACATGGAGGAAGACGCAATGCGATTGCAATGGACATCGATGGGTTTGGCGGTGCTCGGAGCGCTGAGTCTCAACGCGGCGCCCGCCGCGGCGCAGGAGCTGAACCGCGACCGCAACGAGATACAAATCCACGCCGGCCAGCTGTTCGGCGACGAGATCACCAACGTGGACGTCTCGGGCCGGCGGCCCGAGCTCGACGACGACGTCACTTACGGCGTGCGTTACGCCTACCATTTTTCGCCGGCGTGGGGGCTCGAGCTGTCGCTCGAGCAGAGCCCGAACGCCGTCACCAACCTCGCCGGCGGCGACGTGGACCTGGACCTCACCACCTTCGACGTGGACGCGGTCTGGCACTTCGCCTCGAGCAGGCACTGGTCGCCGTACGTCGCCTTCGGCGCGGGCTACGCGTCGGCGGATCTCGACCGCCCGCTCGTGGGGCTCGTCGGCGGCCAGCCGGTGTCGATCAACGACGACAACGGCTACACGGCGAACGCCGGCATCGGCGCGAAGTACTTTCCGAGCCGCCACGTGCTCATCGATCTCGAGGCACGCTACCGCTATATCGACAAGGTGCTCGAGCGTTTCGACGACTCGGTGGGCACGTTCGAGACCAGCATCGGCGTGGGCTGGCAGTTCTGACGCGCATGCCGAACGAACGGAACCGCGCCGCCGTGATCGCACTGCGGCGGCGCGGCCCCTCTCTCGAAAGGGAGAGGCCGGCACACCCCGAGGGGGCGGCGGCGAGCCCTGCGCCCGCGCGCACCCCCGGGGTTACACTTGAGCTCCGTTCCCGCCCTCCGGAGCAGACGATGAAGGACCATCGCGCCACGCGCATCGCCGAGATCGGCAAGGAGAGCGACGGCGTCGACCAGCTCGCCTGGCTCGCGCTGCACGGCACCACCGTCGTGGACGAATCGGTGCGCCGGCGCGAGAACTTGCTGGCGGCGTCGGCCGCGGCGAGCCGCCTCCTGCTCCAAGCGCCCGACGTGATGGCCGCGGTGCCCGACGTGCTCGAGGTAATCGGCGAGGCCGCGGGCGTGGACCGCGTGGACCTGATGCTCGCGCAGACCGGGCCGGCCGGCGAGCACCGGCTCGTGGTGGCGAGCGAGTGGGCCGCGGACGGCGTGTTTCCGCGCCTCGGCCATTCGGTGATGGGCCATTGCGACGAGCGCAATTTCTCCGACCTCTGCTCCGAGCTGCGCGCCGGCCGCAGCGTGTGCCTCGACGAGGACCGGTCGTCGGCCGTCGAGGCGTACCTCTGCGGCGGCCTGCACGGCATCGGCACCAAGACCAACGCGATCGTGCCGATCTTCGTCGACAGCGAGTTCGCCGGCGTGGTCACGTTCGACGTGTGCCGCGAGCATCGCGCGATCGGCCGCGCCGAGCTGTCGGCGCTCGAGACCGCGGCCGGCGTGATCGGCGCGGCGCTGCATCGCGAGCGGCTCGTCGACGCCGTGCGCCGCGAGCGCGAGCGCGTGGCGAACGAGCGCGCCAAGGACGCCACCCACAAGTACACCGCGCTGCTGCACGGCCTCGAGCAGCTCACGGGCGAGGTGGCGCTCGACCAGTTCTTGAGCGGCCAGCTGCTCATGGGCATGACGCGTTACGTGGGCGCGGTAACCGGCACCGTGATCATGCGCGACGCGGAGCGGCGCGAATGGCGCGTGATCGCGCACGTGCGCGACGGCCACGTGGAGCCGCCGCCCTACCCCGCGAGCCTGCCGCTCACGGTAGCGCTGCCCTTCGGCGTGGATGCGGCGGCCGTGCACGCCGACGGCAAGTCCCGGCCGATCTACTTCGATCTCACGCGCGACGATTGCATCGAATGGCCCGGCATGGCCGAGCACCATCGCCGCGAGGGCCATGCCGGTCTGCTCGTGCTGCCGCTCCTGTTCGGTCAGCGGACCGTGGGCATCATGGCGCTCTCCTTTCGGCCGAACGTGCCCGATCGTCTGCCGCGCACCGAGGAGCTCGTGGGGCTCGCGCAAGGAGCCACGGTGGCCATCGAGCTCGCGCGGCTCGCGACTTCGTCGCGCGACGCCGCGGTGCTCGCCGAGCGCAATCGCATCGGCCAGGAGATCCACGACGGGCTCGCGCAGGTGTTCACGGGCATCCTCATGCAGCTCGGCGCGGCCGAGGAGCTCGACGCGGCGGCGAGCGAAGCCTTTCGCCCGCAGCTCCTCGCGCGGATCCGCGACCTCGCCCGCGAAGGGCTCGCCGAGGCGCGCCGCTCGGTGATGGCGCTGCGCCCCGAGCAGACGCGCCGTAACGGCTTGGAGCTCGCGCTGCGCCAGCTCGCCGCGCGCTCCACGGTGCCCGGCCGCATGACCTCCACGTTCGAAGGCGGCGGCCTCGCCACGGGTCTCCCGCCCGAGCACGAGCACGAGCTGCTGCGCATCGCGCAGGAGGCCGTGAGCAACGCCGTGCGGCACGGCAAGCCGCAGACGGTGCGTCTCGCGATGCTGGACGAAGAGACGCACTGGGTGCTGTCCGTGGCCGACGACGGCTGCGGGCTGCAACAGCCTCCCGAGCTCTCGGCCCAGGAGGGCTTCGGGCTTGCAAGCATGCGCGAGCGCGCGCACGCGATCGGCGGCGAGTGGCACATCGACAGCGCGCTCGGCGCCGGCACGCGCGTGAGCGTGCGGCTGCCGAAACGGGGCGTTGCGTGACTACCGCGGCCCGCAAGATCCGGCTCGAGCTCGCCGACGACCATCCGGTGGTGCGCGACGGGCTCGCGGCGATGATCAATCAGCAGCACGACATGGAGGTCGTGGCCGAGGCCGGCGATGGCGACGAAGCCATTCTCTTATATGAGCGCCATCAGCCGGACGTGATGGTGCTCGACTTGCGGATGCCGAAGCGCGACGGCGTGGCCGTGGTGCAGGACGTGCTCGAGCGCCATCCGCGCGCGCGGCTGCTCATCATGACCACGCACGACGGCGACGAGGACATCTTCCGGTGCCTGAGCCAGGGCGCGATGGGGTACTTGCTCAAGGACGCGTCGCGGCAGGAGATCCTGTCGGCGATCCGCACCGTGAGCGCCGACCGTCAGTACACGTCGTCGTCCGTCGCGGTGAAGGCGCTGCAGCGCATGGCGAAGCCGACCCTCACGCAGCGCGAGCTCGACGTGCTCCAGCTGCTCGGCGAGGGGCGCAGCAACAAGGACATCGCCCGGCGGCTCGCGATCACGGAAGGCACCGCGAAAACGCACGTGAAGGCGATCCTCACGAAGCTCGACGCGATCAGCAGGACGGAGGCGGTGGCGATCGCGCACAAGCGCGGGCTCGTTCATCTCTAGGGCGGCCTCCCCGCGAGGCCGCGCGCGCGGGTCCGAGAGCTGGGCACGCTCGCTCGTGAGAATCGCGATCGAATGATGCGGGATCATCGCCTCCATCCATGCCGCGTCGTGAACGTTGGCCTGACTGCGCACGAGCCAAAGCGCGGCGGCGAAGACGAGCGCCGCACCGCCGACGTTGCGCAGGCGTGCTCCCGACGCCGGTCCGCACTAACATACGGCATGCTCGAGCTCTACCATCACGGAACATCCGCCTGCGCGGCCAAGGTGCGGTTCGCGATCGAGGAGAAGCGGCTCGCGTGGACCGGGCGCTACGTGGACATTCTGCGCGGCGAGCAATTCACGCCCGAGTTTCTCGCGGTGAATCCCAAGGCCGTCGTGCCGGTGCTCGTGCACGACGGCACGGCGATCACGGAGTCGACCGTGATCTGCGAGTACCTCGAGGACGCGTTTCCCGATCCGCCGCTCTATCCCGAGTCGCCGCTCGAGCGCGCGCGGGCGCGGCTCTGGACGAAAGCCGTGGATGAGGAGCTGCATCCCGCGTGCTCGGCGATCACCTACGTGACTTCGCACCGGCACACGATCCTGCGCAACGGCGCGGGCAGCTTCGAGGATTTCATGCGGCGCGGCGGCAGCGAGGGCGCGGCCGCCCGCGCGCTCAAGTGGCAGTGGATCGAGCACGGCCTCGCGGCGCCGGGCGCGGCAGACAAGATTCGCCTCTACGCCGCCTATCTCGACAAGATGGAGCTCGCGCTGCGCGACGGCGACTGGCTCGTGGGCGGGCGCTTCACGATCGCGGACGTCGCGATGACGCCGTACGTGAACCGCCTGGCCGCGCTGTCGATGGACGGCCTCTGGACCGGCGCGCGATTGCCGCGCGTCGCCGACTGGTTCGCGCGCGTGCGCGCGCGGCCCGCGTTCGCCGCCGCATTCGCGGCCTGGGTGCCCGCCGAGCTCGCGGACGAGATGCGCGCGAACGGCGCGAAGTCGTGGCCGGAAGTGGCGGCGCTGCTCGGGATTTGAACGGCGCGGCCCCGACCGCCACGGCGCGGGCTGGACCGGAGCGGATCGGCGCCGACGCGCGCTGGGCGGCGACCGCGCCGCGCGACCCGCGCGCGTTCGGCCGGCGGCCTCGTCGCTAGAACGCCCAACGCGCCTCGACGTAGACGGACCGGGGGATCTCCCGCGCGGTCGGCAACGCGTATTCGAGGTGCTGCTCGTGCAGCAGACTCGCGCCCGTCAACGCGAGCTCGAGCGGCTCCGACACTCGCCACGCGAGCCGCGCATCGAGCTCCGTATAGTCCGGCGCCTCCGGCGAAGGCAGCTTTGCGACGTGCCGCAGCATCATGTCCAGGCTCACGCGGCCGAACACCATCGCGGACTTGAGCGACACGCGATAGCGCGGATCGTTGCCGGCTTGCGCCACGCCGAGAAGCTCCGACGATTCGTCGTCGAAGCGCAGATGCTTGCTCAGCGTGCGAACGCCCGGCGACAGCCGCCACCACGACGTCACCTGAAAGTTCGCCCAGAGCTCCACGCCGTAGGTGTGGCCGTGCATCTGATTGTCCCAGTGCAGCGGCAGCACGGTGACGGCGTTGGGCTCGATGCTGCGCAGATCGTCGTAGTCGTTGTAGAACGTGCTCACCGACCAGGACATCGACGCGCTCGGCTGGCTGCGATAACCGATCTCGTACGCGTCGACCTGCTCCGTTCGGAAGTCCGGAAGGCCGGCGAGGAACAACTGGCCGCCGAGACGCTCCTCCACGTCCACGTCGAACGGGGTCGGCGAGCGAATCGCGCGAGCCGCCGCGCCCCAGACGAGCGAATGATCGTTCGGCGTCCACGACAGGCGCAGATCCGGCAGCGTCGACCAGCCGGAATAGGAGTTCTCCTCGAGCTTGAGGCCCATCGTAAGGCTCAACTTCGCGCCGAGCGGCAGCACGTCCTGCGCGAACACGTTGGTGAGCTCGAGCCTGCGCTCGGGCGGGGCGAACGCGAGGCCCGGCGTGTTGACGATCTCGTAGTCGTTGTAGCGCCGCCCGAATCCCCAAACCACGCGATGGCGCCCACCCACGGTCCGTGCCTGCTGAAAGTCGAGATCATAGGTGTCGAGCGTGAAGCCGACGCCCGACGGCGGCTGATCGCGGTCGGTGCGATCGACATAGAGCTGCAAGCGCGTGTCGGCATGCTCGCCCGCCCTCACCCAGCGGCCGAGCACGTCCATCTGCGTGAAGCCCACGTCGTCGGACATGAGCTGGTTTTCGGTGGCTTCTTGGTAATCGCCCTGGATCGTGAAGCTGTCGGCGTCCGATCCGGGTCCGAGATCGATGCGAAACCCCGTCATCGCCTTGTGCCAACGGTCGCCCGCGCTGTCTCCGTTCTCCATTTCGGTCGGGCCCCGGTCGAACGCCTTGGCGTAGACGCGATAGGCGTTGTCGTCGCCGAACGCCGCGCCGTAGCGCCCGCTCGCGCCGCTCTCCTGATGACCGCCATACGCGTGCAGCGACGCTCCTTCGGTGTCGCGCGCGGCGCGTGTGATGATGTTGATCACGCCGTTCATGGCGTTCGCGCCCCAGAGCGTGGCGCCGGGACCGCTGAGCACCTCGATGCGGTCGATGTCCTCCATGAGCACGTCTTGCGCGTCGTACGACACGCCGGAGAACAACGGGTTGTAGACGCTGCGGCCGTCGATGAGGATCAAGATCTTGTTGGAGAAGTTCTGCGCTTCCAGATGGCCGCCGAAACCGCGCGCGCCGATCTGATATTCCTGCGCGTTGATCTGCTCCACTTGCAAGTTCGGCGCGAGCCGCAGCGCCTCGGGAACGCTGACCACGCCGGACCGCAGAATCTCCTCGCGCGTGATCACGTAGATCGACGCGGGCGAGCTCGAAAGTGCCTGGGCCGACTTCGAAACGGACGTGACCTCGACGTTCGCGAGCTCCTGGAGCGACATGCGGCTCAGCGCGCCGAGCTCGTCCGCGCTCGCCGTGAGCTGAGCGGACGCCGGGCGCACGAGCGGCAGCGCGAGCAGCGCGAGAGCGGCGCAGTTCGATCTCGTGAGCTTCATCGGCCTCTCCCCATGGCGACTACCGTGAGCGGGCAGCCGCGCTTGCAGTAACGGCTCGTGAGGGAATCCACCCAGGGCGTCCATGCCTGCGGCTCTCCCTCCACCACGCGCGCCGCCACCGACAGCAAAGCGGAGTCGATGCGCAGCCGCGCGCGGTTGGCGGCGGCCAGCGATACCTCGAAGCGCACCTTGTTGTCGGACTCCACGAAGTTGACGACGCCGCCGGCGCGGAAGGCGGCGTCGCCGTCGGTGACGAGCAGAACGGGCCGTTGCATCGCGGCCTCGCGCAAGTCCCGCGCACGGCTGAGCATCTCCGGCCCGAAGTACACGATGTGTACGCCGTCGAGCTCCGCCACGCGCGTGACTCGCCGCACCACGGCCCGGCGGCCCTGCACCGTCATGCTCGGCAACAGCTCGTCGAGGTTCCTTGCCACGCCCTCGGCGCCCACCACCGCGATGACGAACGGGCCGTTGCCGACGGCCCCGGGCGGCCATTCGATGTAGGACGCGAAGCGATGGAGGAACGCGGCCTTCACGGCGTCCGCCGAAAAAACCTGGCCGCGCGCCTGCGACGGGAACAAGGCCGGGAGAGCCAGCACCAGGGCGACAACCCACGCGCCGCAAATGTTTTTTATGCCCTGCTCCAAAGTGTTGCTCTCTCCGCGTCCGTGGAGGTGAGCGGTGCAGTGGACCGGATTTCACCTCCTTAGGCAAGATGCCGGCATGGACCCGGGAAAAACGGCTCGCACCGCTCCGGCCGGTCGCACGAAGCGCACCGGCGCGCCGCTTTTCCAGGGGCTCGCGTCGCTCCTCAAGGCGCGGCGCAGCTTGAGCGGCCGGCTCATGCTCGTGGTGCTGACGACGACCGCGATCGCACTTTTGGCGGCGGGTGCGGCTTTGTTGTTTCTCGACCTCCAAAACAACAGGGCGGCCTCGGCCGACGATCTCGCGACGGAGGCGGCGATCCTCTCGCTCGCCGTGCAACCCGCCCTGTCGTTCGACGATCTCGAGGGGGCGCAGCGCAACCTCAACGCGCTCCGGGCCCGCAGCTCGATCGAAGCCGCGACGCTCTACCTGCCGGACGGGACGATCTACGCGGCGTACGCGAAATCGACGCAGATGCTGGCGCCCGCGCGCGCGCCGCTGCTTCCGCCGGGCGTGCACGTGGGCGGCGGCCACGTGGAGCTCACCCGGCCCGTGACGCAGAACGGCGAGACGCTCGGCACGATCTACCTGCGCGCCGAGTACGACGTGAGCGGACGCGTGCGCGCGTACATCTCCGTGATCGGCTCGATGATGTTCATCGGCCTGATCGCGGGCCTGCTGGCCTCGAGCTGGCTGCAGCGCGCGGTGAGCGAGCCGCTCGAGTCGATGGCGAACGCCGCGCGCAAGATCGTTGAGCAGCGCGACTACTCGTTCCGCGCGATGAAGGCCACCGACGACGAGACCGGCGTGGTGATCGACGCGTTCAACAAGATGCTCGACGAGGTCGAGCTGCGCTCGCGCGCGCTCGAGCAGAGCGAAAAGCTCTATCGCGCGATCGGGGAATCGATCAACTACGGCGTTTGGGTCTGCGACGCGGCGGGCCGCACGATCTACGTGAGCGACTCGCTGCTGCGGCTCATGGGAAAGACGGCCGACGAGATGGCCGCGTTCGACTGGACGAACGCCCTGCACCCCGACGATGCCGAGGAGACGCTCGCAGCCTGGAAGGAGTGCGTGCGCAGGGGCAGCGCGTGGTATCGCGAGCATCGGATGCTCGGCGCCGACGGCAAGTATCACGCGATCCTCGCGCAAGGCGTGCCGATCCGCGACGCCGACGGCCGCGTGCAACGCTGGGCCGGCATCAATCTCGACATCGCGCGCCTCAAGAGCACCGAGCGCGCCCTGCTCGAGGCCGACCGGCGCAAGGACGAGTTCCTCGCCACGCTCGCGCACGAGCTCCGCAATCCGCTGGCGCCGATCCGCAACGCCGTGATGATCCTCGACTCCGACGCGGCGGACGTGAGCCAGCGCAAATGGGGCCGCGAGGTGATCGCGCGCCAGGTGCAGCGGATGTCGCTGCTGCTCGACGACCTGCTCGACGTGTCGCGCATCACGCGCGGCGTGTTCGAGCTCAAGAAGGACTACGTGGAGCTCAAGTGGGTGGTGAACGTGGCCGTGGAGACGGCGCGGCCGCTCATCGACTCCAAGCACCACAAGCTCTCGGTGAAGGTGCCCGACGAGCCGGTGATGCTCGAGGCCGATCCGCTGCGGCTCTCGCAGGTGATCGGCAACCTGCTCACCAACGCCGCGAAGTACACGGACCGGCAGGGCCGCCTCGAGCTCGAGGCGCGCGTGGAGCACGACGAGCTCGTGATCGTGGTGCGGGACAACGGCATCGGCTTGTCCGACGATGCGCTGCCCACGCTGTTCACGATGTTCTCCCAGGTGAACTCCGCCATCGATCGCGCCGAGGGCGGGCTCGGGATCGGGCTCGCGCTCGTGAAAGGTCTCGTGACGTTACACGGCGGGCATGTGGAGGTGTTCAGCGCAGGGCTCGGGCGCGGCAGCGAGTTCACCGTGCGGCTGCCGCACAAGCCGGTCGTGCCGGCGAGCGTCGCGGGCGACGCGGGTGCGGTGCACGATAGCCGCGCGAGCCGAGAGCGCACGCGCGTGCTCGTGGTGGACGACAACCGCGATTCCGCGGAATCGTTGGGCATGGTGCTGGAGCTCGCGGGGTACAGCGTGGCCACGGCGTTCAGCGGCGCCGACGCGCTCGCGCTCGGGGCGCGCGAGCGGCCGCGCGCGGCCGTCGTCGACATCGGGATGCCCGGCATGAGCGGCCACGAGGTCGCCCGGCGCATGCGCCGCGAAGCTTGGGGACGCAACGCCGTCTTGATCGCGCTCACGGGCTTCGGGCAGGACCACGACAAGCAGGCGGCGCGCGCGGCGGGGTTCGACGAGCATCTCACCAAGCCCGTGGACCCCGAGCAGCTGGGGCGCATGCTGGCAAAGCTGTTGGACCGCGAGTCGGGCAGCAGCGGAGCTGCCGACGCCAACGGCTCCGCGCGCGCCTGAAGTCGCGCGCTACCGATCGCCGCGCGGCCTGAGCGGACCGGCCGTCATCGTGCAGCGGAATCGCGCGCCGGGCGCGGTTCCGCCCGGGCCGTGCGGCCCGGGACGGACGCGCGGGGCCTAGCGCCCGCGCTGGCTCACGAAGATGTCGCCGTCGCGGCCGAAGTAGAGCCGCTCGCCGTCCTGCGACAACGTGGCGCGCTGCTCCACGCCGGGCGTGTTCACGCCGGTGCCGACGTTCACGGGCGTCGACCACGGGCCGGGCAAGAACCACGCGAACGACATGTAGACGTCCTGCTTACCTTGCGCCGTGCCGGTGGACCGCGAGCTCGGCCGATCCGAGCTGAACACGATCTCGTAGCCGCCGAGCTCGCGCTCGCGCACGTTCGGCATCAGGTCCTCGCCCGAAGTGCTCAGGGCCTCGATGACCTTGCCGGGACCGAAGGTGCCGTTCTTGCGCAGCACGCTCACGTGGATGTCCTGGTTACCGGTGGTCCCGTTCGTGGAGTAGAACAGGAACGTGCCGTACGGCGTCTCGACGAGCGACGGGCTGCGCTCCGCACCCGCCGTGTTCGGCCCGTCGGGCCAGCACGCCAGGTGCTCCGGCGGGCTCCAGCCGCCGGCCGGGCTCTGCCGCGAGATGTACATGTCGCCGTCGCCGCACACGTCCGCGCCCGCCACCGCGGCGGGACGGGTGGACACGAACATCAGCGACCGGCCGCGCACCGGGGTCGGACAGAAGTCGGCGAAGCCGGCCACGTTGATCGGCGCCTCGAGCCTGCGCGGCGCCTCGAACGGCAGGCCGATGCGCGCGCGATCGGCGACCCAGATGTCGTTCGGCTCGCTGCCGCGGTTCGACGCGAACAGGAGGCTCAGGCCGTCGGCCGTCTCGATCGGGCAGCCATCGGCCGCCGCGGGGTCGCTCGCCGCGTCCACCTTCACGGCCGTGCCCCAGCTCGGCAGTCTCGACCCGAAGGGCCAGTCATGAGCAGTGGCGACGGCGGTTCCCATGAGCCACACCGCCGCGGCGGCCGACAGGCCGGTGATCGGTTTACAAAACATCGTCGTTCTCCCTATTTGACAGAGGTTGCGGACCCTCGGGAGTGAACCGGACTTCGAGCCGGAAGGAATGAGCAAGTCGTGACGATTTCGTGGAGAATCGTGAAAAACACGAAGGGAGGCCCAACGGGGCCATGCTTTACCGGCTAGAGGGATGCGAGCTCGACGGCGGGCGGTTCGAGCTGCGGCGCAACGGCGTTACGGTGCCGGTGGAGCGGCAGGTGCTCGAGCTGCTGCTCTATCTCGTCGCGAATCGCGACCGCGCGGTCACGCGCACCGAGCTCTTCGACAACCTCTGGCGCGGCCGGGTGGTCACCGAGTCCGCGCTCAACAGCCGCGTCAAGGCCGCGCGCTCGGCCATCGGCGACGACGGCAAGTCGCAGTCGCGGATTCGAACGCTGCACCGCACCGGCTACCGGTTCGTGGGGCAGGTGGAGGAGCTGTGCGATACGGCCGCGCGCGTTGCCGGGAACGGCGCGGTGGACGTTCCGGCCGTCGCCGCCAACGTGCAGCCCGCAGCGGCCGTGCCGGCCTGGGCACCCGTCCAGCCCGCGGCCGCGCAGCCCGCGGCGGCCGGGCAGCTCGCGGCGGCCGCGCACGTACCTCCGGAGGAGCCGCGCCCGGCCGGCCGCGACGCCCCCTCGTCTAACGCGCCCGCTCCCGCGCGGTTCACGCGGCGGCTTCTCGAGCTCGCGGGCGCCGCGCTCGCGCTGCTGCTGGCCGCGGCGGCGCTGTCGCTAGTGCCGCGCATGATGCCGGACACCGCCCCGTCCCAGTCCGCCGCCGCCTCCCCGGCCGCCGCGCCGGCGGCCGCCGTGGGCGCCAAGTCGATCGCGGTGTTGCCGTTCACGAACCTGAGCGGCGACCCCGAGCAGGACTACTTCGCCGACGGCGTGAGCGTGGAGCTCCTGAACGTGCTCTCGCACCTGCCCGATCTCCAGGTCACGGGCCGCGCGTCGTCGGCGTACTTCAAAGGTCGCAACGACTCGCTGCTCGCGATCGGCAAGACGCTCGGCGTGTCGCGCTTGGTCACCGGCAGCGTGCGCAAGTCGGGCGAGCACGTGCGCATCGCGGTGGAGCTCGTCGATGCCGGCAGCGGCGTGCAGCTCTGGGCCGATAGCTACGACCGCAAGCTCGACGATCTCTTCGACGTGCAGGACGAGATCGCCGCGCGCGTCGCCACCGCGCTCCAGGTGAAGCTGGGCCTGGGAGTGAGCGGCGAGCTCGGCATGACCCGCAACGTGGCGGCGTACGACGAGTTCCTGCGCGGCACGGCGCTCTATTCCGAGTACCGGCCCGAGTCGTTTCCGCTCGCCGCGGAGCACATGTACCGCGCGCTCGCGCTCGATCCGGGCTTCTCGCGCGCCTGGGCGTATCTCTACTGCATCCACATGGACGGCCGCGGTACGGTGCCCGAGCACGCCGAAGAATGGGCGCGGCGCGCCGTGGAGTCGCTCGACCACGCGCGCGAGCTCACGCCCGACGCGACGTTCGTGCGCATCCTCGACGCCCGCAACGAGCTGCATTTCGGCGATCGGCTCAAAGCCCGCGCCGTGCTCGATTCGCTGCCGGCGGGATTCTGGACCGCGGATCGCAATCTCACGAGAGACGCGTTTCGCGGCGCATTCCTGCTCAACACGGGATACGTGAAAGCCGCCGTGGAGGCGCTCGAGCGGGGACGGGCGGCCGACCCGTTGAGCTCGGTGATGGCGATGTATCTCTCGCTCGCGTATGCGGCCGCGGGAGACACGGCGGCGGCGCTGGCCGAGACCGACCGCGGCCTCGAGACCGGGGACCTCGCGCCGCTGCTGCGCGGCAACGCAATGCTCCTCGCGCTCGGCACGCATGACGAAAAGGTGATCCGCGCGCGAGTGGCCGCGGCCCCGGGCAGCAGCCCCGAGCAGCACGCCGTCAACGACGCGCTCGTGCAGCGTCTCCACGATCCGGCTGCGGCGCGCGCCGAGCTGCACAAGCTCGCTGCGACGCCGTCGGACGACTATCTGCGCAACGTGGTGCTCGCGTATTGGGCGGCCTATTACGGTGAGCCGGAGATCGCGCTCGAGACGTTGAGCGGAATCTTGAAGGGCGCCGGCGACGACGGCTTGCTGTGGCGGCCGGTGCTGAGCGAGGCTCGGAAGTTGCCCGCGTTCAAGGAGCTCGTGCGGCGGGACGGGCTGGTGGATTACTGGCGGATGTACGGGTGGCCGGATTTTTGCCGGCCCACGGCGGGAGAGGATTTCGAGTGCGTGTAGTGGGCCGGAAGCTCCGCCGCCGGTCGCAGGACGGCCCCGGCGACTACGAGGCCGAGCTCGTGCGGCTCTGCCGCGGCAGTCGCAACCGGGCCGAGCAGCTGATCCGCGCGGAGCTCGAGCGGTCGCCGGGCTTGACGCGCGCCGGCGCCGCGCTCGCGGTGGTCACACGCATAAGGCATCAACGCAATCCGGTGCGCTCGCGGCTCTAGCGACCACGGGGCCCTCGGCCCGGGTGCTATCCTGCCGTCTCCAATAGCGCTCCATGGATATGCACGCCTCCTCATCGCACCCATCGGCTGTCCACGTGCCGCGACATCTGATCGTGTTCTTGGGCGCGCTCATCGCGATTGGCGCGTTGAGCCTCGACGCCTATCTGCCCGCGATGCCGGCGATGGCGAAGAGCTTCGGCGTGGACAGCGTGGCGATGAGCCACACCATCAGCATGTATCTCGTCGGCTACGGGCTCGGCCAGTTCTTCGGCGGCTCGTTCTCCGACCAGATCGGCCGCAAGCGGATCGGCCTGATCGGCTTGGCGATCTTCGCGGCCGCGTCGGTGGCCATCGGCTTCGCCACCACGGTGGAGCAGGTGCAATGGCTGCGGCTCGTGCAGGCGATCGGCGGCGGCTTCTCCACCGTGATCTGCATGGCGATCGTGCGCGACGTGTACCCCGTGGAAGAGATCGGCCGGCGCATGTCGATGGTGCTGCTCACGATGCTCGCGTCGCCCGTGATCGCGCCGTCGCTCGGCGCGGCGCTGCTGCGCTTCGGCTGGCCCACGATCTTCTTCTTCAAGGCCGGCTATGCGGGCGCGCTCGGCGTGTATTACTACGCCAAGGTTCCCGAGACTCGGCCCGGGCGCATGAGCCAGCTGTCGCTCGTGCGCACCTTGCGCCAGTGCGGGCAAGTGCTTTCGTTGCGCGGCGACGACGGCCGGCGGCCGGTGATCTACGCGTTCGCGATGGCGTTCGGCGCCGGCTGCTTCATGACGTTCATCACCAACGCGTCGTTCGCGTACATCGACTACTTCGGCGTGTCGCCGACCGCGTTTCCGCTGTACTTCGGCGTGGGCGTGGTGGGCATGATCGGCACGCAGCTCTACAACATGCGCCATCTCACGGCCGAGATCGCGCCGCGGCAGTTTCGCGTGGGTCTCGTGGTGCAGCTCGCGGCGGCGCTGTTTCTCGCGGCGGTGGTGGTGCTCGGCGCGCACTCGATCTGGTACGTGGTGGTTTCGGTGGCGGTGATCGTGGGCAGCTTCGGGCTTGCGGGACCGGCGGGGTCGTCGCTGTACATTCGGCACTTCGGCGCGCTCGCGGGGAGCGCGTCGTCGCTGTACACCACGTTGATGTTCGGGCTCGGGTCGGT
>DASUFK010000081.1:0-7492 GCA_036274615.1 Gammaproteobacteria bacterium | reverse complement strand
GCAGCGCGCCCGGCACGAACACGCGCCGGCCGTCGACGTCCACCACGCCTTCGCCGTCGTGAGTGAGGTCGACGACCGTGGCGACTACGGGGGTCGGCTCAGCCCGCATCCCGTGCGGCTCGCCAGGCGGCGAGGAATTCCTTCAGGTGCGGACGGTCGGAGTGCTCGAGCTTGGCCTCGACCTGCTTGATCTCGGCGTCGTATTGGCCGGGATCGAGCTCGCCGCGCATGAGCTCGAAGCGCAGGTAGATGAGATAGGTGTTGAGCGCGTCGGTCTCGCAGTAGTTGCGGATCGCCGCGATCTCGCCGCGCTGGAAGCTCGGCCAGACGTGCGCGCCGCTCATGCCGAGCTTGCCCGGCAGCTTGAGCAACTGGGCGGCGTGGTCGAGCGACGCGCGAGCGCTCGCGCCGTACCCGGACAGCACGTCCATGACGTCGACGTGCCGCCAGTGATAACGGCCGAGGTAGTTGTTGTAGCGGAAGTCGCGGTCGTTCTCTCCTACTTCCCAGTAGCGGCGTGCGACCACGCCGTGCTTGAGCGCGCGATAGTGCAGCACCGGCAGGTCGAACCCGGAGCCATTCCACGACACGAGCTGCGGGCCGTAACGCTCGAGGCCGTCGTAGAAGCGCTCCACGAGCTCCTTCTCGGGCGACTGCTCCTCGCCCAGGCTGAAGATGTGCAGGCCGTCGCGAGTCTTGAGCACGGCGGAGATGGCGACGACGCGCTGCTGAATGGGCGGCAGCACCTCGCTCTGGCGAATCTGCTTCTGCTTGAAGAACATCACGCGCGCGACGGCGGTGTCGTCGAGGTCGGCCACATCGTAGAGCTGCCGGCCGAGCTCGACGTCGGGCACGGTCTCGATATCGAACGCGAGCGTATTCATCGTTTGTCCTTCGCCGCGCGGCGAGCGCGGCGCTTCGTGCCCGCGCGCTTCTCATTGGCGGCGGCGCGCTTGGCACGAGCCCTCCCTGCGCGCATCAGCACCGCGACTGCCACGACGAGACCGCCCTCGTCGCTGAGCGTGAGATGCCCTTCTCCCACGCCGAGCTTGCGGCAGAGCGCGCGCCCGCGAGCGGAGAAGATCACCTGCGGCTGGCCGAGCTTGTTCGGCAGCATCCCCACGTCGCGAATCCAGATGCCGTTCGCGAATCCCGTGCCGAGCGCCTTGACGATCGCCTCTTTCGCCGCGAACCGCATCGCAAGAAAACGCACGGGCCGCTTCGCTTTGACGAACAGCGCGTGCTCCTCGTCGAGCAGGAGTCGCCGAGCGAAATGCTCGCCGAAACGCTGCCAGGTGTGCTCCACGCGTTCGAGCTTCAAGACGTCGGTGCCGATGCCGAAGATCACGCGCGTGCGGCGACCATCAGCGCCTTCATCTTGGCGACGGCGGCGCCCATGCCGTCGAACAGCGCCTGGGCCACGATCGCGTGACCTATGTTGAGCTCCACGATCTCCGGAATCCCGGCGATCGGGGCCACGTTCCGATAGTTCAAACCATGGCCGGCGTGCACGGTGAGCCCGAGCGCGTGGGCGCGCTCGGCGGCCGCGCGTACGCGCGCGAGCTCGCGCGCCGCAGTCGCGCCGGTAGCCTCCGCGTAGGCGCCGGTATGGAGCTCCACCACGGGCGCACCCGCGGCCGCGCTCGCCTCGAGCTGATCGAAGTCCGGATCCACGAACAGCGACACGCGAATGCCGCGCTGCGCGAGCCGCTTGCACGCGGCCGCAACCCGCTGCGGCTGCCCGGCCACGTCGAGCCCGCCTTCGGTGGTGAGCTCCGCACGCCGCTCGGGCACGAGGCAACAATCGGCCGGCGCGCACGCGAGCGCGACGTCGATCATCGCGTCGGTCACGGCCATCTCGAGGTTGACTCGCGTTTGCGCCATGCGCAGCAGGATCTCGAGGTCGCGCTCCTGGATGTGGCGGCGATCCTCGCGCAGATGGATCGTGATGCTGTCCGCGCCCGCCTGCTCGGCCGCCAGCGCCGCCGCGACCGGATCGGGATAACGCGTGCCGCGCGCCTGACGCAACGTGGCAACGTGGTCGACGTTCACGCCGAGATGAATGGACGCGACGCTCATTGGAGAAAGGACCGAACCACTATTGAACTACCAGATGGCGGCTCACGATGTCCTGCAAAACCAACCGGCTGCGCAGCGGCCGATCGCCCAAGTGCGCGCGCAACGCCCGGCCGAGCAGACGTTGCGCCGCGCGCAGCGCCGCGTCGTCTTCGAGCTCGCGCTCGCGCAGCGAGATCAGCTCGCGGCCCGCGTACAGCTCGTCGTCGGCGCCTGCATCATCCACGGCACGCGCCCCGCCTTCGAGCTCGAAGATATACGTCGAGTCCGAGCGCACCGGCAGCCCGGTGTCCGCCTCTGCGTCGAGCTCGAGGCCGTAGCCGAGCGCACGCAGCAGATCGAGCTCGTAGAGACGCAGCACCCGCGCGACGCTCGCATGCTCGGCCAGCTGCGCGAGGCAGCGACTATAGCAGGAAAATATCTCGGCATTCGGATCCCCGCGCGCCGTAAGGCGCAGCAGCAACTCGTTGGCGTAGTAGCCGGCGAGAAGGCTCATGCCCTCGAGGCCGAAGGCGGCAGCCGACGCTTCGACTTGCGTGAGCCGGCCGAGATCGCCGCGACGAATCCACGACAGGCGCAGCGGCACGAACGGCTGCAATAGGGCCCGCTGCCGCGTCGGCGAACGGCGTGAGCCGCGCGCGACGAGCCCCACCCGGCCGTGCGCCGCGGTCACGCATTCGAGCAGCTGGCTCGAGTCGCGGTAGGGGCGTTGGTGCAGCACGAATCCCTGCTCGAGCAAGACCTGCTCGCGCTCGCTCATGACACGTCGAAGCCGAGCCGCTGGAGCTCGCGCTCACTGTCCGCCCAGTGCGCGCGAACCTTCACCCAGAGCTCCAGGTGAACGCGCTCGCCGAGAAGCTCCTTGAGCTCGAGCCGCGCGGCGGTGCCGGCCTGCTTGAGCACGTGCCCTTGCTTGCCGATCACGATGCTCTTGTGGCTGTCGCGCTCGAGCCAGATGAGACCGTGGACGACGCGCTGGCCTTCCTCGTTCGTACCGAGGTGCTCGACCTCGACGGTGAGCCCGTACGGCACTTCCTTGTAGACCAGCGTCATGAGCTTCTCGCGGATCACCTCGGCCACGCGAAACGCGAGGTCGCGGTCGGTGACCATGCCCTGCGGGAACAGCGCCGGTCCTTCCGGCAGCCTCGCGAAGATCTCCGTGATCAGCCGGTCCAGATTGTCGTGCGTAAGCGCGGCCACCGGGATCAGCGCCGCGAACGGCTTGTCAGCGAGCTTCGTGAGCTGCGGCAGGAGCTCCGTCTTGCTCTTGAGCGCATCGATCTTGTTCAGCAGCAGCAGCGTGCGGTCGAGCTTGTCGCCGAGAATCTCCATGAGCTCGTAGTCCTGACGCGTGAGGCCGGTTGCCTCGACCACGAGCAACGCCACGTCGCAGTCCTCGACCGCCTGGTGGATCTGCCGCGCCATGAGGCGATGGAGCGCGCGCTTGGTGCGCCGCGCGTGGCCGGGGGTGTCGATGAACACCGCCTGATCGGCGCCGCGATTGAGCACGCCGAGCACGCGCTGACGCGTGGTGTGGGGCTTGTCCGTGACGATGCTGATCTTCTCGCCCACGAGCGCGTTCAGCAGAGTGGACTTGCCGACGTTCGGCCTACCGACGATCGCTACGAGACCGCAGCGGGTGCTCTCAGTCGTGCTCACCCGTCAGCACCGACAACATCGCAGCGGCCGCTTGCTGCTCGGCGCGCCGGCGGCTCGGTCCATGGCCAGTGGTGCTCGCATTCTTCTCGTCTACCTCACAGCTCACCACGAACGTCTGCTCGTGGTCGCGCCCCTGCACGGCTTGCACGGTGTACGTGGGAAGACGCAGCCCGTTTCCTTGCAGCCATTCTTGTAGCTTGGTCTTCGCGTCCTTGAGCTCGTCCGCGGCCGGGAGCTGCGCGAGCTCGGGCGCGAACAAGCGGTCGATCAAAGCTTCCGCCGCGCTCGATCCGCCGTCAAGCAGCACGGCGCCGATCAGCGCTTCCACGGCGTCCGCGAGCACCGCGCCGCGCTGCGCGCCGCCGGAGCGCAGCTCGCCCGGGCCGAGGATGATCTGCTCGTCGAGCCTTAAGCGCTGGCCGATCGTGGCGAGCGTGGGCTCCTTCACGAGGGCGGCCCGGGCGCGGCTCAAGTCGCCTTCGGTGTCGTCGGGGCGCAGATCGTACAGCCGCCGAGCCACGGCGAAGCTCAGGAACGAGTCGCCGAGATATTCGAGGCGTTCGTTGTTGTCCTTGGACGCGCTGCGATGCGTGAGCGCGCGCTCGAGCAGTGCGGCGTCGATGAAGGCGTAGCCAAGGTTCGTCTCGGCCCAGAGGGCTCGAGAGCCGGTCACTTGTGGATCTCGACCTGCTTGTCGAATTCGAGGAGCAAGTAGATACCCGCGACGTAGGGCGCGCGGCTCTCATACGTGATGTGCACGTTGTAGCCGCCGCTCTTGCTCTGAGCGATCTTCAGGGCGTCCTTCGGAAGCTCGATGCCTTCGACGTCGCACTTCCTGTCGATGACGTTGCGGATCGCGGCCGGCGATACCGCATCGCCGCGCGGCAACTGCGCCTGCAGCCCGTCGAGCAGCTTGCTCAACTGCATGTTCTTGATGTACATCGGCGTGAGCTTGATGGCCGCGAGACCCACCACGCCCACCAGCAAGGCGAGCAACAGGAACCCGATCGTGGTGATCCCGCACTGGCCGCGGCGGGCCGGCAGGCTCATTCGATGCCTTTCCCGATGCGACGCCATAACGGTCCTCCTTCGGAAGGCCAGCGCCAATTCATCCAGATGCCGACTGCACGGCCCACGAGATTGTCTTCCGGAACGAACGCAACTCCGTCGAAGCGGCTGTCTCGGCTGTTGTCGCGATTGTCGCCCATCATGAAATAGTGGCCGGCGGGCACCACGTAGGTTCCGCCCTTGCTGGGACTCTTCGGCATCAGAAGGATGCGGTGGTCGTGCTCGCCGAGTTGCTCCTGGCCGACGAGGTACTCGTACTGCGGATCCGGGTAGGGTCCGTTCATCTCGATCGCAATCGGCTTGCCGTTGATCGAGATACGGTGCTTGTCGGGGTCGTAGGTCACGGTTTCACCGGGCAAGCCGACGACGCGCTTGATGTAGTTGATGCTCGGATCTTCCGGCAACTTGAATACCACCACGTCGCCATGCTGCGGCTCGCCGATCTGCAAAAACTTCGTATTTATAACCGGCAGCCGCAAACCGTACGCGAACTTGTTCACAAAAATGAAATCGCCCTCGAGCAAGGTGGGCATCATCGACCCCGAAGGGATCCTGAACGGCTCGAACAGGAACGACCGGATCACGAGAACGAGCAGCAAGATCGGAAAGAACGACTTGCTGTATTCGACGAGAATCGGCTCTCTTACCTCGGAGCCGCGCGCCGCGGCCGCGACCCGGCCGGGCTTCAGGAACAGCGCATCGACGGCCCAGATCACACCGGTCGCGGCGGTGACCACCACGAGAATCAGCGCGAAGTCCACGAGCCCATTCCTTTCGTAACTCCCGGTAAAATTTGAGTATTCGTCATTTCTTGTCCACCTGCAACACGGCCAGGAAAGCCTCCTGCGGAATCTCCACCGAGCCGAGTTGCTTCATGCGCTTCTTGCCGGCCTTCTGCTTTTCGAGAAGCTTGCGCTTGCGCGTGACGTCGCCGCCGTACAGCTTGGCGGTGACGTCCTTGCGATACGCCTTCACCGTGCTGCGGGCGATGATCTGGCCGCCGATGGCCGCCTGCACCGCAACCTCGAACTGCTGACGGGGAATCACCTCTTTGAGCGTCTCCACCATCTTGCGGCCCTTGCGCTCGATGCCGTCGCGGTGCGCGATCAGCGCCATCGCGTCCACCTTGTCCTTGTTGATGAGGATATCGAGCTTCACGAGAGGGCCGGCTTCGAACCGCAGGAACTGATAGTCGAACGACGCGTAGCCGCGGCTCACGGACTTCAACCGGTCGAAGAAATCGAGCACGACTTCCGCTAGCGGCAGCTCGAACTCGATCTGCACCTGGCGGCCCGCGTAGTGCATGCGTTTCTGCACGCCGCGCTTCTCGATGCAGAGCTGAATCACCGCGCCGAGATACTCCTGGGGCACGAGGATGTTGGCGAGAATGATCGGCTCGCGGATCTCCTTGATCTTGTGCGGCTCCGGGAGATCGGCGGGATTCTCGACCTTGATCGTCTCGCCGTTCATCGTCTCCACTTCGTAGACCACGGTGGGCGCCGTGGAGATCAACGCCATGTTGAACTCGCGCTCGAGACGCTCCTGGATGATCTCCATGTGCAGCAGACCCAGGAAGCCGCAGCGCATGCCGAAGCCGAGCGCGCCGCTGACCTCGGGCTCGAACACGAGCGACGAGTCGTTGAGCGCGAGCTTGCGCAGCGCCTCGCGGAAGTTCTCGTAGTCCTCCGAGTCGAGCGGGAACAGGCCCGCGAACACCCGCGGCTGAATCTTCTTGAAACCCGGCAGTGCCGGTGTGTCCGGCGCCTTCGATTCCACGATCGTGTCGCCGACCGGGGCCGCATCGATCTCGCGGATCGCCGCAATCAGGAACCCCACCTCGCCGGCCTTGAGCTCCTCGCGAGCCGCCGGGCGCGGCGTGAACACGCCGAGCCGCTCGACTTCGTACTTGCGGTTGGTCGAGTGCACGAGGATCTTCGAGCCCGTGCGCACCACGCCGTTGACGACTCGCACGAGCGACACGACGCCCGCGTAGCTGTCGTACCACGAGTCGATGATCAGCGCCTGCAGCGGCGCGTCCTCGCTGCCCTCGGGCGGCGGAATGCGAGCGACGATGCGCTCGAGGAGCTCGTCGACGCCGAAGCCCGTCTTCGCACTGATCCTGAGAGCGTCCTTGGCCTCGATGCCGATGATGTCCTCGATCTCGGTGACCACGCGGTCCGGCTCCGCGGTCGGCAGGTCGATCTTGTTGAGGACGGGCAGCACCTCGAGTCCTTGCTCGATCGCCGTGTAACAGTTCGCGACGCTCTGCGCCTCCACGCCCTGCCCCGCGTCGACGACGAGCAGCGCGCCCTCGCACGCGGCGAGCGATCGCGACACTTCGTACGAGAAGTCGACGTGGCCGGGCGTGTCGATGAGATTGATCTGGTAGTCGACGCCGTCGCGCGCCTTGTAGCGCAGGGCGACACTCTGCGCCTTGATCGTGATGCCGCGCTCGCGCTCGAGGTCCATCGAGTCGAGCACTTGGTCCTCCATCTCGCGCTCGGTGAGGCCGCCGCAGAGCTGAATCAAGCGGTCGGCGAGCGTGGACTTGCCGTGGTCGACGTGCGCGATGATCGAGAAATTTCGGATCCGTTCCATGGTAGGGCCTAGCGGGAGCGCGCGATTATAGCGGGTCTGACCCATTTCGCCTCAGCGCGCCTCGCTTTGCCTGCGACGCGGTTGATGGCTG
>DASUFK010000080.1:0-5874 GCA_036274615.1 Gammaproteobacteria bacterium | reverse complement strand
CGGGCGAGTGGACCGGCGCCACGTCGCAGGGCACGCCCATTGCGTTCACGGTCTCGTCCAGCGAGACGGTCACCTCGATCACCGTCGGTTACGACTTCAACGATTGCTCGGGGTCGAAGACGTTCGCGGACTTGAACGTGCCCACCGCGCCGCAGGTCACCTGCATCCCCGGGCCTTGCTCCGGCACGGTTACGTCGTATCGCGCGTTCGGCTACGTGAACGGCTCGTTCGGCAACGGCCCGGTGACGCAGATCAACGGCCTCTTCCTTCCGGGCAACGAGGCGAAGGGGCAGGTGATCTTCTCCGACTACCCGAGCTGCGGCACCGCGACGCCCGTGGAGTGGACCGCGCGCCGGCGCTGAACGGAGGCGCCGTGTGCGCAGTCGTTCTGGCGGCGCCTTTTCAGCGACTGCTGTCCACGTGCCGCGGCGCGCCGCGCCGCGCCGCTACAGCGCCCCCGACTCCCGATGCACGATCTGCCCGTTCACCACCGTGAGCACGGAGCGGATCTTCCTGATCTGCTCGTCCGGTACCTTGGCTGCGTCGAAGTAGTCGTCGCTGAGCACCACGAGGTCGGCGTACTTGCCGGCCTCGATCGTGCCGAGCAGCTTCTCCTCGCTCAGGAACCAGCCGTTGGCCGCGGTGTAGAGCTTGATCGCGTCGTTGCGCGCGAGTGTTTGGCCCGCGTTGATGAGCTCGCCGCGCGCGTTCTTGCCGGTAACCACGTAGTAGAGACCGAGCCACGGGTTCATCGGCGAGATCTGCATGCCGTCGGAGCTCATGCCCATCGGGATGCCGAGGTCCTTGAGCATCTTGAACGGCGGGCCGTTCTGCTGCGCGGTGCCGCTGATGTAGCGCCAGCCGCCGAGCACGCTCACGCCGCCGCCGAGGGCCTTGAGCTTCTCCGCGTACTCCTGCGTGATGAACGGCACGTGCGCAACCACCCAGCGCAGGTTGGTGATGCCCGGCGCCGGCATCGCGGCGTTCACCTTCACCCAGCCGTCGATGATGAGCTTGAAGTCGCCCGCCGTGAGCGAGTGGTTCTCGTTGCGCCAGCCGGCCTGGGCCACGAGCTTGGTGCCGTTCTCCCAAGCGGTGTTGGCGTTGGTGAGGATCGCCTGGTTGCTCGCCGTGAACTCGCCGATGCCGACGGTCTTGAGCATGTCGGCGCCGTACTTCGGAAAGACATTGGCGAGCCGGGCCTTCAGGTGCGGCGTCTGCTCGTCGGCCTCCATGTGCAGGAAGTCGATGCGAAAGCGATTGATGAGCTCGCCGTCGCGATAGAGCGCGAGCAGCGCGTCATACGCGCGGTACTCGTCGAAGTGCGCGGCGCCGTCGGTGTCGTCGTGTGCGGACGGGAAGCCGCCTTCGTCGAGGTGCGTGGTGATGCCCACGCTCGCGGCGTAGCGCATCGCGTCGCGCGTGCCGCGCTTCTGGTCCTCGAACGTTTGCAGCTGACGCAGCGCGAACAGCGCCTTGGTCGTGGGATTCGGCGTCTGGAAGCCGCCCGCGAGCGAGCCGTCGGCGCCGACCTCGATGCCCTTGCTCGCGAAGAAGGTCTTGCCGAGCGTATTCGTCACCGACGGTCCGGAGAACGACATCTGGAGGTACACGGGATGATTCGGCGACGCCGAGTCGAGCTCGGCGAGCGTTGGAAAGCGCGGCATCGCGGGCGGTGGGGTGAACTGGTTGATGTCGAAGCCGCCGATCGACGTGATCCACTCGCCGGCGGGCACGGCCGTGGCCTTGAGCTTGATGGCCGACAGCACGGCGTCGATCGAATCGGCGCTCTCGAGGCGCACGTCGTGACCGGGCCGCAAGCCGAGCAGCACGATGTGGTTGTGGTTGTCGATGAGGCCGGGCACGACGGTGCGGCCCTTCAGGTCGATGCGCTGGGTGCACGCGGAGGTCTTCGGCCGGCCGCCCACGACCGCGAAGCGGTTCCCCGAGATCTGCACGCTGGTGACCACCGTGTCACGCGCGTCCATCGTGTGGATCTTGCCGTTGTCGAGCAGCAGGTCGCGGCCGAGCGGGCAGTCCACCGCGGCGTTTTGCGCGAAAGCCGGCAGCGCGGCGAATCCCATACACAACGCCGCAAGCATCAATCTCGTTTTCATTCCGCGAGTCCTCCACCCAGTCTGCAGTTTCTCGGCACCCAGACGGGCCAGTCTACCGCCAAGTCGCCGGGCTTATATTCCGCGAGCGCGCGAATCGCGCCCTCGGGCACGGGCCCCTGGCCGCACCGCCAGTCGATGAACGTCTCGCCATCGGACCGTACCTCGTAGGGCGTCATGGACAAGACGCGGCCGGCGAGCTTGACGCTCCCGTGGCCGTAGCGGATGTCGATGCGCCCGCCGTTGATGTCCACCGAGTCCACGTACGCGCCTTCGATCCGGTCCGGCGGCAGGCCCGCCTCTTCGAGACTCGAGGGGACGTTGCCGGTGTCGATGAACGTTTCCGCCACGGCAAGCTTTACTCCCTCCGCCAGCGTCGTGCCCTCGCCGACTTGCGAGCGCACCGTGTAATCCTGGTAGGCGGGGATCGCGATCGCCCCGAGCAAGCCCACGCCGAATCCCGGCACGAGCAGCACGATCACCACGATGAGGGCGACGTTGCTCGTGCCGCCCTCGCGGTCGACGTACTTGAGTTGACGCGCACGGCCGGTGCGCCGCTTCGCGGTCGCCACGCGGCTCTTGACCACTCCGTAATAGAGGGCGTTGGCGAACATCGGCAGCACCGCCAGCCTGAAGGCGGCCCACAACCCCAACCCCAGCATCAGGCCCATCCCGCCGAGCGCACCGGCGAGCAAGGCCAGGAGCACGCCGCCGATGAACGGCACTCCGAAGAAGTAGACGAGCGCGTGCACCCACATCTTTCGATAGAGGAACCACGCAAACGGGACGAACAACGAGGGCCAGTTCCAGGAGATGGCGTCGCCGCCCGCGAAGGCTTCGAAGCGCGGCGTGTAGTACTCGGTGTTCCTGCCGATCGCGGCGGCGACGAGCTCGGAGTCCTCGGCCGGCGCCTCGGCTCGCGGCGGCGCGTCGCCGCGCAGCGCCGTTCCGCAGCGAGCGCAGTACTCGTCGGTCACGCCTACTTGCGCGCCACACTGACTACACAGCATTGAGACCCCCAATGGTGCCGACGTGCGTGCCTCGCGCCGGGCCGCTCGGTCGGTTCTGCTACGCGCGTGACTGTAGCAGCTTGGCCGTCCCTCCGCGCGCGTCTGCGCTCTTGCCGAGTCGAACGCTTGCGATAGACTCGATGCGTCGCCCACAACAACAACGACGAGGCGCGAGCTCATGTTGAGAATGTCGGTCGGCCCGGCCAAGCCGGCTTCCGGGCCAGTGAAGGATCCTCTTGCGATTCAAACCTGCAACCTTGCGGGAGTAGGGCAATTGCAAGACCGGCTAGTGACGCTGAGGCAACTCGAAAAGGGCGTTGCCGCGAGTCGTGCCGAGGTTGCGAAGTCGGCCCAGTCCAAGGAGCTCATCGACAGGACCCTCCTCGGTCTCAGGTGGACCAAGGCCGTATGCGATGCGTTCATCGATATCGCTTCGGAATTCGTTCCGAATCCGGCGACGGGAAAACTCCTGAAATCGGGGTACAAGATTACGAGCACGACGGCCGAAGCCGTGTCGAGCGCAGCGGCGGGGCAGAAGATCGACTACGTGAAAACGACCACCACGATTGTGACGAGCGCGATGTCAGGTGCTGAGAAACTATCGAAGGTTCCGGCGGGTGCGAAAGAACAGCTCGCGATGCTCAATAAGACCGCAGGACTGTTTAAGGTCAAGACCGACATCGTGCATAGCGCTTTAAAACAGGACGAGAAGGGCGTCACCAAGGGAGTGTTCGTCGATCTGAGCGCAGAAATCGGCTCGTTGGTTCTGTCGGAGCTCAAAGCCGAAACAGCCGGGAAGGTGCTTAAGATCGGCAAGAGCTTTGCCGACACCGGGATTTCGATGCGTAAGGCGTACGACGAGTTCAAGAGTGAACGAGACGTAAGCGCGAGCACCTTCAGGTCCACGAAGAGGACCATGGAGCGGAGTCTCGAGTCACTCCGAAGTAGGATCGGCTTGCTGGAACGGCAACTTTCGGCCTGCGAGGCTGAGTTGGCCGCCAAGGAGCCTGTCAGGCTGCCGTAGCCGCTATTCCGCTCAGCGGTTACGGCTGCGAACGTGCTGCGTGCGGAACGTTCCGCGCGATCCGTCCGTCGGCGACTGCCGCTCGCGGCCCCGTCGGCCTTCGGGCGCGCCGCCGGTACCCTTCGGCTGCCAGCGCGGCACGAGCTGATCCTTGCCGCTGCCGATCAGGTCCTCGCGCCCCATGCGCTTCAGCGCCGCGCGCAGCATCGGCCAGTTGTTCGCGTCGTGATAGCGCAAGAACGCCTTGTGCAGGCGCCGCACCTTGATGCCTTTCGGCACACGCACGTTCTCCGAGTCGCGCGTGACCTTGCGCAGCGGATTCTTGCCGGAGTGGTACATCGCGGTGGCGGTGGCCATCGGCCCGGGCAGGAACGCCTGCACCTGGTCCGCGCGGTAGCCGTTTTGCTTCAGCCACAGCGCGAGCTCGAGCATGTCCTCGTCGGTGGTGCCGGGGTGCGCCGCGATGAAGTACGGGATCAGGTACTGCTCCTTGCCGGCGGCTTGCGAGTACCGGTCGAACAGCTCCTTGAATCGGTAGTAGGTGCCGACGCCGGGCTTCATCATCTTCGACAGCGGGCCCTCGCCGATCGCCTCGGGCGCGATCTTTAGGTAGCCGCCGGTGTGATGCTGCGCGAGCTCCTTCACGTACTCGGGCGACTCGATCGCGAGGTCGTAGCGCACGCCCGACGCGATCAGCACCTTCTTGATGCCGCGGAGCGCGCGCGCCTTCTGGTAGAGCTTGATCAGTGGCGCGTGGTTGGTGTTCAAGTTCGGGCACACGCCGGGATACACGCACGACGGCCGGCGGCAGCTCGCCTCGACCTCGCGGCTCTTGCACGCGAGCCGGTACATGTTCGCCGTGGGGCCGCCGAGATCCGAGATCACGCCCGTGAAGCCGGGCACGCTGTCGCGGATCGTCTCGATCTCGCGGAGGATGCTGTCCTCGCTGCGGCTCTGGATGATCCGGCCCTCGTGCTCGGTGATCGAGCAGAAGGTGCAGCCGCCGAAGCAGCCGCGCTGAATCGTGACGGAGAAGCGGATCATGTCGTACGCGGGGATCTTCGCGTCGGCGTACTTGGGATGTGGGCGCCGCTGGTACGGCAGCTCGTAGATCCGGTCCATCTCCGCGCCCGTGAGCGGCACGGGCGGCGGGTTGAGCCACACGTCGGACACGCCGTGGCGCTGCACGAGCGCGCGCGCGTTGCCGGGATTCGCCTCCATGTGCAGGATGCGCGACGCGTGCGCGTAGAGCACCGGGTCCTCGGCCACTTGCTCGAAGCTCGGCAGGCGGATGTAGCTCTTGTCGCGATCGGCGCTCGCCACCTTGCGCGTGAGGCGCACCACGGTGATGCCCGGTTCCTTGGCGCTCTCGGCGCGCGCGGCCGCCGCGATCTCGCTCTCCATCGCGTACGGGTCGGGGTGCTTCTCCACGGGTCCCGGTGTGTCGAGCCGCGTGGAGTCGATCTCGGTCCAGCTCTCGCGCGCGCGGTTGCCCAGGAGCGCGGTGCCGCGCACGTCGCGGATGTCCGCCGGCCGCTCGCCGGCGGCGAGCCGGTGCGCGATCTCGACGATCTGCCGCTCGCCATTGCCGAACACCAGCAGGTCGGCCCTGGCATCGAGGAGAATCGAGCGGCGGACTTTCTCCTGCCAGTAGTCGTAGTGCGCGATGCGCCGCAGGCTCGCCTCGATGCCGCCGATCACGATGGTCGAGTCGGCGAAGGCCTCG
>DASUFK010000079.1:0-5330 GCA_036274615.1 Gammaproteobacteria bacterium | reverse complement strand
ACGAGCCCGCCGACGAGCGTGCCGTTCACGCGGATGAACTGCAGGTCCGTACCGATGTTCTGCTCGATGCGCTTCGACGTGGCGATCGGGTCCCAGCTTTCGATCGTCTCCGACACGATCTCCGACAGCGGATCCCGGTAGTTCTCCACGAGATAAAGCAGCAGCTGCTTGAGCCAGCGATCGAGACGCGCCGCGACCTCGCGGTCGTCGCGCAGCACCGTGCCGAGCTTGCGGATCTCGTTCTCGATGCCGAGCCTGAGCGGTGAGCCCGGCGTCGCGAGCGCCGCGTGCAGGTCGTCGGCGAGCCGCGACCAGAGGTCGTGCGCGTAAGCGCGCACGGCGGGATGCGCGACGAAGTCCTGCTGCAGCGCGAGGCTCTTGTCCACGAGCGCGGGGTCCGTGCCGAGCGCCGATTGGAGCGACTTGACGCGCGCAATGAGCTCCGTGCGCGCCGGATGCGCCGGGTCGGCGGCGATCGAATCGAGCAGGCGCTCGACCTCGGCCATGAGCTTGTCGTAGATCTCCTGGTCGACGAACTGCGGCATCCACCACGGACTGCGTTCGTGGATGCGCACGCGGATCATCACGCGATGGCTTTCGAGCTGCGCGCGCGCGAACTTCACGAGCTCGTCGATCAGTGTCTGCGCGTGTTTGCCCGACGTGAGCACCTCGAGCAGCGTCGCGATCGCGCTGCTCACCGGGACTTTGTCGAACGCCTGTTTGAGCACGCCGCCGAGCGCGGTACGCAGCTCGCCGCCGTCGCCGGCGCTGAGCGCCCAGTCGAGCGCCGCAGCCGCGTCGCGGGTGATGCGCGCGGCGTTCGTTTCGCTGTCGAGCCAGGCGCCGAGCCGGCCGGCGAGATCGGTGCGGTCGAGGCGGCGCTCCACGGCTTCGCGCACCAGGAAGTTGTCGCGGATGAAGCGCGCGAGTGCACGGCCGATGTCGTCTTTGCGGTTGGGCACTACGCCCGTGTGCGGGATCGGCAAGCCGAGCGGGCGGCGGAACAGCGCGGTGACGGCGAACCAGTCGGCGAGGCCGCCGATCAACGCCGCTTCGGCGAACGCACGCACCGCATCTACCCAGGGGTTGCGCGGCAGCGCCCAGGTCGTGACGACGAAGATCGCCGCCATCGCCGCCAGCAGCCCGGTGGCGAACGCGCGCATGCGCCGCCGGCGCCGTGCGCGCGCCTCCGTTTCGGTGGGGCCAGGCGGGAGCGGCGTGCCGCTCGCGTTCATTCGAAGAGGGCGGCGATCTCGGCTTGGATTTCGGCGGCGGCTCTACGCGGATCGGCGGCGTCGCGGATGGGCCGACCGACGACGATGTGGTCGGCGCCGTGCTCGAAGGCGCGCCGCGGCGTGACGACACGGCGCTGATCGTCTCCGCCGGCGGAGCTTGCGGGGCGGATGCCGGGGGTCACGATCAGCGGGCCCGGGCCGAGCGCCGCGCGCAGCCGCGCGGCTTCGAGGCCCGAAGCGATCACGCCGTCGCAACCGCTCGCCACCGCGAGCCGTGCCCGGAGCTCCACGAGCTCGCCCAGGCCGGTGGTGACACCCATGTCCTTCAGGTCGGCCTCGGCGATGCTCGTGAGCACCGTAACCGCGAGCACGCGGAGGTCCGCGCCCTTTTCCTTCGCGGCCGCGTCCATGATCGCGCGGTCGCCGTGCACCGTGAGGAAGGATGCGCCGGAGTCGCGGAGCTGGCGCACCGCGGCGGCGACGGTGGCAGGGATGTCGTAGAGCTTGAGATCGGTGAACACGCGCTTGCCGCCGTCGATGAGCCAGCGCAGCAGCTCGAAGTAGTGGGGCGACGTGGCGAGCTCGAGGCCGATCTTGTAGAACCCAACGGCGTCGCCGAGCTGGGTGACGAGCCGTTTCGCGCCGGCGAGGTCGGGGACGTCGAGCGCGAAGATCAGGCGCTCGCGCGTGGGGATGGTGTGTGGCGTCGAGCTTGGCTTCGCGGACATGGCGCAATTCTAGCGCGCCGATCCGAAGACCGCGAAAAATAGGGACATGTTACTTTTTCGCGCGCGCGGCTCATCGGTTGCCGAACGACGATCACGCGCGAAAAAGTAACATGTCCCTATTTTTCGCGGAGGGCGTCGCGGGTTTGGAGCGCGAAGCGGTCGGTCATGCCCGCGATGTAGTCGGCCACCACGCGAGCGGCGGCGGCCGGGTCGCCGCGCTCGGCAGCGGCTCGGGCACGCTCGGCGTGCTCGTCCGGCATTCGGCCGTAGTCGGCGGACAGCGCGTCGAACAGCAGGCGGACGGTGTCTTGGGCCTGCTGCGTCATCTGCCGCACGCGCGGATGGCTGTAGAGCGAGTCGCGCAGGAAGCGCTTGAGCGCGAGCTGCGTCTCCTGCATCGGGCCGCTGAATCGGATCAGCGGGCCGGGCGCCGCGCGCACCTGGTCGATGTCGCTCGGCGCCGCGGCGGCGATCGTGGCGGCGCTCGTCTGCAGTAGATCGGTGACGAGCTCGCCGATCATGCGGCGTACCGCCTCCGCGCCGAGGCGCGCCGGCTTGATGCCGGGGTAGGCCCGCTCGACGGCGCGGATGTTCTCCGCGAAGAACGGCAGCGCCGCGAGCTGCTCGAGCGTGATCAGTCCCGAGCGCAGACCGTCGTCGACGTCATGATTGTTGTAAGCGATCTCGTCCGCGATGTTGGCGAGCTGCGCCTCGAGGCCGGGTTGGCGGCGCTCGAGAAAGCGCTTGCCGACGTCGCCGAGCTCGCGCGCTACTTTGAGCGAACAGTGTTTCAGGATGCCTTCGCGCGTCTCGAACGTGAGGTTCACGCCGCGGAAGGTCGGATACCGCTCTTCGAGCTCGTCCACCACGCGGAGCGATTGCAGGTTGTGCTCGAACCCGCCGAAGTCGCGCATGCAGGCGTTGAGCGCGTCCTGGCCCGCGTGGCCGAAGGGTGTGTGCCCCAAGTCGTGCGCCAGGCTGATCGCCTCGACCAAGTCCTCGTTCAGCGACAGCGCGCGCGCAACGGTCCGCGCGATCTGCGCGACCTCGAGCGAATGCGTGAGCCGGGTGCGGTACAGGTCTCCTTCGTAGTTCACGAATACCTGGGTCTTGTAGACGAGCCGCCGAAACGCGGTCGAGTGGATCACGCGGTCGCGATCGCGCTGGAACTCCGTGCGGTACGAAGGAGGCGGCTCCGGATGACGCCGGCCGCGCGAGGCCGCGGCGTGGGCGGCGTATGGCGCGAGCTCGACGCCTCCGTCCCTCACGACGACAGCCGCGCCTCGATCACGGAGCGGACGAGCCCGCGCTCGGGCGCGCGCTTCACGACCGCCGAGCCGATTCCTTCGAGAAGGATGAGCTTGAGGCCGCTCTTGTCCGCCTTCTTGTCGAGCTGCATGTGCTCGAGCACTAGATCGGGATCCACGGCCGCGCCGGCGGTGACAGGCAGCCCCGCCCGCGCGAGCAGCGCTTCCACGCGGTCGCAGTCGCGGTCGGCGAGTAAGCCCAGGGCGGCCGACGTGCGCGCGGCGAGCATGATGCCGAGAGCCACGGCCTCGCCGTGCAGCCAGCGCTCGTACGCGCCGATCGACTCGAGCGCGTGGCCGAACGTGTGCCCGAGATTGAGCAGCGCGCGCCGCCCGTGCTCGCGCTCGTCCTCCGCGACGATGGCGGCCTTGATCTCGCAGCTCCTGCGAATCGCGTAGGCCAGCGCGCGCGCGTCGAGCGCCCTCAAGGGCTCGATGTTCGCCTCGAGCCAGACGAAGAACCCGGCGTCGACGATGACGCCGTACTTGATGACTTCGGCGAGGCCCGCCGCGAGCTCGCGCGGCGGCAGCGTGCGCAGCGTGTCGGTGTCGGCGATCACCGCGATCGGCTGATGGAACGCGCCGATCATGTTCTTGGCGCGCGGATGGTTCACCGCGGTCTTGCCGCCGACCGACGAATCCACCTGGGCCAGCAGCGTGGTGGGCACCTGCACGAAATCCACGCCGCGCTGGAAGCTCGCTGCAGCGAATCCCGTGACGTCCCCCACCACACCGCCGCCGAGCGCGACGAGGCAACAATCGCGGTGGAAGCGCGAGTCGACGAGCCGGTCGAGGATTGCCGCGAACGTGTCGAGCGTCTTTTCCCGCTCGCCGTCGGGCAGCACGAGCACCTGCACCTCTCGAGAGCCCAAGGCGCCGCGCACGGCGTCGAGGTAGAGCGGCGCCACGATCTCGTTCGTGACGACGAGCAGTTGCCTCGCCGCGGTGCCGTACAGCGCCGCTTCCCCGATCAAGCCGCCGCCGATGTGGATCGGATAGCTGCGGTCGCCGAGCGCGACGGTGATGGTTTCCACGGCGCGAAGCGTCGCAGGCAGGGCCCGAATTTGCAACGCCGTCAGGGTCGCGTTTCGAGCAGCTCGCGGACGCTCGCGGCCACGGTTTTCACGCGTTGCCCGGTGGTATCGACGCGGACGTTGGCGATCTCCTCGTAGAGCGGCCGCCGAATCGACATGAGCCGCTCGAGAACCGCGCGTGGGTCGCCGGTCGTCAGCAGCGGGCGGCTGCGTGACGGGCGCGTGCGTTGCAGCTGCGTGTCGACGCTCGCCTCGAGATAGACCACGGTTCCGGTGCTCGCGAGGCGCGCGCGATTCGACGGGTCGAGCACCGCGCCGCCGCCGGTGGCGACCACCACTCCGTCGAGCGTGGTGAGATCCGCGATGACGTCGCGCTCCCGCTCGCGGAACCGTGCCTCGCCTTCCTTCTCGAAGATGAAGCGAATGTCCACGCCGCAGCGGCGCTCGATCTCGGCGTCGCTGTCGAGGAACTCCTTGCCGAGCATCGCCGCGAGGCGCCGGCCGACGGCCGTCTTGCCGGACCCCATGGGGCCGATCAGGTATACGTTTCCTTTCGACATCGAATCCGCATTCGCTTCGTCCCCGCAGCGTTTAGCAAAACGAAAAGGCCGGCGCAATGGCCGGCCTTTCCGCAAGCGTGAAGCTAACGGTGCGAGGTTACTCGAGCCGCGCGCCCTCGCGGATGATCTTCGGCGTGACGAAGATCAAGAGCTCCGCGTTGTTGTTCACGTTGTTCCGGCTGCGGAACAGGTACCCCAGGCCCGGGATGTCGCCGAGCACGGGCACCTTGGTGAAGGTGTCGCGGATCTCCGTCTCGTAGATACCGCCGAGCACCACGGTCTCGCCGTCGGTGACGACCACGGTCGACGTGACCTGGCGAGTGTCGATGCTCGGCACGAAGCCGCCGGTGGCGCTCGGCACGACCTCGCCCACGGAGTCCTTCGTGACCGCGAGATCCATGATGATCTTGTCGTCGGGCGTGATCTGCGGCAGCACCGTGAGCGACAGCACCGCCTTCTTGAACTG
>DASUFK010000078.1:0-58030 GCA_036274615.1 Gammaproteobacteria bacterium | reverse complement strand
AGCGCGCTCTTCTGGCTCGCGCAGTCGGAAGACCCGCGCGCGGTCGACCTCTTCGAAGAGATCCTCGAAAAATAGGGACAGGTTACTTTTTCGCTGGCGCCAACCGACGAGCCGGCGGTCCGGCGCGGGCGAAAAAGTAACCTGTCCCTATTTTTCGCGGAGGAGGAGCACGCGGTCGCCGAACTCGGCGCGCGCGGCCGGCAGGTCCTTCGCCGGGATCGTCGCGCAGAGCAGCGTTTCCTTGCCGGGCTGCCGGTCGGCGTCGAACACCTTGGTGCCCGGGCACGACGTGTACTTCTTGTATGCCGCGAGCGCGCCCTCGAAGATCGGCTTGCCGTCCTTGAACTCGAGATAGAGGGTGGCCGGCTCGTCGGTCGAGGCGCCCAGCACGAGCATGTCGCGGAGCCGGCCTTCGGTGTCCTCGAACTTCGACTTCGAGACGACCACCACGACCTTGTCGCCGACCTCGAGCGTCTTGTCGGTCCAGCCCATCGCGCGCAACTGGTTGATCGAGTCCGTTTCGATCGCCCACTGCGCGGTCTCGCCGTTAGCCGTCGGCACGTCCACGAAGAACTCGCTGTGCGGATTGATCCAGCGGACGCGGGCGATGGTGCCCTCGATCTTCACGGCACCGCCATCCGCGGCGCGGTCGTCCACGAAGTAGAGCGAGTCGGAGTGATGGGCGGTGGCGACGCGCGCGGCGAGCGCCGCGATGCCGGCGAACGCGAGCAGGACGACGGTAGAGCCGGTGGTGGTCTTCATCGCGCGTCTCCCTCGATTGCTTACCGAGACTGCTGCTGCGCCTTGCGCTTCGCCTCTTCCGCTTCGCGCTCCATGCGGCGCTGCCAGATCGAGCTCGGCTCGCACTTGTCCGTGCTGAGCGCGAGGTCCGGAGCGGAGATCCATTCCTGGCGGTTCAGCACGAACGGTTTCGTGTAGTTCTCCGGGTCGTCGATCGCCATCTCCATCAGCAGGTCCTTGCCGTCGGGCGCGTGCCAGTAGCGCTCGGTGAAGCGTGCGTTCGGACTGTTGAGCTTGTGATCGTTGTACATCGGTCCGCCGAGGGTGTGCGTGGTCTCCACGATCAGCGTGTCACCCGACCAGCGGCCCGTGGAATAGCCCGTCGCCGTGTGCGGCGTGTCGGCGGGCGGCGGCTTGCCGTTCATGTGCACGGTGCGCACGAACCATTGGTTGTCGAACCAGTACGAGATCTCGGTGACGCCCTTGCCGAGGGTGATCTTCATCGGCCGGCCGCGCATCGAGTTACGCGGAAAATCCTCGACGCAGCGCAGCACCGGGTCGTCGATCGGCGGAAACGACTTCCAGCGCTCGACGGCACCGGGCGCGAACGGGAAGCCGTCGTTGCTGCCGTTGCAGAAGGTGTCGGTGTCGAAGTTGCGGCGCGTCCATTCGTTGCGGCCGCACGGCTGGACCTCGAGGCCGGCTGGACGGTAGAGCCCCGAGAAGCTGGTTACGCCGGCCGGTTGTGCGTACGCGCCCACCGCGCTACCGAGCGCGAGCGCGCCGAGCGCCGCCGCGAGCAGTGTTCGCACTTCGCTCCCCCTTCGAGCAAAACCGAACGCCACCATTCTTGCGCGGTTTCCGAGCAGCGGCAACCTCCTGGTGTCAGACACCAGGCGTGTCAGACGCGGCTCAGCGGCGCGCTGGGCGCGGCACGTCGTGCAACTCCAGGCCTGTGCGCACGTCGAGGCAGAATCGGCCGCGCCCGGTCTTCGCGATCCGCACGGGGGCGCTGCGGTCCGCAAGGCGCCGCTCGAGCAGGATCAGCCGCGCCTCGAGGTTGTCGTTGACGTCCGGGAAGCGCAGGCGCGGGTCCAGGCGCAGCGCGCGATTGGAAAACTCCGTGCGGCCCGATTGCGCGTAGTCGGCGAGCAGCACCCAGAGAATCGCGCCCGCGATGCCCTTGATCACGTAGTCGTCGCCGAAGAACACGCTGTCGTTCTCGGCGAAGTGGCGCACGGCGAGCTTGGCGCCGGCGACGCGAGCGGCCGCGAGTGCGCGCGAAGCTGCAGTGCGCGCTTCCGGGGGCGCAGCGGGCAGCGCCGCGATCGCCCCGCCCAGTTGCGACGCGAACACCATGAGCGCGTCCTCGTCCTCGTAGTTGAAGCGCCGTTCCTCGTCGCTGTCCGCATAGAGCACGCCGACGAGGCGCTGCTGCGGCGCGAGAATCGGAACCGCGATCTGGCTCTGCGGATCGGCGAGACCCGCGAACGGAATCGCCGTCTCGAGCTGCGCCGCGTGCTCGCTCCGCGCGGCGCTCTCGCGCACCGCCCGCCCGTAGCTGTACTCGGCCGTGGTGAACGCGATCCGGATTGCGCAACGCTCGGCCGCGGCCATGCCGATCACGCCTTGCCCGAGCGGAATTTCCGCACCCGCGCCCGACGACACATAGCCGCGGCTCGCCACCGTATAGAGCCGCTCGCCCGGCGCGTCGAGCATCAGGATCATCGCGTGCCGCACGCCGAGCAGCGACTCGATGTCGCCGAGCGTGGTGTTGAGCAGCTCGTGCAAGTCCTGGCACGCGGCTACGTGCTCCGCGTAGGTGCGGCTCGCGGCGAGCAAGTTGCGCCGCGGCTCGGGCGGCGCGATCGTTCCGGCCGATTGCCCCTCGATGTGCAGCACGCGATACACGTCGGATCCGAGCAGCCTGAACACGCCGGTCATGCCTTGATGCGAGGCGATGCCGGCGAGCTTGGCCTTCATCCGCGCGAACAGCGGGCCTTGCGTCTCGGTGCGGAGGTACTCGAGGTCGATCGCGTAGTTCGCACCCGTGAGCGGGTCGACGAGCGAGATCGCGGCGAGCGGATTGCGTAAAATGTTCTCGCGCGTCTTGCTGAAAAACTGAAACGACAACGCCACGTGCTCGGCGTCGACATATTCGGCCTGCGACAGAAACGACACGTTCGGCGTGCCGTCGGGCGCGCAGGTGGCGACGACCCCGGGGATCACGCCGTCCAGGCACGAGCGGATTTCGTCGAGCGTGAGGCTCACCGCGCCGCCTCGGCGATCGGCGTTCCGGCCGCGGGCCCCGGCGTTTGCATGAACGCGGCGGCGAGCGTGAGCTCGATGCGCGCGATCGAGCCCAGGTCGCAATCGATCACGCTGCGAAGCAACGGCTCGCGATAACCCGCGGCGATGCCGGTGCGGACGAACGCCTCGCGGTACGCGCTCACGGCCTCGCTGTCGTCCGGCCCGCCGGCGATCGCCCGCGCGTCCGAGGCCTTGAGCTGAAACGTCTCGAGCGTCGCGATGTGGCTGCCGACGACTGCGATGCGGCCGGTTGCCGCGAGCGCTTCGAGCAGGCGGTCCGCCGCCGGCCGAGTCACCCAGACCGCGGCCCTGGATCCTCCCGAAGTGAAGCGGCAGCCGTAAACGCGTGCCACCCGCGGCCGCAACGCCGCGCCGGCGCACGCGGCATACAGGGCGAGCTCCCCGCACTCGAGGAAACGAATCGTGTCGCGGTCGAGAGGCATGAGGTCGTCGTTGGCGGCGCCGTCGAGCAGGCCAAAGGCCCGAAGCGCGTCATTATGAGCCGTCGTGAGCCAAATTTTAGGATTCGGCTAGCGACTTATTAGCAAACGCGCGCGCCGGCCGCCGCTACGCTCCTTCACAGCTCAACGAGGGAGGAGACCCCATGAAAAGCGTAGCGATCGTCGGCGCCGGCCCGGCCGGGCTCGTGGCGGCCAGGTACTTGCGGCAGCACGGCTTCGACCCGGTGCTTCTCGAGCAGAGCGGCGACCTGGGCGGGCAGTGGCAGGCCGGCGCCGCGCACAGCGGCGTGTGGCCGGCCATGCGCACCAACACGAGCCGGGTGGTGACCTGCTTCAGCGACCTGCCGCACGCCGAAGGCGTGGCCGTGTACCCGCACAACCGCGACATGCACGCTTACCTGCACCGCTACGCGCGCGAGCACGGTCTCACACAGCGCATCGAGCTCGACACGCGCGTCGTCGAGATCGACGGCGGCGACGCCGGAGGCTGGCGCGTCGATGCGCTGGCGGCGGACGGCACGGTGAGCAGCCGGAGGTTCGAGCGCGTCGTGATCGCCACCGGCCGTTACGCCAAGCCCAAGACGCCGTCCGTGCCGGGCCTCGAGACGTTCGCGGGCGAGGGCGGCGTGTCGCACGCCTTCGGCTATCGCGGGCCGGAGCGCTACCGCGGCATGAACGTGGTTGTAGCCGGCGGCAACATCAGCGCGCTCGAGATCGCGAGCGAGCTCGCGCATCACGCGGCTTCGGTGGTGTCGAGCCAGCGGCGGCAGCGCTACGTGTTCAGCAAGCTCATCGGCGGCGTGCCCGCGGAGCTGGTGGCGTTCACGCGCTTCGCGGCGCTCGCGGGCGAGAGCTTTCCTCCGGCGGCGAGCGCGCAAGCGCTCAAGGACATGGTGCTGCGTGCGAGCGGCCGCCCGGACGGGCTCGGCGCGCTCGCGCCCGCCGAGAGCGTGCTCGAGGCCGGCATCACGCTATCGCAGCACTTCTTGCCGCTCGTCGCGGAGGGCAGGATCGTCGCGAAGCCGTGGATCTCGAAGGTCGAGGGGCGCACGGTGGTGTTTCGCGACGGCACGAGCGTGGAGGCCGACGCGCTGATCTTCGGCACGGGCTTCGAGGCGCGTCTGCCGTTCTTGAGCGAGCGCGTGCGGCGTACGGTGCGCGCCGGACGCAACGGGCTCGAGCTGTTCGCTCAGACATTCCACCCCGAGCATCCCGGGCTCGCGTTCCTCGGTCAGTTCGACATCGTGGGCCCGTTCTTCCCGGTGATCGAGCTGCAGGCGCGCTGGCTCGCGTACGCGTGGAGCGGGGCGCGCCCGTTGCCGGCTCGCGCGGAGCTCGCCGCCGGCATCGAGGCGCAGCGGCCGATGCTCGATGGACCGGCAGGCTTGCCGATGCACGCGCTCGCGGTGCAGCTTGCGCGGCTCGCGGGCGTGGAGCCGGACGTCCGGACGCAGCCTGCGCTCGCGCGTGCGCTGCTGTTCGGGCCGTTGACGCCCGTGTCGTTTCGCTTGACCGGTCCCGACGCGTTGCCGGATGCCGCGGCGCGGATCGCCGCCGCGGCCGCGCAGTTCGGCGTCGTACGCGACTCGCTCTTCAACGAAGAGCAGCGGGCTCAGCTCCGCGCGCTCGCGGGGGCGCGCGGCGATCCCGGTCTCGCGGCGCTCGTTGCGGATGTGCCGGCGGCGATCGCGCTGCAACGGACCGGCACGGGCTGAGTCGTGGCCGCAATGGCCTAGGAGACGCGAGTGCCGAGCCAGCAGTTGTTGCGCGGCGCGTGCGGATCGAACCGCACGGCCACGCCGTCGCCGACGCTCCACTGCGCGGCTTCTCGGGGCGACATGAGCTCGCTGTTACCGGCCTGCGTTCTGCCGAGACCGTCGGTGAACTCGTAGCGTATGCGCCAATGCCGCCCGCGATCGAGACGCGTGTAAATCGGCGCGACGTCGATCACCGTGGCTCGTGCGTCGGTGCCCGAGCGCTGCACGCGCGAAATCGCCTGCAGGCGCAGCACGCCCGGGCCCGCCAGCGCGGCGCCGAGCACGGCGACTCCGCCCGCGATGCCGCTGAGCAGCGGCCACATCCACCACGGACGGCCGGGCCGCGCCGGGCCATCGGCGGAATGCGAGGGCAGATAGCAGATGGCCACGGGCTTGCCCTCCGCCACGCTCTCGCAAGGCTCCAGCGACACCTCTTCGCTGCCTTCGAAGCGCGTGCCGTCTTTGGCCGTGAATCGGTAGCGCGCCAGGTAGCGCGTGCTCGCGTCATGGGCGTTGCCTACGGGCGCGATAGCTTTGCCGTTGATCGCCGCAGCGGCCTCGAAGACGCCGCGCTCGGCGATGCGCGCGCCGGCGTGCCAGCCGCGAACGCCGGCGACGAAGCCCGCGCTGCCCGCGGCCACGAGCGCGACGCACAACCAGAGCGCCACTGCGCCCTTGAGGTGGCGCAACACCGGTTGCGGGCCGGTCTGCGCGAAGGCACGTGTCTCGGTCGCGAGCTCTCGCGGAGAGGCGTCGCGGGGGCTCGCCTTGAAGGCCCAGATTCGGCTCAACGCGAAGTTCCAGCACAGTGTGGTGCCGGTCGCGATGACTTGCGCGACGAGGTAGTGCAGCGCCAGCCAATCGATGCCGACGATCATCAGCAGCGTGTTGAGCAGCAGCCCGGTTCCGGATACCAGCGCAAACCGCGGCATGCTGCGCCGATGAGCCAGGCGCGACCGAAAGGTGAGGTGATAGTTCAGAAGGTAGTTCGCAACCGCGCCGAACGCCCATCCGAAACCGGACGCGACAACCGGGTCCACCCCCGCCGAGACCCCGGCGATCAGCGTTACATAGTGAACCCCGGTGCCGACCGCGCCCACCGCGGTGAAGGCCAGGAATTGCCGCGCGATGGCCGAGCGGATCAACGCAAATGCGACGGCGCTCATGGTGAAGTACCCGGCGGCGCCGCCAGCTTGCTCGTTTCGGGCGGCACGCGGAGCGTTGTCCATGCGAGCCACGCGAGCACGATGAGGCCCGCGATCGGTTTCACCATCGCGAGCACGGTTTGAGGGTAGGCGCGCTGCAACGTGTGGCTCAGCAAGTCGATCAGGATCACGGCGCTCACCAGCTGGAGCAGGCCGCGGTCCCGAACGCTCCACGCCCTCGCGGCGAGGAGCCCCACGACCGGCGCCAGCAACCCGTAGGTGTTGCGCTCGGTGCCGCTACCGAGCAGCAGGATGTAGCAGGCCGCGAGCGCGTAGATCGACAGCTCGACGCCGATGGCGGGCGCGCGCCGCCGCGCTCGCCAGCAGAGCAGCAGCACGAGCAGCGCGCTCGCGCCGCTGACGATCGTTTTCTGAGCGCCGCTGACGGTCCACCCGAGCTTGTCGAGCAGCCCGAAGATGTTTTGCTGCCAGTCGTACTGCGGCCGCGCTCGGGTTGCGAGCATCGCCGGCACGGCCTCGTATTGCCGCCACACGTAGTCCGCGTGCTGAAACAGGAACGGCAACAGAAAGAACGCAGTGAGCGCGACGGCCATTCGCCAGCTCAGGCGTGGATAAAGCACGAACAGGAGCAGCAGGAGCACGACCGCGAGCGGCTTCAGCGCCACGGCGAGCGCGGCGCAGACCGCCGCCCGCCATAACGCCCCGCTTTCGGCGTAGGCCACCGCCGCCATCATCATGCCCGCCATCGCGAGCGTCATCTGACCGTAGCGGGCGGCGCTCGCGCTCAATACCACCGTGACCACGGTGGCAATCAAGAAGCGCTTCGACGAGCCCGCCGGATCGCCGCAGCGGCTGAGTCTCCACACGCCGAACGCGAACACCCCGAGATTCACGATGCGCCACAGTGCGCCGCCGACCTCGAAGGAGAGCCCTCCCCAACCCGTGAACAGCACCGCGGACGGCGGGAAGTAGTTGAAATGGAATTCCGCCGGATAGAGATCCCGCCCGTCCAGCCACCGCAGCCCTGCCTCGCGGTAGACGGTGAACACGTTCTCGATGGCGTCCACGGCATCGAGCCGCGCCACCACCACCAAAGCCGCGAAGCATGCCCAGATTGCCCACGCCCGGCTTTCACTGCCGAGGCGGGCATCCAGAGCGTGCGCGCGACGAGCGACAGCCTCGCCGACGACCGACACGTTGTTTCTCCCCGATTAGAGACCGGTGAGTACGCCTGCCCCCCGCAAGCAAGCGCCTTCACACTTCTTATGGTTCGAGTCTAGGCGCGAAGCTCTAGATTTGTAAAGGCATGAACGACTGACGGGGTCTGCGGAACGCGGCGTGGCTCCGAATCTCAGCTCGCATCTCGTTGGATCGAGCGCGGCCCGGGGCGCGTGGGGCGCCGACGCAGGCGCTGCGCCACGAGTGAAAAAGTAACCTGTCCCTATTTCTGGCGGAAGACGATCTCGCCGCCCTTGATGGTGGTGACCACGTGCTGCAGCGCCTCCGTGGTCTTCAACGGATCGCCGTCGACGATCACGAGGTCGGCGAGCTTGCCGGGCTCGAGCGTGCCGATCTCGGCGTCGTGCAGCGTCGACTTGGCTGCGCCTTGGGTGAGGATCTTCACCACGTCGGCCGGCGAGAAGACGAGCTCGAGCGCGCGGACCTCGTCGGCGAGCGACTGCTTCGGCGGCCACTGCGTGTCGGTGCCGTAGCCGTAGCTCACGAGGCCGTTCTCCCAGAGCAGGCGCGCGTTCTCGGGACCCTGGCCGCCGCTCGACAGCGTGTTCCACGGGAACGGCTGCGCGTCGCGGAACAGCGGCTTGTTGGCGGCGTCGAAGTGCGGAATGAATACGGCGAGCGTCGACGTCATCGGGATGCGCGCGTCGACGATCTTCTTGAGCGCGGCCTGGTCGTCGCCGAGATTGCCGATGTGCGGCGTGTGCACGAGCACGGCGGGTGCCGCCGCCACGGCCGCGAGCGTGTCGCGGATGCTCACCGCGTGCACGATCGTGGGCAGGTTACGCTTCTTGCCTTCGGACACGATGAGCTTCAGCGTCTCGAGCTCCGGCCCGTTGGCCGTGGTGACCATGACGACCTTCAGGTAGTCGTAGCCGGCCTTCGCCGCGTCGTCGACGGCCTTGATCGTGGCGTCGCGCGGGATCGCCGGCGCCTGCGGCGGCAGCGGGCCGCGTGAGGGATCCGTGCGCGCCGGATCGCTGCCGGGCGCGAACGCCATCCCCGACACCGGAATCAGCGCGCCGGCATACAGCCGCGGTCCGCGCAGCTTGCCGGCGCGGATCTGGTTGCGCGCCTCGAGCACCGACGGCGGGTCGATGGCCGACAGCACGCTCGTGAACCCGGCGTCGAGGAGCTCCTGGAGCTGCTTCGGCGCGTCCTTCGTCAACCATTGGGGGTTGTCGCCCGCCACGAGGTGCCGGTGTGCGTCGATGAATCCCGGCATCACGGTCTTGCCGCCGGCGTCGATCGTGCCGCCGCCGACGTCGGGCCCCCGGCCGCGCCCCGGGGGGGACGCGTTCGTGGACACCGACACGATCTTGCCGCCGGTGACGACCACGGTGCCGTTGTCGATGACGCGTCCGGTGCCGTCGAGAATCCGGGCGTTGGTGATCGTGAGGTCTTGCGCGCCGGCGAGCGCCGGCAGGCAGCAGACGACTGCGGTGCATACGCGCAAGGCGATGTTCATGGTTGCTCTCCGGGCGCTGCGTTTGAAACGGACGCCATGCTACACCATCGGCGGAAGCGTTCGCCCTTCGGCGCGCCGCTCGTCGAGGCCGTTCAAGTACACTAACGCGCTCATGACTCTGCGAGTTCTAGGTGTCGGCTTCGGCCGCACCGGCACGCTGTCGTTGAAGCTCGCTCTCGAAGCGCTCGGCGTGGGTCCGTGCTATCACATGATGGAGCTCGCCGTTCGCCGAGCGCACGCCGACCTGTGGCTTCGCGCCGCGCGCGGCGAGCCCCTCGACTGCCGCGGCGTGTTCGCCGAGTTTGCGGCCGCGGTCGATTGGCCCGCGGCGGCGTTTTGGCGCGACATCGTGGCGGCTTATCCGGACGTACGCGTGATCCTGACGGTGCGCGAAGACACGTCGTGGTACGCGAGCTTTCGCGACACGATCTTGGACAAGGCGCAAGGGCTCGCGCCTCCGAAGGCTCTGCCGCTGCGGGCGATCTACGACGTGACTCGCGAAGTCGTTCTCGAACGCACGTTTCAGGGGCGCGCGGACGACATGCAGCACGCGATCGACGTGCGGAGGAGGCACGAGGCCGACGTGCTCGCGGAGGTGCGGCCGGAGCGCCTGCTCGTGTGCGACTTGGCGCGGGGCTGGGAGCCGCTCTGCCGATTTCTCGATCTCCCGGTTCCCGCAACGCCGTTTCCGCACGTGAATACGCGCGCGAGCTTCCGGAGTCACTACGCCGACCTGCGCGCGCAGGCCGCCGCCGGGCGGCCGTATCCTACGAGCTCGAAGCAATGAAGGAGATCGCGGGCATCGCGCCCGCCTCGGGCGCACCGGCGAACGTCGCGCGAGCAGGCGAGAGCCGGTGGCCGGTCGCCGCGAGGCCGAGGAATCCCGGCCCGATGCGGTAGAGCGCGAGCGCCGGCGTGTCCCCCGCGGCGACACGGCAGCGGATGGTCGGCCCGTCGACGCTGCACTCGAGGGAGCGGAGCCCGCCCGCCAATCCCGCCCCGGTGGCTTTCAAATAGGCTTCCTTCAAGACCCACAGCATGTAGAACGCATCGCCCGGCCGGCCGCGTAGCCACTCGTTCTCGCCGGCGGTGAAGTGTTCGCGCGCGATGTCTTCGGTTCGCCGCTTGGGTGACGGCAACTGGACGTCGATGCCGATCTCGCCGAGCGGTGCGACCGCGCAAGCGGCGAATGGCCCGTTGTGCGAAACGCTCACCGCGGGCCCGTCCACGCATTCCGGTTTGCCAGTGACCGAGGTACGTAGGCGGTGCGAGGGCGCGGGAAGGCCGGTGGCGCTCTGCAGCGCGAACCGCAGCAGCGCGCGGCCCGCCAGATACTCGGCGCGGCGGCGCTCGCGGCGGAGACCCGAGAGCCGGGCGAGGTCTTCGCCGGTGAGCAGATCGGCGCCCGCGCGCGCCCAGGCGCCGCCGATCTCGGCGCAGTACACGCGAACCCGGCTCGCGGCGCCGCTCGTCACGACAATCCGCCGTCGATGCTGATCACTTGATGGGTGATGTAGGCCGCGAGATCCGAGAATAGATACGAGATCAAGCCGGCCACTTCTTCGGGACGGCCGAGCCGGCGGGCGGGCACCGCTTTCAGCATCTGGTCCAAGTCCGCGGCCGCGAGCATGCCGGTGTCGACGAGCCCCGGCGCGACGCAATTCACGGTGATCGCGCGCTTCGCGAGCTCGAGCGCGAGGGCCTTCGTCGCTCCGATGAGGCCGGCCTTGGCCGCGCTGTAGTTGACCTGACCGCGGTTGCCGAGAATTCCCGAGACCGACGAGACCGCGACGATGCGCCCGCCTTGCCGCGCTTGAATCATCGGCATGACGCACGGATGCAGCACGTTGTAGAAACCGTCGAGATCGGTACGGATGACGTCGTCCCAGTCCGTGCCCGTGAGCGCCGGAAAGACGTTGTCGCGGTAGACACCTGCGTTGCTCACCACGCCGTAGTAGGCGCCGTGGACCCCGATGTCGTCCTCGATCGCCGCTCGGCACGCGGTGCGATCGCGCACGTCGAATTGGATGACGCGCGACTTTCCGCCCGCAGCGTCGATCCCGGATCGAGTGCTCTCGGCTCCGTCTCGGTCGCCGTGGTAATGGACTGCCACCTCGAAGCCCGCCGCGCCGAGCGCAACGGCCGTGGCGGCTCCGATGCCCTTGCTGGCGCCTGTGACCAATACGGAGCGCATCAGCGTTGCAAGGAGCGCGTCTTGATCCGCGCGATCTCTTCGTCGCTCGGCTGGTAGGTGCTGATGACGGCGCGCGCCAGCGGCCCCTCGTGCTCTACCACGCACCTGAACGAGCCGAGGCCGTGCTCCGCGAACAGCGGCTCCACGGCGATGTCGAGCTCCGCGTCCAGCGGAAATTCCGGTGCCAGGCACTCGTACGAGCGCGCGCCGAGCAAGAAGCCGATCCGCGGCGGTCTGCCGCCCATCCGCGCCTCGAAGCCCGCGCGCGCGGCAACCGTCTGAGCCATGTACTCGATGCCGGCCCAGCTGGGCACGCCGCTTCCGTCGAAGAACTTGCTGGTGCGCCGTACCTTCGACCGCGCCACCGACCTCGTGCCGTCGTGGATCACGAGACGATCGATCACGATCATGCCGGGGCCATGCGGCAGCAGCTCGGCGATCGGGATGACGCTGGGATCCATCAAGCCCTGCCTATCACCACGCTCGTGTTGCTGCCGCCGAACGCGAACGAGTTCGAGACGAACACGTCGCGCCGCCAACGAACGCCGTCGTCGATCAAGTTGATCGGGGGCAGGGCCGGATCGCGGACTCCGTCCCACACGTGACGCGGCAGCCGCCGGTCGTCGTCCCCGGTCAGAAGCAGCCAGCAGAGCCCGAGCTCCTGTGCGCCGGCCGCGCCGAGGGTATGGCCGATGAGCGCCTTGGTGGAGCCGCACGGCACGTCGAGACCGAACAGGCGGGCGACCACGCGGCTTTCCATCTCGTCGTTCTTCGGCGTGGCGGTGCCGTGCAGGTTGATGTAGCCGATGTCCGCGGGGTCGAGCCCCGCTTCGCCGAGCGCCGCCGTCATCGCGATCTCGGCGCCTCGGCCGTCGGGATCGGGCGCCGACATGTGATATCCGTCGGACGACTCGCCCACGCCGCACAGCCTCACGGGGCCGGGCGAGCGGGTCATCAGGAACACGCACGCGCCCTCGCCGATGTTGATGCCGCGGCGATTGGCGCTGAAGGGGTTGCAGACGTCTACCGCGAGCGAGTCGAGCGAATCGAACCCGTTCAACGTGAGAGCGCAGAGGCTGTCGGCGCCGCCCACGATCGCCGCGTCGCAGCGGCCGGAGTCGAAGAGCCGACGCGCCGACGCGAAGGCCTTGGCCGACGACGAGCAAGCAGTGGAGATGGTGTAGCGGAGCCCGGGCAAGTCGAGATAGCGCGCCGCGAGCTCCGCCGTCATCCCGATTTCCTGTTGCCGGTAATGAAACGCGGCGGGAAATCGGCCCTTCGCCGTGAGCTCGACGATGGCTTCCTCGCCGGCGGCGATTCCCGACGTGCTCGTGCCGATCACGACCGCGATCCGTTCGGCCGGCACGGTGGCGCGCAACGCGGCCACTGACGGCGCGATCTGGTCGAGTGCGGCCGCGAGCAGCCTATTGTTGCGGCAGTCGAACTCCGCCAGCGACGCGGGCAGGGGCCGTAGCTCCTCGCGCACGCGCGCTACCGTCGTCGAACGTCCGGTGAGCAGCGAGCCGTGGGAAACCATTCCGGACTGGTCCGCCTCGAGCAAGCGCTCGCGTACGCGCGCTTTCCCGGCGCCGAGCGCGTTGATCACGCCCATGTCGCTTAGATAGAGATTCATCGGCGGCTCAAATCTCCGCTGCTGCGGACCGGGCATCGCCGCCGCATCACGAAGATTCGGGTCTCCTTCCCTCGGCCTGCTCCCAGAAGTCGAAAAAATTAAACCATTGGGACGGGGCCATCAAGCAATGCGCCTCGAGCCGCTGGGCGTAGCGTTGAATCACGTTCTTGAGAGAAGAGCGCCGGCCGGCGCGGGGTAATACGAGAGGGTCGGCGAACGGCTCGATGAACACGCGATACTTCTTGCCGATCTTGAGGCAAAACAGCAGATAAACCGGACAGTCGAGCAAGCTCGCGAGAATGAACGGACCTTCTGGGAACGGCGCGGGCCGCCCCAGGAACGGCACGTGGATCGAGCGTTCCTTGTGGCGCACCGAGACTCGATCTCCCGCGATCGCGATGTGCTCGCGCGCGCGAATCCGGTCCTGGAGCTTGATCACCGTGTCGGGGCCGAGGGAATCGATCTCTATCATCCCGTCGAAGGCCTTCGGGTTGACGGCCGACAGCAGTTGGTTGAACTTCGGCGAGTGACGCGTGGAGACGAGCGCGTTGACCTTGAAATCGCGGAACTCGCCGAAGGCGCGCAGCACCTCGAGATTGCCGAGATGCGAGCCGATGAACAGGCAGCCGCGCGAGGGCATTTGCGGGAACGTCAGCGGCCTTTCGAATTGCACGTTGCTCGGGGAAAAGTCGCCTCCCCAGATGGCGCCTTTGTCGAGCACCGCGTGTCCGAACTCGAGCACGTGACGGAAGCTGCTCACGCGCGGCACCGGAACGCCGACCTGCCGAGCGCGGTTTCGGATCGCGTTCAGGTAATCCTGCGACGCGCGGCGAGCGTTGGCCGCCGTCAGCCAGAAGTAGGCCACGACGGGATAGAGGAACAGCGTGAACGCGCGCCGGCCGAACAGCCGGTAAACCGCGAGCAGCGATTGCATCCCGAGCACGTCGCCGCGCTCCTGGTGCTCCGCCCAATGCGACCCGCGCGAGCTCACGACGAGGCGGACAGTACGATACGGCCGCTGCTGTGCCGGCCCTGGTCGGACTCGTAGGAGAAGCTGACCTTCCCGCGCGGCGTGGAGTAATCGAGAGTCAGGGTAACCTCCGTTTGCGGACCGATCGCGCGCTGGAATTTCAAGACTTCGATCCCCTTCACCGCAGCCGCAATCGCGAAACAGCGCTGCGCGTGCTCGACGGCCCACTTCAGCTGCACCACGCCCGGCACGACGGGTGCGTGGGGGAAATGACCGTCGAACCACTCGAGATCGCGCGGAATGGCGAGCACGATGCGAGCGGTCGATTCCGCGATGCTCTGCTGCACGATCTTCGGGCCCGCGGTCATGGCGACGCGAACAGCTCGCGGATCTTCGTCTGTTGGCGCTTGCCTTGCGCGTCGGTGGGTATCCGGTCGACGTACCGAAACTTGCGCGGCAGAGCCACGGGCTCCACTCGGTCCCGCAGCGATTGTCTCAACAGGTTGCCGAGCGCGCGCCGCCCCTGCTGCTCCAGCTCGCGGGCTCCGGCCGCGCTCAGTTGCACGACCGCGCCCACGTACTGGCGGGAGGCGTCGGCGAGCGCCACCGCGGCGGCGTCGCCTACCCACGGATGCTCGAGCAGGTAGCGCTCGATCTCCGTGAGCGACACCCGCTTGTCCTCGATCTTCGCGAGATGGTCGCCGCGGCCGAGCAGCTCGAAACCGCGCTCCGTGGTGGGTCGCACCAGGTCGCCCATCTGCAACCACTGCGCTTGTCCCGTGAACGGCGAACGCACCTCGAGGAACCCTTCGTCGGAAGCGCGCGTCTCGACGGTCGGCATCGCCGTCCAGCCTGTGAGCGCCGGCCCGATTTGCCGGCGCGAGGCGACGCCGCTGGTCTCCGTGCTCCCGAGAACCTCGATCGGGCACGCGCCGAGCACCCGGGCGGCGTCGGCGGCCACGTCTCCGGTGAGCAAGCCGCCCGACGAAAAGACGGCGCGCCAGGCCTGCGGGCGGCTCGGCAGATGCGCGATCCGCTTGAGCAACGCCGGGCTCGAGATCAACACCTGCGCGGCGCCCCGTCCGTCGACGAGCTGCTCGGGATACTCCAAGTCGAAGGTGGCGAACGGCCTGCGATTCAGGAGCGGCCACAACGTTCGAAACAACATGCCGTACACGTGGCGGTGCGATACGGTGGAGTACACGCGGCATTGCCCGATCTCGGGGCCCCACAGCTGCTCGAGCACCGCGAGCTCGGACTCGACGTTGTGCACTCTGCGGCGCACCTCTTTCGGCACGCCGGTGGAGCCCGAAGTGTAGAGGACGAGCTCCGCCTGCGGCGGTATTGCCGTGACGAGCTTGCGCGGGCTCGCGAGCCGCCGCCAAACGACGCGCCTCTTGGTGCGCGCGGGAGCATCGCTCGATTGGATCGTGCCGTCGATCGCGAGCCCCGAGCCGTCGAGGAGCGGGCGCTGCGCCAGCACGGGAGTCTTGTTGGCGGCCCAGCAGCCGATCAACGCGGCCGCGAACTCGAAAGTATCGTCGAGGTCCACCGCCCAATGGCGGCCGCCTGTTGCCTCGAGCTCCACGCTCACCGCCGACGCTCTGTCGAGGAAATCGGACCAGCGGTGCTCCGTGCCGCTGCGGTCGAAGCACACGACGTGATCCGAGTCTGCCGCAAGCGCCGCCGAAAACGCCCCCGTGCTCATGCGCGCAGCCTGTTCCGCAGCAACGTTCGCGTCAGCAGCTCCGCAGCGAACATCGCGCCGATGAGCGCGTACGCGATGGCGCCGTTGTAGAGAGCCCATGTGCCGAACGAGGCAAACAACACGGTGTAGAGCGCGATCGCGCCGTTGCAGACGAAGAATGCGGCCCAGGCGATCGTTACGTTACGAGTGTAGCGAACACCGGCCGGCGGCAGATCGGGCGTACGCAGCCGTGCAATCCTCTCCACGACCGTGGGCGGGTATGCGACGCTGTGCGCGAAGATGAACAGCAGCACTGCGTTCATGACCACGGGATAGTAGAGGATCGCGTCGGCCGACCCGCGCAGAATGCTGGTGACGGCGAGCGCGATGCCGCCGCCGCACAGAAGCCAAACCTGCGCGGCGCCGCCCGCCGGCGCGCCGCTCCAGCGCAGCGCCGCGAACCGCAGCGCGCACACGATCAGGAGCACCGCCGCGATCCAGATCGCGCCGAAGTGCCGCAAGCCGAAGTAGACGAGCAGCGGATACAAAGCGAGCGCCGCAAGAATGCCGGCCGACATCGCGCGCGTTAGCAAGCGAGGCCTATCGCGTCAACCGCGAGTCTCGGCTCGAGACGGGGTTGTTACGCCGTTCATTTGCCGTGGTTGATGAAGCGCGCGAGATTCGCGATCGACGCGAAGTGCGCGCGGGTTTCCTCGGAGTCGGCGTCCATCTTCACGTCGTACTTGCGGCGGATCGCCACGCCGAACTCCAGTGCGTCGATCGAGTCCAGCCCGAGGCCGTCGCCGAACAGGGGCGCCTGGCTGTCGATCTGGTCGGCGCTCAAGTCCTCGAGGTTGAGCACCTCGATGAGAAGTTGCTTCAGCTCTTGTTCCAGCGCGCTCATCCCGCCCAATTCCTTTTAGTAGTTCTGGTTTGGAGAGTGCGCGTGAGGCGCCGTACGGCAAAGCCCCTGTTGTCCCCCCGAGCGCGAAGATCGCGCGCGCGTACGCTAGCACCGGCGCGCGCCGGGAAGCAAGGTTGCTCCGCCGGCGCCGTGCGCGCGAAGCAACGTGCTCTCGGTCCGCTAGCTCGCATGCCGGCTCCACGACCAACCTTGTCCGTCGGCCGTCAACGAGAGCGACGGCTCTGCCGTCAGCCACCAGGCCATGAACTGCGGCGCCATCGGCAACTCGTCGTCGGTTCCGGCGGACACCCGCTCGAGCGCGATGTATCCGGCCGCGCCCTTGCTGAGCACGAGCCCGACCCCGTACCTGCACTCCTTCTGAGTCGAGTAGGGGAGATACTCCGTGGGCAGCAGATCGTCGTAGCTCACGAGCAAGACTCGCGCGGACGGGTGTTGGCTGACGTAGGCCTCCGCCTCGAGCCATCCGTAAGCGAAAGTGCTGGCCCCCGACGCCAGCGCCGTGGCCGGCACTCGGCTTCGAGAGATGATGGTGTAGAGCCCCGCGCTCGTGTTGTGCACGGACTGACTGAACGACGTGGGCGACAGCTCCATCCCCTCGGCGATGCTGCCGAGGAGCTCGCGCGACCGTATGAGCTCCCCATGTTGCGAGCAGAAGATGAGGAAGTCGGCTCGCAAGTCGCCGGCGGCCCGCAAGGCGATCTGCACCGCCAATTTCGAGAGCGCGCTCATCCGACGCCGATGGAACGCGGGAATCAGGTCGTCGGGAACGTTGGCGTGGCCCGGAGAGGCGGCGTTCGACGTCCAGTGGGCACGCCATTCGGAAGGAGTCTCGCTCTCCGGAGACCAGAATGCCCAATTGTCGATCTGCAGCCCGTTCCTCACGTACCGACGGCGACGTCACCCCCCGAAAGCGCGGGTCAATATACTAAGCGACCCCAGCAGCGGCAATCGCGTACCGGGTCACAACGGACAGTCGCCACTGCGACTCATTTCGGTTCCCGGTCGAGTAAGCTTACGGCGATGATCCAGTACGACCGGCCGGCGAATCTCACCGCGTTTCAGGCCATCTCCGACGCGCAAAAGCTCGCCTTCGCGCCGATCGCCTTCCAGGCGACGGTTGCGTTGTTGCGCCTCGGCGTTCTCGAAGCCGTGGCCGATGCCGGAGAGGCCGGTGCGAGCTCCTCCGAGATCGCCGAGCGGTTGGGTCTACGTGACTACGGCGTGCGCGTCTTGCTCGACATGGGGTTGAGCGCGCGCCTCGTCTGGATGCGTGACGGCCGGTACGTCCTCGACAAGGTCGGCTACTTCTTGCTCAACGACGAGATGACGCGGATCAACATGAACTTCGTCGCCGACGTTTGTTATGAGCCCATGTGCGACCTGCGGCAGTCGATCGAGGACGGGAAGCCGCGCGGCCTCGGGAGATTCGGCGATTGGCCCACGATCTACCCCGCGCTTTCGCTGCTGCCGGAGCCGGCACGAACGAGTTGGTTCCGCTTCGATCATTTCTATTCCACGAGCGCTTATCGGGCTGCGCTCGACGTCGTGCTCGAGACCGCGCCCCGTCGCGTGCTCGACGTCGGCGGTAACGAGGGGCTGTGGGCGTTGGCCTGCGCCGCGCGCGACGAGGCCGTGCAGGTGACGATCGTGGACCTCCCCGAGCAGATCGCGATGGCGCGAAGAAGGATCGGGAGCACCGCGTACGCCGGGCGGATCTCGTATCACGCGCTGGACTTGCTGGATCCGAGCCAGCCGTTGCCGCCGGGCGCCGACACGATCTGGATGAGCCAACTTCTCGACTGTCTCGCGGAGGAGCAAGCTGCGCGAGTGATGGAGGCGGCCGCGCGCGCGATCGAGCCCGGCGGCTCGATCTTCGTGCTCGAGCTCCTGTGCGATCGGCAGAAGTACGACGCGGCCGCCTACAGCTTGAATGCCACGTCGCTCTACTTTACCTGTCTCGCGAACGGCGTCAGCCGAATGTACCGCTCCGAAGATTTGCTGCGCGTCATTCGCCAGGCCGGGCTGCGCGTGGAAGCCGAGCACGACAACTTGGGGCTCGGTCACACCCTTCTACACTGCGTAAAAGCGTGATGAGCCGCGTGCGATGGGCGGGCGTCGAAGCCGGCCGGAGCTCTCCGGTTGAATAGATTCCTGCGCGTCGTCACGGTGCTCGCCGGGCTCCTCCCGGCGGGGCCCGTTCCTGCTGCACCGCTCGACGCAGAGGCCGTGATCAAGAGCCTGCACCGCGAACCGCCCGCGACGATCGAGTTCGCCGAAGCGCGGTTCTCGCCGCTGCTGGACGAGCCGCTGATCGTGTCGGGCCAACTGACCTATCTCGGCGCCGCGAGCTTCGATCGCCACGTCACGGCTCCGTACGAGGAGAGCACCGCGATCCGCGGCGAGTCCGTTCGAGTGGAGCGTGGGGGCGAGAACGCGCGCACCTTCGCGTTGAAGCGCGCGCCGGAGCTCGGCGGCTTGCTCGCGAGCTTCGTCGGGCTGTTGTCGGGCGATGCGTCCGCCGTTACGCGCGAGTTCGGCGTTACGGCGAGCGGCGCCGCCGCCGCCTGGACGATCGAGCTGACGCCGTTGGACGGCCGGCAGCGCCGCAGGCTCCAGGAAATCGTCGTCGGCGGCGCGGGCAGCGAGCCCAAGTGCATCGCGGTGCTGAGCTCCCAAGGCGGAGGCACGGTGATGCTGCTCGGCGAAGGCGCCGCCGGCCGGCTTACGGCCGCCGCCACGCTCGAGAGCCTGCTCGGGCAGTGCCGCGCGGAATGAGGCGAAGCCCGTTAGCGCTGCTGGTGCTCGCGTGCTGGATCGCGATCCTCGGGGCCGTCGGGTTCTTCGTGAGCCGGCACCTCGCGATCGGCTCGGATCTTCGGTTGTTCTTGCCGAGCGCCGTGACCGTCGAGCAACGGCTGTTGCTCGAGGAGATCGGCGAGGGGCCGGCGTCACGCGTTCTCGTCATCGCCCTCGAAGGCGCTCCGGCGGAGCAACTGGCGGACACGTCGCGCGCGCTCGCGCAGGCGTTGCGCGACAGCGGCGAGCTCCGCTTCGTGGCGAACGGCGAGGTGTCCGTCGACTCGGTGCCCGACGGCCTGCTGCCGTATCGGTTCCTGCTGTCTCCGACGCTCGATGCGCAGCCGCTCGACGCCGGCTTTCTCGGGGCCGAGCTGGAGGCCCGGTCGCGCGACCTGGCGTCACCCGCCGGCTTGGTGCTCGAGCCGTTGCTGCCGCGCGATCCTACGCTCGAGCTCCTGAAGCTGCTCGAGCTCTGGCAACCGTTGCACGAGCCGCGCCGGGAATTCGACGTATGGTTCGATCGCGCCGGCACACGCGCCTTGTTGATTGCCGAGACGCGCGCCGCCGCGTTCGATCCCGACGGTCAACGCACGTCGATCGCGGCGCTCGAGCGAGCGTTCACCGAGCTCGGCGAGCGCGGCAGCGCGCGGATGATCGTGAGCGGCGCGGGCAAGTTCTCCGACTTGATGGAGGCTCGCACGCGCGCGGCAGCGAATTCGTTGGGAGTTGCCGCGACGATCGGCATGGTCGTGTTGCTGCTCATCGCGTTTCGGCGCGTGGGCAGTCTTCTCTTGACGCTGCTGCCGCTTGCCAGCGCGGCTGTCGTGGGGCTCGGCGCCGTGAGCGCGCTGTTCGGCGCCGTGCACGGCATCACGCTCGCGTTCGGTTTCACGTTGATCGGAGTGGCTCAGGATTATCCGATCCACTTGCTGAGCCATAGCCGCCCGGGCGTGGCCCCTCGCGACGTGGCTCGCTCGCTGTGGCCGACCCTCGCGACGGGCGTCGCGAGCACGTGCGTGGCGTACGCCACGTTCTTGCTCTCGGGCGTGTTGGGCCTCGCGCAGCTTGCGGTGTTCGCCGTGACGGGGCTCGCAGTCGCCGGATTGACGACCCGGTTCGTGTTGCCGGCATTGATCGAGGCTCGCCGCGACCACGGGGACTCGCGGCTCATGCGCCGGCTTTGGGATTCCATCGCGCGGCTCCCGCGCCCCGCCTGGGCGGGCGTTGCCATCGTCGGCGTCTGCGTGGCGGTGATCGCGCTGGCGCGGCAGCCGATGTGGCAGAACGACCTCGCCGGGCTCACGCCCGTGCCGGAGGATCTGCTCGCGCAGGATCGAGAGCTTCGCGCCGAGCTCGGCACCGCCGACCTGCGCTATCTGCTCGTGGTGCGGGCGGCCGACGGCGAGGCCGCGCTGCGGCGCCTCGAGGCGCTCGACGTGCCGCTGCGCGCGCTCGTGCAGCGCGGAGCGATCGGCGGCTTCGACCACGCCGCGCGTTACGTGCCGAGCGCCGAGACGCAGCGGCTGCGGCAGGGCCGTCTGCCCGACGAGCCCGCGCTCCGCGCGATGGTGACGGAGGCGCAGGCGCGCACGGCGTTTCGCCCGGGCGTCTTCGAGCCGTTCATCGAGGACGTGGCTCACGCGCGCGAGCTCACGCCCCTGACGGTCGACGACATTCGGGATTCCGCGTTCGGCGCGCAAATCGACGCGCTGATCGACGAGTCCGGCGAGCGGACCACCGCGCTCGTCACGTTCAGCGGAGTGCGCGACCCGGCGGCGCTGCAGGAGCTCGCGGTGTCGGCCGGGCCGGACGCGACGTTGCTCGACGTGAAGGCGGCTTCCGAGTCGTTGATCGCGTCGCAACGCACGCGAATTCTCTGGACGCTGGCGGGCGCCGCCGTGCTCCTCGTGGGCGTCGTGGCCGTGGCGCTGCGCGACCGCACGAGAATCGCACGCGTGCTCGCGCCGATGGCGATCACCACGGTGGTGATCGTCGCCGCGCTGCAAGCCGCGGGCGTGTCGCTCACGCTCTTTCACCTGATCTCGCTGATACTGGCCGCCGGGCTCGGCCTGGACTATGCGCTGTTCTTCGAGCATGCCGCGGACGACCCCGCGGAGCAGGCTCGCACGCTGCATGCCACGCTGGTCTGCTCGCTGTCCACGCTGCTCGTCTTCGCGCTGCTCATGAGCTCCGATCTGCCGGTGTTGCGGGCGATCGGCACGCCCGTCACGATCGGCGTCGTGTCCAACTTCGTGCTCGCGCTGTTGTTGACGCGGCCCGGCGGGGCTCCGCGCGCGGCGAGCGATCGCTAGCAGCTCCGAGCCGGCGCGTCAGTCGCCCGTGATTCGGTCGAGCACGCGCGCGAGCTCCGGCCGCGCGAGCGCCGGGTGCAGGCTGCGGGTGGTCTTGAGCTGGATGAGGTTCAAGAAGCTCGCGTCCGCTTCGTGAGCAGCGGCCGTGCGCGCGGCGGCCTCGAGCCACTCGAGCGCCTGTTGCTCCTCGCCGACCGCGAGCAGCGCCATCGCCCAGTTGCCGGCGCCCACGCGCTCGCGTGCGACGCCGGCCGTGACCTCGGCCGACAGGCGCCGAGCGTCGGCGGCGCGGCCGAGCGCACCGTAGAGCAGCGCGAGCTGCGCGAGCGCGAGCCGATTGCGTGACGGCAGCAGCTGCTCGGCGCGCTCGGTCTCGCGCAGCGCGGCGTCGGGCGCGCCTCGCGCCTGCGCGACCTGCGCGGCGAGCCGGTGCGCGGCGCTGCTCGCCGGCGCGAGCTCGAGCGCGCGCTGCACGGCGGCCGCGGCGGCGTCGAGCTGCCCGGCGCGCAGCAGCGTCTGCGCGAGATTGCGGTGCGCGACCCAATCGCGCGGGTTGAGCGCGGCGAGGCGGCGCGCGATCGCGACCGCCGACGGAAAGTCGCCGAGGTAGGCGGCGGCGTCGGCCGACGAGTCGCGCACGCTGCCGAGCGCGAGCGCCGCATCGAACCGGCCGCGCGCGGACGTCCAGCGCCAGTGCAGCAGGTCGAGCAGGCCGAGCGCGAGCTGCGCGTCGGATACGCCGGCGTCGAGCTCGAGCGCGCGCTGCGCATAGCTGCGCACGAGCTCGGATCGCGCGGTGCGCTGCTCGAGATCGATGCCGTCGCCGGACGACGTGTCGCCCAAGCCGATGGCGTAGCGCTCGGCGAGATAGCCGAGTGCGAGCGCGAAGTCGCGATCGAGCTCGATGGCGCGCCGCAGCAGCGCCTCGATACGCTCGCCCGCGCCGTCCTCGCCGTAGAGCTCGCGTGCCTCGATGTAGAGCGTGTAGGCCTCGGCCGACTCCGTGGGACGGCGCTCGAGCGCGTCCGCGCCGGCCGCGGTGATCTCGGCGCCGAGCGCGGCAGCAACGTTCGTGGCGATGTCGGACTCGATCGCGAAGACGTCCAAGAGCTCGCGCTCGTACGTCTCCGACCAGAGGTGCACGTTGCGCGCCGCGTCGATGAGCTGCGTGGTGACGCGCACGCGGTTGCCGGCGTAGCGGATCGTGCCTTCCATCACGGTCTCCACGTTGAGCTCCGCGCCGATCTCGGGAATCGTCTTGCCGCTGCCGGCGTACCCTTGCACCGACACGCGTGCGATCACGTTCAACCGGCCGATCTTTGCGAGCTGGTTCAAGATCTCGTCGTGCAAACCCGCGGCGAAGTAGGCGTTGCTCGGATTCGGGCTCAGGTTCTCGAACGGCAGCACGGCGACGGAGTCGGTGAGCCGCGGCCCGGCGGGCGGCACGGGCGTCGACGCGGCCGCCGGCGCCGGGGCGTCGATCACGCCGCTGATCTCACGATAGCTCACCCACACGAGCGCGACGCCGAGGATGCCGACGAGCACGAGCTCGATCGTGCGCCGCTGCGGCGAATTGGCGCTCTCGCCGGTATCGAGCACCCAGCCGTGCGGCGTGAGGTTCCACACCCAGGTGACGAGCAACGTGACCGGGAAGCCGAACAGGAGCAGCAGGATCGCCGCCGTGTCGAACCACACGGGGAAGTGCAGCGGCCCGGAGACGACGGTGACGACCTGGGCCACGAGCCACGACGCGACGGCGTAAGTGGCGGCGACCTGAAAGAGCTTGCGCCGTTTGATCTCGCTCCAGAACCGCATGGCGGGGCGCGATTCTAGCCGATCGCGCCGGCCGAGACGATTTCAGCGCGGCGGGACTGCGAAATCCCAGGTGAGATACAGGATCTGGGTGGTGCCGCCGCCGAGCAGCTCGCCGAGCGACGCGTTCTTGCGGTCCCTGCGGCGCTCCTTCTTCTGAATCGGGCGCAGCACGAGCGCGTACTGACCGGGGTCGAGCTGCGTGGCCGGCTGCACGCGGTACTGTCCGCGGCTCACGCGGGTGACCGTGGTGTCGACGAGCTCCTCGATGATCGGGCCGCTCGGGCGCGCCACGGTGCCGGCGCCTTCGGTCTTCGCGGCGGCCACGAGCCGGTAGTTGTCCATGGTGGGCACGAGCCGCACGAGCGTGGGGTGATACGCGTCGGGGTTCACGCCGGGAATGTTGTTGAACGCGATCTCGAGCCGCGGCGCGGCGGCGAGCTCGCGCATGGCGGTGGTGCCGGCGAGCGCCCACACGGCGCTGCGGTGCTCGGTGTCGGAGCCGAACAAGTTGCCGATCGTGGAGGTGATGCCGCCGAGCGCCGGGTTCGCGAACGCGAGCGCCTTGCTGCCGATGCCCTGGAGCGTCTTCATGCGGGTGCTGTCGCGGTCGTCGGTGAACGCGACTTGCGCGATGGTGGGCGCGATCTCCACGCGCTCGCCGGCGCGGTCGATCCATGCGTGCGGCGTGCGGTCCACGGCCGCGGGCGGGTCGGGCTCGCGGTTGGTGGCGGCCGCCGCTTCCTGCCGCGCCGCGAGCTGCTCGATCATCACCGACAGCTTCGCGAACTCGTCGGAGGTGATCTGCTGCACCGGCTGCGCGCGCGCGTCGACCTTCGCGGCAGCGAGCGCGGCCGTCTGCTTCTTCACGGTCTCCGCCGTGAGCATCGCCTCGATCACGCTCTCCGACACGCCTTCGTTCTTCAGCGCCACGAGCTCGCTCGGCCGCACGTCGAAGCTCGTGGGATTCGCCGCCATGGCGGCGAGGATGGTGCCCTCGGTGAAGCCCGCCTTGGTCATCGCGAGCACGCCGGCATTGCCGAAGCCGGCCGGCGTTTCCGGAGCGGCAGGAGGAAGCTCGGCGGTTTCCGGCTGCGTGGCCGGCTCGGCGGACGGCGGAGGCGCCGCGGGCTCGGGCGGGCCGTTCGGCAGCTCGATGCCGCCGTCAGCGGGGACGTCGGCCGGTGCCGCAACCGGCGGCGGCCGGGAGGACTCGTCCGGTTCCGCGCCGAGCGCGGACGCGTCCTCCTGGGCGTAGGCGCCCATATAGAGGAGTGAGAGCAGGACGAAGGTAAAGGCGGCTAGGAGGGGACGAGTCCCCGAAGCGCGCTGACTCCGTGGCGCCAATGTTCGCTGATCCTTGCGATGAATGACGACATGCTATCGACGGAAGGCGCGGCCCGGCAACCCCGAACGCGCTTTTTTCCGCGGATGTCGGCCGTGGGCGACGCTCCGGAAAGCACCGCGACGCGCTGCATGCGCCTCGGAGCGAACGTCGAGCACGCCGACGATCTCGGGGACTTCGTTCACATTGCTGACAATGTCCTGGAAGTTGTCGCTCGCCATGACGGTCTGATCGCAGGGATGCCCGCAGCGAGGCCACGCCTCGGCAACGGCCACCTCGCTGCACCCTGTTGCACTCGATGCCGACCGGCACGCGCGGATATTGCGCGCCACGGTGCTTGCTGCGAGCATGGCGCTCCGCCCGCCAACCACCAACGATCGGCGGCGCACAACCGGGGGGTACACGTCATGCAATCGACTTCGAATTTCGACTCAAACAAGCGACACACGCTGTCGCTCGCTTTGTCGGCGGCGCTTTGCGCGGCCGCGAGCACCGTATGGATTACTTCGGCTCAGGCGCAACCGCCCGGGCCGCCGGGCGAGGCCTTCAAGGTGGTCACCGTCGTCGAAGGGCTCAGGAATCCGTGGAGCATGGCGTGGCTGCCGAACGGCGACATGCTGGTGACGGAGCGCGGCAGCGGCGAGCGGCCGGGCGCGCTGCGTATCGTACGCGGCGGCAAGCTGTTGCCCACGCCGGTGCCGGGTGTGCCGGCCGTGCGCGCGCAAGGGCAGGGCGGCATGCAGGAAGTGGCCGTGCACCCGAATTTCGCGCAGAACCACTTCATCTATCTGAGCTATTCGAAGCCGAGCGCGGGCGACAACGGCAAGACCGGCACCACCGCGCTGGCGCGCGCCAAGCTCGAGAACGACAAGCTCGCCGAGGTGAAGGAGATCTTCGAGGCCAAGGCGTGGAACGACGCGCCGGGCCACTTCGGCGCGCGCATCGCGTTCGGCCCGGACGGCAAGCTCTACATGTCGGTGGGCGATCGCATGGCGGGTCTGTTCCCGCGGCGGCCGGACGGCGCGATGGATCCGAATCTCGAAGGTCATCCGGCGCAGAATCTCGGCAGCGGCCAGGGCAAGATCGTGCGCTTGAACGACGACGGCTCGATTCCCCAGGACAATCCGTTCGTCGGCCGGCAGGGCGCGCTCCCCGAAGTCTGGAGCTGGGGCCACCGCAATCCGCAGGGCCTCGCGTTCAACCCGGCCACGGGCGCGCTCTGGGAGACCGAGCACGGCCCGCAAGGCGGCGACGAGATCAACGTGATCGAGAAGGGCAAGAACTACGGCTGGCCGGTGATCGGCTACGGCGCGAACTACACGCTCGGCACCGAGATCCACGCGAACCGCTACAAGGAAGGCATGGAGCAGCCGAAGGCGTTCTTCGTGCCGTCGATCGGCATCTCCGGCCTCATGTTCTACACGGGCGACAAGTTCCCGAACTGGAAGGGCAACGCGTTCGCGGGCGGGATGTCGGGAAACTATCAGCAGCTGGTGCGCTTCTCGTTGAACGGTCCGGTCGTCACGAACCGCGAGCCCATGCTCAAGGACAAGTACCGGATCCGCGACGTGCGCCAGGGCCCGGACGGCTTCATCTACATCGCGGTCGACAATCAGTTCGGCCAGCCGACGCCGATCGTTAGGCTCGAGCCGGACCCCACTGCCGCGAAGTAGCAGGCGACGCCAGTCACGCAGGGTCAGATCCTTTCGGCTTCTGACCCTTTTTTCGTGTCTGACACCTTTGGTGTCTGACACCATGTCTTTCGTTTGCAGCTATTCCCAGCGCAATGCCGCCATCGGGTCGGTGCGCGCCGCGCGCAGAGCCGGCGCGAGCGCAGCGGCGAGCGCGACCGCGGCCAGTAGCAGGGCGGCACCGACGAAAACGAGCGGGTCGAGCGCCGTCACGCCGTAGAGCTGGCTTGCGAGCAACCGCGTGAGCGCGAGCGCACCGGCAAGCCCGAGCCCCACGCCGACGCCGGCCAGCCGAATCGCGTCGCGGGCGACGAGACCGAGAACCTCGCCCGTGCGCGCGCCGAGCGCGAGACGGACGCCGAACTCGCGCGTGCGCTGCACCGTTCCGTATGCCATGACTCCGTAGAGCCCAATCGCGCCGAGCAGCAGCGCGAGCACACCGAAGCCCGACAGCAGCGCGGTGAGGAGTCGCGGCCGCGCGATCGAGTCGGCCGCAACTTGCGCGAGCGGCTGCACGTCGTCGACGGCGATCTCGGCGTCGATGGAGCGGATGAGCTCGCGGATCGGAGCCGCCAGCGCCAGCGGGTCGCCCGCGGTACGAACCATGAGCGTCATGCCGGCGGTGAACGGTGCATGCAGCCGGTACATCTGCGGCCGCGCCGGTGTGGCCAACGCGAGGTCCTTGGTGTCGCCCACGACGCCGACGACAGTGGCCCAATCGTTCTCGAACGCCGGTGTGCGCACGCGCCGGCCGATCGGGTCCTCGTTGGGGAAGTAGCGCGCCGCCGCCGTCTCGTTCAGCAGGACCAGACGCTCGTCGCTCTCGTGCTCGGCCGCCGTGAAGAGGCGCCCACGAACGAGCGGGATGCGCAACGTTTCCACATAGCCGGGCGTGACGCTGCGCCAGTCGATCGTGCGCGGCGGATCGCCGTCCGGCAGCGGCCGGCCGTCGATCAGCAAATTGTTCACGTAGTTGCTGGTGCCGAGCGGCAACAGATGGATGGCGCCGGCGCTTTCCACGCCGGGCATTGCGTCGAGGCGATCGAGCACCTCGCGCCAGAACCGGCGGTGCACCGGACCGTCCTGCATCGAGGCCGGAGGCAGCACCCGCAAAGAAAGCACGCCGTCTTTCTCGAAGCCCGGATTCTCCGCGCTCAAATTCGCGAACGTGCGGATCATGAGCCCGGCTCCGACCGCGAGCACGAGCGCCAGCGCGAACTCGGCGGCCACGAGCGCGCCGAGCGCGCGCCGCCGGCCGCGTTGCCCACCGGCGCCGCGATCGATGAGCGTGGCGTGCAGGTTGCCGCGCGCCGCACCCGTGGCGGGGAACAACCCGGCGAGCACGGTGGCGAGCAGCACGGCGCCGCAGGCGAACGCGAGCACGCGGAGGTCTATGCGGATGTCGGCCGTGCCGACGAGATTCCCGGGCAGCGCACTGCGCAGCACGCCGGTGCCCCACGTCGCGGCGAGAAGGCCTATTCCGCCGCCGATCGCGGCGATCGTCAGGCTCTCGGTGAGGAGCTGGCGTGCCACCCGCATACGCCCCGCCCCGAGTGCCGCCCGGATAGCGAGCTCGCGCTCGCGCGCTGCCGCGCGCGTGAGCAACAGGTTCGCCACGTTCGCGCAGGCGATCAGCAGCACGAACCCGACGGCGCCGAGCAGCAGCAGCAATATCGGCCGAACCGGACCCACGAGCGCTTCGCGCAGCGGCAGCACACGAGCGTTGGCGAGCAGGCTCCGGTTGCAACCGGGTTGCTCGGCGCAGAACGCCGCGACGGTTGCGGTGACCTCGCGCTCCGCGTCCACGGCGCTCACGCCTGGACGCAGGCGCCCGAGAAGCTCGAGGTACCCCGTATTGAAATCCGCCTCAGCCGGATCTACCCGGTTCGCGGCCCACATCTCCGCGGTGGTCGTGGGGAATGCGAAGCTCTTGGGCATTACGCCGACCACTCGAGTGGGGCCGCCGTTGCTGCCGCCCTGGTTCACGTCGAGCGTGCGGCCCACGACATCCAAGTCGCCGCCGAAGCGCCGTTGCCACGCGCCGTAGCTCAACACCACCACCGGCTCGGCGCCGGAGTCGCTGTCCGATGGGAGCAGCGTTCTGCCGAGCAGCGGCGGCGCGCCGAGAACGTCGAACAGATTGCCCGTGACTCGCGCAGCGGTCATGCGCTCGGGGGCGCCGTCGCCCCTGAGCGTGAACGTCCACAGATTGTAGGAGGCGATCGCATCGACGCCGCGGAGCCGCGCTCGCAGCTCGACGAGCAGCCCTTTGGTCGCCGGCGAGGTCGGTCCAACGGGTTGGACGACGACGAGCTGCCCGGCATTCGCGAAGGGCAGCGGCCGCAACAGCAGCGCACTGATGCCGCTGAAGATCGTGGTGTTGATCCCGATTCCGAGCGCGAGGGTGAGGGCGGCGACGACGGTGAAGCCGGGGCTGCGACGCAGCGAGCGTAGCGAGTGACGCAGGTCCAAGAGGAACGTGCTCATGACTACCTCGGCGGTTGAGCTCCAACGCAGGTCGAAGTCGTTCGAATTCGTCCGGGTATCAGGAATCGTGCCAGACGCCTATGCCGCGCAACGCGTTGATTGGCGTGCGCGCGAGCTGCGATAGGGTTGCCGCGGGAGTGCCACCGCCGGGACGGGGATGTCGGTTCCGGGACGGCTCAGGGTGGAATGCTCCGTAGATAGTCGTACGCGACGGCCGCGGAATCGATCTGGCTCATTCGCGAGTACGGTCCCTCCTGCTCGACGTAGCAGTGCTCGAGACCGTGCGTGCGGGCGGCGGCGAGCAGCGGTGCGTAGTCGATCGTGCCGCGGCCTAGCTCCGCACCGAAGCGCGGTCCCGGCTCGCCGCTGCTCGCTGGCAGGAAGTCCTTCGCGTGAATCAGTGGAATGCGGCCGGGGTAACGCTCGAAGTACTCGATCGGGTTGCGACCGCCGACCACCATCCAGCCGCAGTCGAGCTCGAGCTCGACGACTGCGGGATCGGTTTCCGCGAGCAGCACGTCGTAACCGACGATGCCGCCCGCCAGCGGCGCGAGCTCGAAGTCGTGGTTGTGATAGGCGTAGCGCAAGCCCGCTCGGCGTGCGCGCTCGCCCACGCGGTTGGCAAGCTCGGCGGTGCGCTTCGCGTCGTCGAGCGTCATCGTGGCCATCGGCTGCGGGGCGCCCGGCGGCAGGCCGCCCGCCGGGACTCGAAACCGTGATGGTCCGCTGCCCGGCCGCAGCATCGAGCTCACGACGTGGCTCGCGCCAAGCGTGTGCGCGGCCGCGAGCGAAGCGTCGATCGCGGCGTCCGAGAGGTCCGCTTGAATGCTCGGTGCGGCGAGCCCCGCGTCGTCGAGCCGCTTGCGGAGCTCCGCTGCCGCGAGGCCCATGAGGCCCGCGGGCTCGACTTCCGTGAACCCGAGCTCGCGGAGCCGGCGCAACGTGCCCGTGAAGTCGGCGGCGAGTGCGTCGCGCACCGTCCAGAGCTGAATGCCTATGGCGCCGGCGTCGGCGGCGCGCGCGCTTCGCGGCGCGAGCCAACCCGCCGCGGCCGCCGCCACGGAACCCGCGAGCAAGGTGCGGCGCGTGAGCTCCATCGAATCGATGGTACACCGGCCGAAAATAGGGACATGCTGCTTTTCGCGCCCACGCTGCGTGCCTGCGCACGAGCGTCGCCGCGAAAAAGCAGCATGTCCCTATTTTCAGCCGCGGGTCTTGCTGGCGTTCTTGAGGATGTCGGCGATTTCTTGCGAGACCACGTTGTCGCGGCCGCCGACCTTGCCGAGCGCCGCGTCGACCGGCGTCTTGCCGAGGTCGTCCTTGATGTCGACCCTGGCGCCGTGCGCGATCAGGTATTGCACCACGCGCGCCCAACCGCTCTTCACCGCGCCGTAGAGCGCGGTCTGGCCGCCGCGATCGGTCATCTGGCTCGCGCGCGCGATCCGCGCGCTGCGGCTCGCGATATCGGTGATCTTGGCATTGACGTCGGCGCCTGCCGCCAGCAGCACGTCGAGCGTGGCCATCACCCGCGCCTGCGGGTCGCCGCCGCCTTCGCCGCCGGGCCTGCGGCCGAGACCGCCGACGCCGACGCCGGTGGCGGCCATGAGCGGCGTCACGCCCATGACGTTCGGCAAGTCGACGAGCGCGCCGTGCTCGAGCAGCAGCTTGATGGACTCTACGTCCTGACCGATGGCTGCGCGGATGAGCGGCGTGCAGCCCGTGGTGAGCAGGTCGTCGGCGAAGCGCCCGCTGTTGCCGCCGCGCCCGGGACGGTGGAAGTTCAACTGCGAGTTCGGGTTCACGCCCTTCTCGAGCAGCATGCGGATCACGTCGTGCGCGCTGGTCTCGCCGCCGCCTTCGGTCTGCGGGCCGCGGCGGTTGTACGAGCTCATGTCCACGGCCACGTACAGCGCCGTGCGCCCGTACCAGTCCTGGTGGTGCGGGTTCGCGCCTTGGTCGAGCAGGAGACGCGCCGTGTCGAAGCGCAGGTTGTCGATCGCGAACATCAGCGGCGTGATGGCGTCCGGGTTGGGCCGGTCGATGTCGGCGCCGGCGTCGAGGATCGCGCGAACGCAGCGCGTGCAGCCCGAGCGCGCGGCGAAGATCAGCGGCGTGAAGCCGCCCGTGGGCCGGTATTGTGCGCGCGGCTCGGACGTGATCTGTGCGTCCCAGTCGTTGGCCACGGAGCGCGTGTTCACGTCGGCGCCGTGCGCGATCAGGAGCTGCACGATCTCGGGCGAGTTGCTGTCGGCCGCCCACATGAGCGCGGTCTGGTTCTTCCACGACTCGACGGCATTGACGTTGGCGCCGTGGTCCACGAGCAGCTTCGCGACGTCGGTGGAGCCCACGCGCGCGGCGAGCATGAGAGCGGTCTCGCCGTCCTGGTTCGGCGAGTCGGTGCTGGCGCCCGCGTCGAGCAGCGCCTTCACGAGCGCGGCGTTGCCGATCTTCACGGCTTCGGCGAGCGGGCTCGAGCCGTACTTGTTGACGACGTCTGCCTTGGCGCCGCGCTTCAGCAGCGTAGCGACTAGATCGGCGTCCACCTTGTAGACCGCCCAGTGCAGCGGCGTGGTGCCGTCGCCCTGCGGCGCGTTGACGTCGGCGCCGGCGGCGATCGCGGCGAGCGCCTCGGCGCGCTTGCCCTGCTGGATGAGGTCGGGGAGCGAGTTGCCGGCCGCGAGCGCGGCGGCGGCGAACAGCATGCTTGCGAACGAAAGTACCCAGCGTGTCATCGGGGGCCCTGGCGGCAAAAGCGTCGCACCAACATAGGCGATCGGCCTCGAGCCCACAAGCCAAGAAGGCCCAAGTTGGCGTGCCTGGCCACGCGGCCCGGCGAGCCATCCTTTATAGTTCCGGCCCGTGAGCCAACGACCGGACGAGCCCGAAGTAGACGCCACGCCGGCCGATCCCATTGCGCCGGAGTCGAATGACCGCAGCGTGCCGCGCGACCGGTCGGCCGCGGCCGCGGCGCTGGTCGGCGCCGGCATCCTGGCGTCACGAGTTGCAGGGTTCGTCCGCGACCGTACGCTCGCGAGTTACTTCGGCACCGGCTTGCACGCCGACGTGTTCAGCGCCGCGCTGCGGCTGCCCAATGTGCTGCAGAACCTGCTCGGCGAAGGCACGCTGTCGGCGTCGTTCATACCCGTGTACTCCGAGCTGCTGGGGCAGGGCAGGACCCGCGAGGCCGGCCGCCTCGCCGGCGCGGTGTTCGCCTTGCTGCTCGCGATCGCCGGCGCGTTCTCGCTGCTCGGGCTCACGCTGGCGCCGCTGCTCGTGGCCGTGTTCTTGCCCGGATTCGAAGACCGGCGCTACGAGCTCATGGTCGACGTCGTCAGGATCATGTTCCCGATGACCGGCGTGCTCGTGTTGTCCGCGTGGGCGCTCGGCGTCTTGAACAGCCACCGCCGCTTCTTCGTGTCGTACTTCGCGCCGGTGGTGTGGAACGGCGCGATCATCGCCGCGCTCGTGGCGTTTGGAAGCGAGCGCGATCTCGACGGCTTGTTGATGGCCGCGGCTTGGGGTGCGCTCGCGGGCGGCGCGCTGCAGTTCGCGGTGCAGCTCCCATGGGTGCTCAAGCTCGATCGCGAGATTCGTGTGACGAGCGGCCGCGGCAACGCGGCGCTCAAGGAAGTCGTGCGCAATGCGGTGCCGGCGATTGCGGGCCGCGGCGTCGTGCAGCTCTCCGGTTACGTCGACATGTTTCTCGCCACGTTGCTGGCGGTCGGTGCTCTTACGCGCCTGCGCTACGCTCAGACGCTCTATCTTCTGCCGGTGAGCCTGTTCGGTATGAGCGTGGCGGCGGCGGCGCTCCCGGATCTCGCGCGGCAGCGCACCGCGGCCACGACCGAGCTCCGCGAGCGCGCCGTCTCCGCGCTGCGCCGCGTTGCGTTCTACGTGGTGCCGAGCTTCGTGGCATTGATCGCGATCGGCGACGTGCTCGTCGCCGGTTTGTATCGCGTGGGCCAGTTCGGCGCCGCGGACGTCACGGTCGTCTGGCTCGTGCTCTCCGCGTACAGCTTGGGACTGCTCGCGTCGACGGCGACGCGTGTCTATCAGTCCGCGTTCTTCGCGCTCCGCGACACGAGCACGCCCGCGCGCGTGGCTGCGTTGCGGGTGCTGACTGCGGCGGTCGCAGGTGCGGCGCTCATGGTGCAGCTCGAGCCCGTCACGGTATTCGGTTTCACGATTCCCGCCGGCGTGTTCGCCGGCACGAGTGTCGCGGGGGTCCCGCTCGGCCCCGTCGGCCTCGCGGCCGGTGCGGCCCTCGGCGCGTGGCTCGAGTGGTGGCTGCTGCGCGGCCGGCTGCGCTCGCGAATCGGGACGGTGGGGGCGGGCGGCGCAGCACTCGCGCGCATGTTCGGTGCCGCGGTGCTCGCGGCGGCAGCGGCGCGCGGCACACTGCTCGGGCTCGCCGGCTTCGCGCCGTTGGCCGCGGCGGCCGCGGTGGCGAGCGTGTACGGCATCGTGTATCTCGGGGCGGGCGCTGCGTTGGGACTGGGCGAGACGCGAGCGCTCGTCGGCGGAGTGCGGCGGCGATTGCGCGGGCGCTGAGCGAAGCTGCGGCGCCGGCGCCGGCGCCGGCGCGGCAGCGCGCGAGCCGGATTCGCGAGCGCCGGCGGTGCCGGCGCCCCGATCCTCGGATTTACTGGAAGTCGTAGTTGACGGAAACGCCGAAGGTGCGCGGGGCGCCGAAGTTGCCGTAGTCGCCGAGCGTGGCCCGGTTGGCCGGGTCGCGGCGATACACGTACTCGTTGTCGAGCAGGTTGCGCGCCCACAGCGCGAACGTCATCGAGGCGCTGCCGCCGGCGTGCAGGTTGGCGAGCACGAAGCGGCTGTTCACGAGGAACGACTTGTCGTTCGTCACCGGCGTCTGGTCGAACGTCTGGGTCGCGTCCGCGTAGCTGCCGTCGAGGTGCACGCGGAACATCATGCCGCCCATCGGCGTCTCGTAGTCGAACCCGACGTTGGCTGCGTTCTTCGGCGTGAACACGATGAACACCGGCTGGATCTGGTTCGTGAACGGATTCAGCGTGGGCGGGATCGCGGTGTGCGTGTACGCGTAGGCGCCGGTGACCGTTATCTTGTCCGTGGCGCGCCACGTGGACTCGATCTCAACGCCGTCGATGTCGGTGGTGCCCGGCGCGTTGATCGTCTCGAGCGTGTTGCGCGTGGAGCCGTTCGGCTGCGGCGTCACGAGGCTGAAGTCGATCTGGCTGCCGGTGCGATTCATCGAGTACGCCGCGAAGTCGAGTCGCAGGTGGTTGTCGAAGAAGTTGGTCTTCGCGCCGATCTCGAGCGCATCCACCTCTTCCGGACCGAACGAGCGATAGGTCAGCGAGCGCGAGCTCGCGCCGCCCGAGCGATAGCCCGTGGAGTACTTCGCGTAGAGGTTCACGTCGTCGCTCGCGTCCCAGGCCAACGTCACGGTCGGGTCGAAGTGCGTGTCCTTCGTATCGAACGTGAAAGCCGTCGGCGCGTTGTTGACGATGAAGAGGGTTCCGTTCTTCTCGTCGGTGGTGGTGCGCCCGCCGAGCGTGAGGTGCAGCCGGTCATCATGCATGTTGATGATGGCCTGGCCGTACACCGCGTAGCTCTTCGCGTGCGCTTCGCTCGCGCGGTCGATGCTGCGGAAGCCGGGCAGCGCGTTGGTGAGATTGCCGATCGTGTAACCGGTGCCGTTCGCGTTCCACACGTTGGTGCTCGGCGTGGCCGCGTCGTCGGACGCGTCCTCCTGGAAGTAGTAGAGGCCGCCCACGTAGTCGACCTTGCCCGCCGTGCCCACGGCCTGGAATTCCTGGCTCTTCTGATCCTGCTCGAGGTCGGCGAGGCTGTAGCGGCTGAACGCGCCGTTCGAAGCGAACGCCGGGATACGGTGCGCGCCGCCCGAGTTGTCCCATTGCGTCATCTCGATGCTGCGCACCGAAGAGATCGAGCGCAGCTCGAGATCGCCATCGGTCGGCCGCCACTTCAGAGTCAGGGCATGACCGTCGGTATCGTCGGTGCTCGCTTGCTGCGGCACGCCGATGTCGGCGTCCTCCATGCGCTTTTCGCCTTCCACCTGCACGATGGATGGCAGCGGCCGGATCTGGCCCACCGGCAGCGTGCCCGATGCGGGGCCGACCACGAGCCCGAGCGGGTTGTAGCTCAGTAGCTGGCTGTAGAACGGCGTGTTCTTGTCGGTGCCCGCGTCGTACGAGTAGTCCGCCGTGAGCGTGTCGCTCGGCTCCCAACGAACGCCGACGCGCCCGCCGCTGCGATCGAAGTAGTTCCAGCCGACCGAGCCCGGCAGCGGATCCTTCGTCGTTGCGTCTTGATATTGAGTGACGGCGTCGATCTTGAAGCTCCAGTTGCCCGCCTTCGGCAGGTCGATGTGGAGATCGGCGTCGTACCCGTCGTAGTTGCTGACGCCGGCGTTCGCGCGGATGCCGAGCTCGCCCGTGGGCGCCTTGGTCACGATGCTCACGGCGCCGCCTTCGGTGTTGCGGCCGAACAGCGTTCCGGCCGGCCCCTTGAGCACCTCGATGTGATCGATGTCGAGCAGCGACGCGTTGAGCCCATGCTGGCGTCCCAAGTAGACGCCGTCGATGTAGATGCCGACGCCTTGCTCGCGCGCCGGTTGGTTGGCGTCGAGCGGCACGATGCCGCGGACACCGACGGTGAGCGCCGACTGGCGCGCCTCGAAAGTGGCGACGCGCAAGCCCGGAATCGAGCCGTCGGCCAAGTCGTACAGCGCCTTCACGTGCCGATCTTCGAGCGCTTCCGCGTTCATCACGGACATGGCGATCGCCGTGTCCTGGAGGTTGGTTGCGCGCTTGGTGGCGAGCACGACGACTTCTTCGAGACCCTCGTTCTGCGCGGCGGCGAGCCGGTCGCTTCCCGACTGCGCGTGCGCCGGCAAGGCGGCCGTCAACGCGGTGGCGACGGCCGTTACCGATAAACGAAAACGTAGACTCTCTGCGGGGCTCATACGTGGCTTCCTCTCGTGCCTTGGATGGGTGGCCAATCTACGGAGCGAGTGCGTCTGATTCGTTACACGAATGTTTCACTTGTGTTACGTAGGTGCCCGATTTCGAAGGGAACGCGGTCGAGGGAGCGCAGCGCCGAGGGACAAGCCGCGTGCCGCCGGCGGCGTGTCGACGGCCACGGTGGCCGCCGCTGCTGCGGCGCCGGCGCGGCGCGATGGCGGGCACCTCGCGGCTGCCGTTGTGCGGACGCGCGCCGCGCGCATAATGGGGCGAGGTTTCCGTCCGGGGGAAAACAATGAACCGTGCTCTTGCGGCCGCGTGCGGCCTCGTCGCGCTGTCTTGGGTTGCGTGGAGTGCGGACGCGGAAGTCCTCACCGCGCGCGTCACCGGCGGTCAGGTGGAAGGCGTGGCGGCCGGCGGCATCGCCGCGTTCAAAGGCGTCCCGTTCGCGGCGCCTCCCGTCGGCGACCTGCGCTGGAAGAAACCCCAACCCGTCGTCGCCTGGCAGGGCGTGAAGAAGGCGGCTGCCTTCGGCGCGAGCTGCGTGCAGGACGCGAGCATGCTGCAGTTCACGCAGGCGCCTCCCGCGGTGAGCGAGGACTGTCTCTATCTCAACTTGTGGACGCCGGCAAAGGCTGCGGGCGACAAGCTGCCGGTGATGGTGTGGATCTACGGCGGCGGCTTCGCTGCCGGCACCACGGCGTCCGCCACTTACGACGGCACGGGGCTCGCGAAGAAAGGCGTGGTGCTCGTGAGCGTCGCTTATCGAGTCGGCGCGTTCGGCTTCTTCGCGCATCCCGAGCTCAGCAAGGAGAGCGGCAAGGGCTCCGGCAACTACGGCTTGCAGGACATGATCGCCGGGCTGCAATGGGTGCACGACAACATCGCGGCGTTCGGCGGCGACCCCGCCAACGTCACGATCTTCGGCGAGTCCGCCGGCGGCATCGCGGTGAGCATGCTGGCCGCGTCGCCCTATGCGAAGGGCCTGTTCGCCAAGGCGATCTCCGAGAGCGGCGGCTCGTTCGCGCCGTCGCGGCGCGGCGCGGAGGGCGGCATGAACGTGCCCACGCTTGCCACCGCCGAGGCCGCGGGCAAGGCGCTGTTCGACAAGATCGGCGCGGCGAATCTCGCGGCCGCGCGTGCGGCGCCCACGGACAAGATCTCCGCCGCGCAGGGGCAGGGCCTCGGCACCGGCTTCTGGCCCACCGACGACGGCGACGTTCTGCCCGGCGATCAGTACCTGCTCTACAGCCAGGGCAAGTTCAACGACACGCCGGTGCTGATCGGCACGAACTCCGACGAGGGCGCGCTGTTCGTTCGCGGTGGAGTCACCGCCGCGGGTTACGAGCAGGCGATCCGCGGCGGCTACGGCGAGCACGCCGACGCGATCTTGAAGGCGAACCCCCACGCGACCGACGCCGAAGCGCTCCAGGCGTCGCGCAACATCTTTCGCGACTCGGCGTTCGCGTGGCAGACGTGGGTGTGGGCGAAGCTGCAGACGACCAAGGGCAAGAATCCCGCCTACGTCTACTACTTCGATCACCGCACGGCGCAGTCGCCGAACGGCGCGTCGCACGCTGACGAGCTGCCCTACGTATTCCGCACGCTGCCGCCGGCAGCGCGGCCCGAGGACGTGGCGATGTCGGAGCTCGTGTCGAGCTACTGGACCAACTTCGCGAAGACCGGCAATCCGAACGGCGCGGGCTTGCCGAGCTGGCCCAAGTTCACCGTCGCGAAGCAGGAGACGCTGTTCCTCGACGCGCACCCGAGCGCGCGGCCGCTGCCGAACATGCCGCAGCTCGAGGCGCTCGACGGCTACTACGCGTGGCGCCGCGCGCAAGCGAAGAGCCGCTGAGCAACGAGGGGCCACGCATGCTCACGAGACGCAAGTTCAACGCCGCCGCTATCGGCTTCGGCGTGTCGGCGGCGAGCGGCTTGCTCGGCGCGCGCGTGACCAGCGCCGCCGAGCCGCGCTACGACCTGATCGTCAAGGGCGGACGCGTCATCGATCCGTCCGTTAAGCTCGACGCGGTTCGGGACGTGGGCATCCTCGGCGGCAAGATCGCGGCCGTGGAGCCCGAGATCACGGCCGCCGCCGCGCAAACGATCGACGCCGCCGGCAAGCTGGTGGTCCCCGGCCTGCTCGACATCCATACGCACGCGGCGCGCGGCGCCGACGGGCCGCCGCTGCTCGTCGCGGACGGGGTCACCGGCTGGATCGACGGCGGCTCGGCGGGCGCCGACAACATCGCTCCCGCGGTGGCGGTCGCGAAGGGCTCTGCGCAGCAGGGCCGGGTGCTCATCAACGTCGGCCGTGTCGGCATCATCCCCGACGGCGACACGCTGGACCTCGCGCGCGCCGACGTCGGCGCCGCGCGCGACGCGATCGCGCGCAACCGCGACGTCATCGTGGGCGTCAAGGCGCGGCTGTCGAAGAACGTTGCGGGCGACCATGATGTCGAGGTGCTGAAGCGCGCGCAGGAAATCGCGACGCCGTTCGGCCTCCCGGTGATGATCCACATGGGGCAGACGTCGTCGTCGATGGCGGTACTCGCGCCGCTCTTGAAGCGCGGCGACATCGTCACCCACATGTTCGCGCCGCCGCCGAACGGCATCCTGGGCGATGACGGGCGGATCCTGCCCGAGGTGCTCGCGGCTCGCCGGCGCGGCGTGTGGTTCGACGTGGGCAACGGCGTGCGCGACCACCTCCGTTGGGACTACGCCGACAAGATCATGGCGCGGGGCTTCTGGCCGGACGCGATCTCCACCGACTGGAACGCGATGAGCAAGACCACGGGCGTCGTCGACATCGAAAATTGCATGTCGAAATTCTTCGGCTACGGCATGTCGCTCGCCGACATCGTCGCCTGCAACACCGTGAACGCCGCGCGCATCTTCGATGTGTTCCGCGACCGGGGCACACTCAACGTCGGCGCGCCGGCCGACGTCGCGCTGCTCGAGCTCCGCGAGGGCTCGTTCGAGTTCGTGGACAACTACGAGGGCAAGCGCACGGGTAAGCAGCGCTTGTTCCCCGCGGGCACCGTGCTCGCAGGCAAAGTGGTGTCGGACGGCAAACGTGCCTGACACCCCCGGTGTCAGACACCAAAGGTGTCAGACACCAAAGATGGCAGATACCTCTAGTCGGGAGGGGTGGGTATGAAGCGCTTCGATCGATGGGCGGTCTCCGCCGGGTTGTGGTTGCTGGTTTCGGCTGCGGCGCACGCGCAGGCGCCGCCGGCCCGGCCCGCTCCGCCGCCGCGCGTGGTGTCGCCCGAGGTGGCGGCCGACCGCAAGGTCACGTTCCGCCTGCGTGCGCCGCAGGCGCAGTCGGTGCGGCTCACGAGCGGCGGCGACATCCCGCAGATCCCGCCCAATCAGACGCTCGAGCTCGCGAAAGGCGGCGACGGCGTTTGGCAGCTCACGATCGGCCCCGTGGATCCCGGCGCGTACCGCTACGCGTTCGTCGTCGACGGGCTCAACGTGGTCGACCCGGCGCAGGCGAACGTCAGCCGCTCGAACGACAACGTCTGGAGCCTCTTCACGGTGGCGGGCGCGAAGTTCATGGACACGCTCGACGTTCCGCACGGCGCGGTCGCGGAAGTCCGTTACCACTCGTCGGCGCTCGGACGCTGGCGCAGCACGCACGTCTACACGCCGCCGGGTTACGGCATGAAGGTGCAAAAGTACCCGGTGCTGTACCTGCTGCACGGTGCGTTCGACAGCGACGACTCGTGGCCCACGGTGGGCCGCGCGGCCGACATCATCGACAACCTGATCGCGGAGCGTTCGGCGGTGCCGATGATCGTGGTGATGCCTGCAGGGCACACCGGGCCGTTCGTAGGCGGCGGCGCCGGCGGCCTGCCGATCGACGAGTTCGTTCGCGACTTCCAGCGCGACATCAAGCCGTATGTCGAGACCCACTACACGGTGCGCACCGACCGCAAGTCCACCGCGATCGCCGGACTGTCGATGGGCGGCGCGCAGACCCTCGAGATAGCGATCCAGAATCTTCAGGACTTCGGCTACGTGGGCGTGTTCAGCTCCGGCGTGTTCAGCGTAGCGCAGAGCGACGAGTGGGCGCAGCGATATGCGAAGCAGCTCGACGACCCGCGGGCGAAGTCGGGCCTATCCGTGCTGTGGTTCTCCACGGGCTCCGACGACTTCCTGCTGGAAACGACGAAGGCGACGGTTGCGATGCTCGAGAAGCACGGCTTCGAGCCGGTGTTCGTGCAGAGCGCCGGCGGCCATACGTGGATCAACTGGCGCAATTATCTGCACGATTTCGCGCCGCAGCTCTTCAAGTAATCGCCATGGCAACGGGAGGACTCATGCGCAAACGCCTCGTGCTCGCGTCCGTCGCACTGCTCGCCGGCGGTGCCGCGTGCGCTCAGAGCTCGTCGGCGCCGAAGACCCAGGCGACGGCTCCAGCCGCCGGCGCTCCGGCCCGCGTCACGCGCCCGCCATTGTTCCTCGAGGAAAACTGGAAGCAGATCCCGGGCGGGGGCGAGCATCCCGTCACTCCCGCGAGCATCACGAACGCGAACGTGGAGCTCAAGCTGTACGGCGCGTCGAGCGCGGAGATCCAGCTCACCGGCGTGGACGGCGACGAGAACAATCCCACGCACGTCTGGACCGGCTTGTGCACCACGCCGTGCGCCGTCGCGCTCCGCGACAAGACCCGCCTCGTCGATCTCACGGGTCTCGCGCGCATCAAATGGAACACCAAGACCTCGGGCTTCCACGAGATACGCCCGATCGTGAAGCTCGCGGACGGCACCTGGCTCGCGGGCGATCACACCGACGCGTCGCCGCTCGACTGGCTCGCGAGCGAGTTCTCGCTGGCCGGTGTGCGCTGGATCAAGCTCGATCCCGAGCGGCTCGTGACCACCGGCGCGTTCGTGGAGAAGCCGGACTTGAGCCGCGTCGACGAGGTGGGCTTCGTCGACCTGATGCCCGCGAGCGGGCACGGGCAGGGCGGCTGGGCCGACGTCGCGCAGATCGAGATCTACGGCAGGGCGGTGAAGCGCAACTGAGCGTCTATCCGCGATAGCGCGCGCGGAACTCGCGGTGCACGCCGACCTCGGGGCGCGTGTCGCGGAGCTGCGGCTCGCGGAAGCCGGACAGGATCTCCCGCACCCGTACCTGCCGTCCGTCGGCCTCGAAGCGCACGCGCCACTCCTTGACGGCGAGCAGGTAGCCGTCGCCGTCGCGGCGGATGCGCCGGTACGGATGCGGCTCGACGCCGAGCTCGAGCGTTGCGTTCACCCGCGCGCGCAGCGCGAGCTGCGTGCGCTCCTCGATCCAGGCGGCCTGCTCGGCCGCGGCCGGGCTCCACTCGACGTCGAACGGCGCGATGGGATCGCGCGCGGCGCCGTCGTCGGCGAGCCAGCCGTCGCGCGCGTGCGGGAGCGAGTCCGTGTAGGCCACGTAAGGTTTGATGTCGAGCACCGGCGTGCCGTCGAGGATGTCGAGCTCGGCGACGTGGAGCGTGAGGCCCTCGACGCGTTCGAGCCGCACGGCCGACATGCCGAGCGGGTTGGGCCGGTGCGGCGAGCGAGTCGCGAACACGCCCTTCCTGCCGGAACGGCTCCGAGGCGGCAGCACCTTCGGCCGCCAGCCGCGATTGTGGTGGAACCAGAACAGCACCCACAGGTAATCCCAGCTGGCGAGATCCTCGAGCGCGTGCTCGAAATTGCGGCCGGGCATGAGCTCGATGCGGCCGACGATGTTGGCGCCCGCACGCGGCTGACGCGCGGCCTCGTCCTTCGCGGAGATCGCCGTGCGCACGAAGCCGATGGGCTCGAGCGTTAGCCGCGCTGGAAGCGTCTCACTCGACGGCGCGGCGGATGCTGGTCGATTCTCGTCCACGCAGGGGACTCTAGCATCCGAGCATGGCGAGGCGGCGAATCGGCCCGGCGTCGCCCCGGCCCCACGTAACAAGACACCGTTTGACACGTCCTTCCTGGACGCTTGCCGCCTAAGTTCGAGCTTTTTCATCCGCGGAAGTAGTTCCGCGTCCACGAACGGGGACGTACATGGAAACGAACAGCGCGAGCGCAAGCTCGCTCCCGCCGCATGGAGCAGGATCCGGGTGGAACGGCGCGCGGGCCTGCGGCCGCGCGCTCGGCGCGTTGGCCGTGGCGCGCGCGGAGCTCGCCTGGCTCGAGGGCCGCAGCACGAGCGAGCAGCTTCCGGCCGGCCACTGGTTGGTGATCTCTCCGGAGAATCTGCTGGACCGGCTCGTCGCGCTCGCCGATCAGGTGCAAGCGGTGATCGAGGGACTGCAAGGCCTCTCGGGCGAGCCGGGCCCCGCCCCCGCGTGGGGTCTCGATCTCGTGGTGCGGCTGCGCGCATTCTGCCGGCGGTTCCTGGCCGACACGGGCATCCGCTGCGAGCTCACGCTCCACACCGACCGAATGCCGCTCGGTCAACAGGCGTGCGAGGCCGTCTATTGGGCCCTGTGCGAGCTCCTGGCGAACGTCCGCAAGCATGCCTGCGCCACGCGAGTCACCGTTTCGAGCGGGTTGCTCGACGGCGGCTTCATCTACTTTCGCGTGGCCGACGACGGCGTAGGCATGCGCCGGCCTCCCTTGGCTCTGGAGCGTCACGGCCTCGGGTTATGGAATGTCGGGCAGCACTTGAGCGCTCTCGGCGGCTCCGTCGACGTGGAGAACAACGTTCGGGGGCTCACCGTCACGCTGGTGCTGCCCGTGTCCGTGCCGCGCGCCGGCCTGGCGCCGTTGCTTCCGCCGCAGGAGCCGTAGCGCCGGCGAACGGCCATGCGGCCGCGGCGGCGGCCATGCCGAGGGCGCATGACACGTGGCAGCTACGGTGTCACACGTCACATGCGGGACCGTGCGCCCCACGATGCGCTCCCCGAATGGCGGGCCGTTCCGGCGCCGCAGGGAATTCCTATGGAGTGGACAGTGGACCGTTCGATTGAGCGCACCCGCCGGACCCGCGTGGTCGGGCCGAAACGGGGGCCCGACCTCGTCGAGATGCTGCGGGATCTCGCCATCGTGTTTCGTGCCGAAAGCGGGATCGCCTGCCGCGTAACGTTGGACGTGGCGCACGCCTTTTGCGACAGCGCCTTGGGCACGCTCATCAATCGCGGCATGAGCCTGCTGCTGCAGCAGGTGAGCAAGCGGGCGGTCGCGACGCTCGTGGCGCTCTCGATCGGCGAGGGCTCGGACGAGTCGATCGTCATTCGCGTCGACGTCGACGAGCCGGACGGGGTGCAGGTCGAGGAGCCGCCGCCCGCGATGCGAGCTCGGGTCACGCGCATGCGTGCCCTCCTGCTCGAGCTCGGCGTGCGTCTCGAGACGGACGCCCATAGCGCGTCGGCGATCCTCATCGTGCCCAGCGCGCTCGTATCCGTCGGTTGAGCCGTGCGCTGCGGCCCGGGAATCGTCCGGACACGTGGACTTGCCCGAAGCTTGTAACTATCCTTCGCGCGATGTCGGGGGGCTTACGTTCTCGCCGACCCGGCGGGACACTCGCACGACTCAGCCGGCCGAAGACCGGCAAGGGGATCGCATGTCGACGCGCATCTCGAACACGACCGGCACGGCCAGAAGACTTTCGACAAACGCGAGCCAGCCTAGGGCCACGCCCAAGAGCTCGTTCGGCTCGCTCGTTCGTTCGCACCACCTCGCATACTTGAAGAGCGCGCTGCGCACGGCGGGGCTCTCGGAGCGCGGGGCCGAACAGATGCTCGGCGGTAAGGAGCTCACCGATCCCGTCGATAAGTCGATCGTCCGCGCCGCGAAGTTGGGGAAAACGGCGATGAGCAACTTCGACATCCAGGATTTGATGTCGCGGTACAACCAATCCGAGGCGCTCGCGTCGAGCGTGCAGAAGAAGAAAGACGACACCGCTGGCGCAGTGATTGGCAAGATCTGACTCGAAGCCGCGCGTTGTCGCAAGGCGCGTGACTTGGCGCAAGCCCGCTCTTACTCTACCGGTTTGAGCCGGTAGGAAGGGATTGATGATCAGGTCCATCGCGAGCGTCGCGGCGCTCATCACGCTCGCCGGCGTTGCGGCGGCGCAGCCGTCGGGCTCCGGACCTTCCGGTGCCGACGAGCTCGCGCTCTCGGCGGCGCGGGCGCGCGTCACCGACGACACGCTCAAGAATCCCCCGGCCGCCGACTGGCTGATGTACAGCCGCACCTACGACGCACAGCGTTTCAGCCCGCTCGACCAGATCGATCGCGGCAACGTGAGCAAGCTCGCGACCGCGTGGTCGAAGCCGCTGCCGGCCGGCTCCACCGAAGTGATCCCGATCGTGCACGCGGGCGTGATGTATCTCACCACGCCGGGCTCGCGCACGAGCGGCAGCAAGGTCTGGGCGCTCGACGCCGCCACCGGCGAGCTGCTCTGGGAATACGCGCCGCCGAACACGGGCTCGACGCGTGTGAAGGCGCTCGCGATCTACGGCGACGAGATCTTCTACACCGCGCCGGCGCCGATGGGCGAGCCGAGCCCGGTGATCGCGCTCGACGCCGGCACCGGCGCCGTGCGCTGGAGCACGCCCGTGGCGCCCGAGACCCACACGGCAGGCGCGATCGTGGTCGAAGGCAAAGTGATCTCGGGCCGCACCTGCAACAGCGAGCGCAAGAATTGCTACATCGCCGCGCACGATGCCGTCACCGGCAAGGAGGTGTGGCGCTTCTACACGACGCCGGGCGCGGGCGAGCCCGGCGACGCGTCGTGGGCAGGCACGCCGGTGAACGAGCGGCGCGCCGCGGTGTGGGGTTTGCCCGGCACCTACGATCCCGTGCGCAAGCTGCTGTTCTGGGGCATTTCCAATCCGATGCCGAACACGCGCGCGGAGCGGCACGGCGGCAATGCCGACGCCATCCCGGCGACGGCGCCCGCGGATCTCTACAGCAACTCCACCGTCGCTTTGAAGCCCGACACCGGCGAGCTCGTCTGGTACTACCAGCATCTCCCCGGCGACGACTGGGACATGGACATCAATCACGAGAAGACGCTGATCCGCACGGTCGTGGATCCGAGCCCGCGCTTCGTGAAGTGGATCAACCCCGACGTGCCGAAGGGCGTCGAGCGCGACGTCGTGATCACGGTGGGCGAGGGCGGCGGCGTTTGGGTGAACGACCGCGCCACGGGGCAGTTCCTCTGGGCGATGCCGTTTCCGTACGACACGCCGAACTTCATCGTGGCCGACATCGACGTCAAGACCGGAATCGCCAAGATCAACCGCGATCTCGTGCTCGACAAGCCGGGCAAGCAGGCCGTGGTGTGCTACTGGAATACGCGCAGTTTCTGGCCCACGGCGTACAGCCCGCGCACGAGCTCGCTGTACGTGCCGTACGTGGATCACTGCCTCGACATGGCGCGCCCCGACGCGAACGGCGAAGGCGGACATCGCGGCGGCGTGCTTCGCCCCGGCGGCGACCCTGCGCGTTTTGCCGGCCTCGCGAAGATCGACATGCGCACCGGCGAGATCAAGCGGCTCTTCGAGGGCTCGGCAGCCGGCAACGGCGCCGTGCTCGCAACCGCGGGCGGGCTCGTGTTCTGGGGCGACACCGCGCAGGTGCTGCGCGCGTTCGACGAGGACACGGGCAAGGTGCTGTGGCAGTCCGAGCCGCTCGGCGCGAGCGTGTCGACGAGCACGATCACCTATGCCGTCGGCGGGCGGCAGTACATCGCGGTGGTGAACGGCGAGGCGCTGCTCGGCACGGGCGCACTCACGAGATCGGCGGGCATCACCCTGCCGCCGGGCCGCGGTCCGTCGATCAACGTGTTCGCGCTGCCGCGCTAGCGGCGCTTCACGCGAACCGCCGGCGCCGTCAAAGGCGGCTCGAGCTCGAGCGGCGTCCAGCGGCTCTCGCGCCGCGCGAGCCGGTCGGCGCTGCTCTCGCCGCCGTAATTCATCGGCTGCGGCTCGGCGAATCGCGCTGCAAGCGAAAGGAGGACGCGCGCGTTGACGATGCCGAAGGCGCGGTTGCCCGATTGCATGCTCGCGCCCACGTACGTGCCGCAATTGCGGCAGATCAGGAAGTCGGCCGTCTTCTGCCCGAACCGATAGGCGTGCAGCGTGCGCGGCACCCGCTCCACGAATCGCAGCGAGCCCGCCGGATCGGACGTGGACAGTACGCCGCGCGTGCGGCAGAACGTGCACGAGCAGGAACGAATCGGCCACTGCTCCGGCGCAACGGCGGTGCGGAATACGAAGCCGATCGATTGGCAGTGGCAATTGCCTTCGTGCGACTGCGGCTTCATGGATTCACGTCATTCCGGGCTTGCGAGCGCGTCAGGCTAGTTCCCTCCCCATCGCCATCCCACCGGGCGTTCGCCTTTGGCGACGACGATCGCGATCATCGCCACCGTTATGCCGATCAGATACACGACGAGGCCTACGACGTGCTGCCCTCCGGCGAGATAACGGATGCCCCCGTAGAGCAGCGCAAAGTAGGCGGCCAGCACCGCCCAACCCTGCCAACGCACCGGCAGTCCCCAGCCCCAGCCGTAGCGCTTGACCCGAAACCAGAAGTCTGTGCGTGGCTTGTTCATGACGACGTCCGGCAGATGGAGCATCGACTCTACGACTTACGGAGCCGCTCCGTCACCTCAGCGAGACCCAGTAACGCGAAACTATGCGCCGTTGCCCGGGCATGGGCTGTTCGTCATCCAATTGGCCTCCATTGCGAAGAATTACTCGCGCCGACGCCGTATTGTCCTTGTCGCAAACGATCCTCACCTTCCGCAAGTCAATCGCGTGCGCTTCCTTCAACGTGCGGCGCAGGATCTCCGTGGCATATCCCTTGCCGCGCATCGACGGGCGCACGCCGTAGCCGATGTGCCCGCCCCATTCCAGCAGGTAGTCGGTGAGCGCGTGCCGAAGATTGGACACCGCGACGATTTCTCCGGCACCATCGAGCAGCCAAAACGTGGAGTGAGGCACCAACCCCGGCGCGAGGCCGATTCCCTTGGCCGCCGCGTTCAATCTCGCCGCATATTCGGCGAAGTCGCTGCTCGGCTCGCCAAGCACCCAGGGCACCAGCTCTTCGCCTCTCTCGCGAAACTCCTCCACGAACGCCCGGTGGCTAAACTCAAGGTCGCCGCGCGGCGCGATCAGCTCAACGGGGCCCATGGGAGGCGCCGGCGTCGCTCGCACGCGCCCGAACGCGGTACAGCGCGCGGTCTCGGTGTAGCCCCACGAGAGTGGTGAAGGCGCCGACGGCGATGGCCAGAACCACGCCTATCAGGATACTCAGGCAGCCTCCTCACACACGCGGGTTCTCCTCGCTCACGAGCCCTTGCCACGACCACTTGGGAATGCGCAAACCATTCGGCACGTCGTCCGCCGAGCGATGATAACGAGCCATCGTCGTGGTCGTGGCCCACGCGAAGTAGTCGTGTAGCACGCGCCGGAGCCGTTCGTCGCGCGCGAGGCCGGCGTCCTCGAGCGCCCGATCGAAGCACGCGATTGCGCGCCGGTCCATGTCGTCGTGCGGACCGTTGCCGCTGTGCATGCGCACGACGGTGGTCTCGTCGCCGTAGCTGTCGGAGTAGGCCGTTGGACCGCCGAGCGCCTCCGCCCAGTACGCGGCCAGCCGCTCGGTGTGTCGTGGGTGGTAGCCGTGACTGAACGCGTGGCTCACCACTTCATCTTGTAGAACGCGGGCATGCCAGGCTCCGGCCAATCGTAGTAGGCCGTCGTGACCGCCGGCAGCTTCGTAAACAGTTTGCACATAAGATCGCTTCATCTCGCCTCGCAATGCGCGACGATCAGGCGATAGCCCACGTCCAGCTCCCTGAGCCCGTGCAAGGCTGCGTGCCGGGCGAGCCACGTTCCGTCGCGGAGGTCGCGCCGCAGGCGCGCGAGACCCGCGCTCGAGTCGAATTTCGAGAACACGGATATCGCATCGCGTACATGCCTGTCGAGGTAGAGGGCCGGGCGTTGCCAATACGCGCCGAGAAATCCGTCGGAACAGTCGGCCGGGACCGGCACGGGATGAACGATAGCAGGGCCGATCGTCATCTCGATCTCGCGCAACGACGGGAAGGCAGGACGGTCGAGCTCGAGTACCTCTGGGAAGTATTCGCGCAGCAACCAGAAGCCGGCATGCGCCGGATCCCAGGTGAAGATCACGACGCGCTCGCGGGCCACACGTCGCATCTCGGCCAACCCTCGATCGCGGCGCGGCCAGTGATGGACCGTGAGAATCGCGAGCGCGGCATCGAATGAGCGGTCCCGAAACGGCAGCTCGTTCGCGGATGCCTGGACGACTGGCGCGGCGCCGCCGGGGCGCTGCCGGATCATCTCGGCCGACGGCTCGACCGCAACCACGAGCCGATCCGCGGGCTCGTAGGAGCCGGCGCCCGCGCCTACGTTCAGTACGCTGCGGCACTCGCCCAGCGCGGCATCGATCCGCGCGGCGAGGCGGGCATCCGGCCGCCGCAGCGCCGCGTATCCCACGCCGATCCGATCGTAGAGCGCCTGATGCGCTCCCTTGCTCATCGCCGCGCCGCGAGCTCTTTCGCCCGCGCGAAGCTTTCCACGGCCTCGCCGTCACGGCCGAGCGCCGCGAGCGCTTGCCCCTGGAGCGAGTAGAAGTCGTCTTCGTCGGCCTTGAGACGGATCGCCGTGCGCAGCGACGCGAGCGCGTCGTCGTAGCGCTGCTCGTTGAACGCGGCTCGCGCGGCGGCGTAGTGGTAGTACGGGTTGATCTCGCGGTACCGGCGCACTTGTGCCGCATACCGCTCGGCCAGCTCCGTGTTGCCGAGCGTCTTGGACACGGACTCGAGGTTCGAGAAGGCCGACTGCTCGCCCGGGTCCGCCTCGAGCGCGCGCAAGAACGCGGCTTCGGCGTAATCGAGATGCTGGAGGCGCCGATACAGGACGCCGAGATTCACCCACGCGGCCGCCATGTCCGGGTACGTGCGCGCCGCCTTGCTCAGGAGCGCGAAGCTGAGCTCGTTTTCGCGCCGCCCGAGCGCCTCCGCTCCGAGGTTGCTGTAGTAGAACGCGGCCGCGTAGTCGTCGTCGATGACGAGCGTGGGGTATTGCTCGTGAAAGTACTCGTCGTTGAAGTCCACGACGATCGCGCGGGGCGGCGTGGCGACGATCGCATTGATGTGCTTGGTCACCGAGACGAGGCCGATGTCGTCGCTCCACGTCGGCGGCACGTCCACGAGCTGATAGCGGGCGTCGAGGCCGGCCGCTCGCGCGAGCCCCACGAACAACATGGTGAACGATAGGCAGTTGCCGACCCGGTCGTGGAACGTGCCGCGCGCGGTGCGTGTGTAGTCGTCCGCGTAGTGGAGCGAGAGCATCCCGCCCACGCGCATGCCGTCGAGCAGCTTGTTGGCCGTGGTGTTCGGATCGCCGGGCGGCACCGACGCGATGAAAGCGCGCATGTCGTCGTCGAGCCCGAAGGCGTCCTCTCGGGACGGCAGCGGCGCGGGCGGCGACGTCCAACCCAATACCTTCCCGGAGAGTAGCTCGGCGTCGGAGAGGGCGGGCCGCCGCGGCGTTTCGACCGAGGTGGAGGCGCAGGCCTGGAGAACGACCAGCGCGATCACCGGGAGTAGCGGCCTACGCTTCATGCCGCTCGAAGCCGCCGCCGTGAGCGCCGGCGCGCCACGACACGCTTTCAAGATTCGCCGAGCTGCCTGCCACGCGTGATCCTCCACTCGAGCGCCGCGTCGACCTCCCGCTGGTCGGGATACTAGCAAAGGTGGCGGAGCCCTGGTGCGGTTGAACGCAGCGGTCGGGATACGGCGAGCGCCGCGCTTCGCGGCGGGCGAGGGACTCCAAGGCGCGGCGCGGGACGCCGCGGCTAGACGATGTCCGGCATCAACGTATTGTGATGTGCCCACATGCTCTTGTGAGCGTCGTACGCGAACTTCTGCGGGTCTTTCCACTCGCGTCCGGTCTCGGCCATGACGCCGGCGTCCACGATGTCCTTCGAGCTGTCGCCTTTGCGCACGAGATCGACGAAGCGCTCGAAGAGCTTGAGCATCATGTCGTACTCCTTCTGCACGTCGGCACGCCCCAGCGCCGGGCCGTACGCCGGCACGAACTTGGTCGCGCCGTTGCCGAGCGACAGGAGCACCTTCAGCGAATCGCAGCGGCCGCCGAGCCAGCCGCCGCCGAACCAATCGAGCTCGGGGTCTCGCGCCGGCGACACCGCGTCACCGACTGCGACGACGTTCGCGTTGCGGAAGTGCACGTAGATGTCGCCGTCGGTGTGCGCCTCGAGCAAATAGCCGTACTCGATCTTCTCGCCGCCGACCGTGGCTTCGCCGGCGGTATAGAAGCTCTCGGTAGGGATCGCTTCCTTCGGCAGCGGCTTCTCGTAGCGGTCCTCGGTGGGCAGGTAATAGCCGTAGGCGAGCCGTTGCCGCGTCTTCTCGTGCGCCACGATGCGCGCGCCGGCCTTGCCGAGCGCCGCGTTCGAGCCCACCTGCGCGCGATGCCAGTGCGTGTTGAAGAGCGTGTGTACCCGGCTGCCGTTCGGCAGCCCGCCGAGCGTGGAGAGCAGGGCGGCGCTCGCGTCGGCGCCGCCGCTGTCGACGACGACCAAACCGTCGCTCGTGGAGAGCGCCAGCACGTTGTCGCCGGCGCCCGAGATCAGCGCGAGCTTGTCGGTCAAGCGCGTGACGGACGGCGCGTCCGCCGCGAGCAGTGCGCGAGGCAACGGCAGCGCGCACCCCGCGATGCCGCCGAGCGCGGTCTTGAGAACGGTGCGACGCGTGGTCATACGCCCGCGATCGGGCCGGTGCTGTCGGAGAAGCTCTTGAGCTCGATGCCGGCCTTGTTGAGCACCGTGAGATGCAAGTTGGTGAGCGTGGTGTGCTCGGGCAAGTCGATGTGCTGGCCGCCCTTGAGCGCGCCGTTGGCGCCGCCCACGAGGATGTTCGGCAGCGGATAGTTGTTGTGCCGATCGCTGTTGCTCATGTTCGAGCCGTACATGAACAGCGAGTGGTCGAGCAGCGTGCCGTCGCCGTCGGGGATCGCCGCGATCTTCGCCACGAAGTCGGCGAACCGCTCCATGTGATAACGCTGGATCTTCACGAGCTTGAGCAGCGACTCTTCTTTATTGGCGTGATGCGACAGCGGATGGAACGCGTCCGACACGCCGATGTGGTTGTAGGTGCGGTTGGTGCCTTCCGACACCATGATGTACGAGACCACGCGTGTGAGGTTCGCCTGATAGGCGAGCGCCACGAGGTCGAACATGAGCTTCACTTGCTCGTCGAACTTGTCGAGCTCGCCGATCGGCGCTTCGGGCAGGGTGACGCCGGAGAGATCCTTCTGCTCGGCCTTCGCGACACGGCGCTCGATCTCGCGCACGGTGTCGAGATATTCGCCGAGCATCACGCGGTCGCTTGCGCTCACCTTCTTCTGGAGCGCGGCGGTGCGGTCGTTGATGAGGTCCAGGATGCTCTTGGTCTGCGAGGTGATGGCCGCGCGTTCCTCGGGCGTGTCGCCCTCGCCGAAGAGCTGCGTGAACACCTTGCGCGGGTTGAACTCCATCGGCAGCGGCGACGTGGCGTTCCTGAACGACAGCGTGGTGGAGTAGTAGCAGCCGCCGCCGGACGGGCACGCGGCGACCTGCGTGGTGGTCTCCGACGCCACCTCGAGCGAGGGCAGCGCGGTGTCCTGGCCGATCTTCGCGGCGATGAGCTGGTCGATGGTCGTGGCCATGCTCGCGCCCGTGGCCGACGAGTCGGGCCGCACGCCCGAGAGCCACGTGGCCGGCACGAGCGAGTGCACGGAGTTCTGGTTCGCCTTGTTCTCGAGATTGCCGAACGACGCGACGTAGCGCTTGAACTTCTCGAGCGGCTCCATGATGGGGCTCAACTTGAAGTCGGCGCCCGAGCCGCTCGGCGTCCAGTGGTCCATCGCCTTGCCGTGCGACGTGTTCCACAGGATTGCGCCGTGCGGAATGTAGAAGAACCCGGCACGGAGCTTCGGCGCCGCCGCGGTCTGCGCGAGCGCCGTGGCGGCGGGAATCATCGCGTCGAGAAGCGGAAGAGCCAGTGAGATGCCCGCGCCCTTGAGCACGGTCCGGCGGGAAAGGTGCTTCTTGGTCAGGTACATCGCGGCTAGTCAGTCGTCCCTGCGGATCGAGCCATTTATAGCAGAATCGCCGGTGCCGCGCCGCCGATGGAGGTCAAGGATTCTCAGGCGTTGCGGGCCGGCGCATACTCGGCCGTACAACGAAGGGGGACTTCGCCATGCGGGTTCAAAGCCTGTTGGTCGCCACCTTGCTCTGCGGCGCCGCCGCGCCCGCGATCGCTCAGCCGAGCGGCGGAGCGCCGAAGCTCGACTACGACTACTTCAAGGCGCGCGTGCTGCCGATCTTGACCACCAAGCGCGACGGCAACGCCCGCTGCATCTCCTGTCACGGCTCGGGCACGCCGATGCGGCTCCAGCCGCTACCCGACGACGCCGCCACCTGGAGCGACCCCGACGCCCGCAAGAACTTCGAGCTCATGAGCGCGCGCGTGGTGCCCGGCGATCCGGACCACAGCCGCCTGCTCACGCATCCGCTCGCCGAGGAGGCCGGCGGCGATCCGCATCACGACGGCGGCAAGCACTGGACGTCGAAGGCCGATCCCGAGTGGCAAACGCTCGCGGCCTGGGCGCGCGGTGCGACGCTCGCGAGTGGGGACCCGCCGCTCGCGATGCACGCCCGCATCGTGCAGACCAACAGTGCGGGCGACGACGTGCACATCATCGATCCCGCCGCCAACAAGGTGGTCGGCCACATCACCGGCATCGAGGTCGGGCACGGGGCGGCCGCCGCGCCCGACGGGCGCTTCATCTACGTGAGCGACGAGGCCGCGAGCACGCTCGACGTGGTGGACGCGCGCACGCTGCGCGTGACTTCGCACATTCCGCTGTCGGGGCACCCGAACAACATCGCGATCAGCAAGGACGGTAAGCGGGTCTACGTCGCGATCCGCGAGACGCAGGGAGCCGTCGACGTGATCGACACGGTCGGCCTCGTGCGGGCGAAGAGCATCCCGATCCAGGGCGCCGGCCACAACACCTACGTCACGCCGGACGGCCGCTACGTCGTCGCCGGCTCCGTGGCCGGAGCGACGGCCACGGTGATCGACCAGAAGACCGAGGAGCCGGTCTGGACGATGAAATTCGATCTCGGCGTGCGGCCGATGGCGTTCGAGAGCAACACGGACGGCTCCACGAAGCGGATGTTCGTGCAGCTCACCGACTACAACGGCTTCGCCGTCGTCGACTTCGCCACGCACAAGGAGGTGAAGCGCGTCGAGCTGCCGAAGATCAAGGCCGGCAAGCAGCCTGTGCTCGAGGGCGGCAACACCTCGCACGGCATGGCCGTGACCGCCGACAACTCGAAGCTGATCGTGAACAGCCGCTTGAACAGCGCGGTGTACGTCTATGCGCTGCCGGACTTGAAGCTGCTCGGCGAAGTGGACGTGGGCGTTGCGCCCGACTGGGTCACGCTCACGCCCGACGGCAAGACGGCCTACGTCGCGAACGCCGGCTCGAACGACGTGTCCGTGGTCGACATGAACGGGCTCCGCGAAGTCACGCGGATCAAAGTCGGTCAGGTGCCGAAGCGCAACATCACCGCGATGCTGCCGTAGCGGCGCGCTACGCGATCACGGCGGCTCTGCTAGATCCTCAGCGCGGCGCCCGGCCCGCGAACTCCGCGATCCGCGCGAGCAGCTCGGCGGGCTCCGTGGGCTTGGCCGCATGGCCGCTGTAGCCGGCCTTCAGCGCCTTGCGGCGGTCGTCGGCGAGCGCGTAAGCGGTGAGGGCGATCGCCGGGGTGAAGATGCCGCTGCGGCGGAGCTCGGTCATGAGCTCGTAGCCGTCGCGCTTCGGCATCGCGATGTCGCTCACGATCACGTCGAAACGATTGGTGGCGACGAGCTTGATCGCCTCGTCGGCGCCGCTTGCCGCGAGCACGTCGGCGCCCGAGTCGGCCAGGATCCGCCGCACCATCTCGAGCGCGTCGGGCTCGTCGTCGACCACGAGCACGCTCACTCCGCGCAGATCCGGCAGCTCGCCCGGCGTGGCAAAGGGCTGCAGCGCCGGCGCCCCGCTGCGGGGGACGTCGATCTGCGGGGCGACCACCGGCAGCGCCACGACGAACGTGGCGCCGAGCCCCGGTCCGGGGCTGTCGGCGCTCACGCGGCCGCCGTGCATCTCGACGAGCTGCCTCACGAGCGCGAGACCGAGCCCGAGCCCGCCGTGCGCCCGCGTGGCGCTCGCGTCGCCTTGGCGGAAACGGTCGAACATGCTCGTCACGAACTCCGGCTCGAAACCTTCGCCCGTGTCCGCGACGCGAATCTCGACGTCGGGCTCCGCCGCGCGCAGCGTCACGTCCACGCGCCCGCCGCGCGGCGTAAACTTCACCGCGTTCGACAGCAGGTTCCAGATCACCTGCTGAATCCGCGCGGGGTCCCCGTTCACGGGCTGCCTGAGCGGCTCGAGCGAGCGCCCGATCGTGAGACTCTTCGCCTCGGCCGCCGGACGAACGGCCTCGATCGCGGCTTCGATGATGTTCGGCAGGTCGAGGTGGCGCACGTCGAGCCGCATCTTGCCCGACACGATGCGGCTCATGTCGAGCAAGTCGGCGATCAGCTGCGCTTGCAGGCGTCCGTTGCGCTCGATGACGTCCACGGCGTGACTCGCGCGCTCGGCGTCGGTGAGGTCGGCACGCAGCACCTGGCACCAGCCGAGCACCGCATTGAGCGGCGTGCGCAGCTCGTGCGACAGCGTGCTCAAGAACTCGTCCTTGAGCGTGGCCTGTCGTTCCGCGTCGGCGCGCGCGGTCTTCTCGCGCTCGAGCAGCCGCTGGCGCTCCGCTTCGGCGCGATCGCGCGCCACGGCCTGGCGATCGATCACCACGCCGGTCCACCACAGCAGCACGAGGAACAGGACGATCTCCGCGATGGTACGCAGCGCGCTGCCGAACGCGGCGTTGTAGAGGTCCGAGCGTTCGCCGAAGAGCCGCGCGAAGCCGAGCAGCACGGGAACGAGAATCAGCACCGGCAGCAGACGGCGCACCAGCACGCCGGCCGCGTTTCGTTTCGCGAGCAGCGTCATCGGCCCGTGCTCCGGCACGCTCAAGGTCAACGCCAACGAGGCTGCGAGAACGAAGGTTGCGGTCTGCGCCGCGATCACCGTGAGCGTCGGGATCGTGAAGAGCGCATCCGCGCCGTAGAGGTAGCCGATCAGCGACAACGCCGAGATCGTCATCGGCACGAACGCGAGCGTGGCGGCCACTTGACGCGGCACAGTGTGCGGGCGAGCGACGAGCACCAATGCGCCGCCGAGCGCCGTCCACGCCACCGAGCCGAGCGGTCCCATGCGTCCGACCGAGAGGATCCCCACGCGGCCCCACGTGCGGCCGAAGGTAAGCGGCGTATCGATGCCGAAGCTAGCGCCGGTGAGGTATTCGAGCGTCGTCAACGTGCCGATCGCGAGCACGATGCCGCCGAGCGCCGCAGTCGCGCGCAGCCGGCGCAGCGCGAGCGCGATCAATGCCGCGCCTGCGGCCATCGCCGCCACCGTGGCGTTCGGCTGGATCGCGATGCCGTCCATGTCCCAGTCGCTCAAGACCGGCACGTTCACGACCCAGCCCAGGAACGACGTGAAGCCGCCGAGCAGCGTGTAGCAGCCGAGCGCGAGCACGACTGCCATCAATGGCGGAAGTGCCGCAAATGCGGGACGCCACTGGCGGCCGACGCCGGCGATGGACGTCGGGAGCGGTATGCTGGCGGTGGTGCGCGATCCTTCGCTTGTCATCCCATGCCGTCATCCTTTCGGCAGCTTGAACGCGAGCAGCTCGCCCGAGTATTGCGCGCCGCTGATCGCGACCACGAGGTACTGCTCGCCGCGATATAGATAGGTCATCGGCGACCCGCTCTGCGGCGCGGGCATGTACACAGCGCCGACCTCGCGGCCGGTCTTCTTGTCGTAGGCGCGCAGCATCGCGCCGAGCTCGCCGCCCGGCGTGGTGGTGTACAACCGCTCGCCGGCGATCAGCAGCGTCTTCGTCACCAGGGTGCCCGGTTGACCCGCCTGGCCCGTGCGCGGGATGTCGAGCCCTTTGAGCAGCGGATGGTTCTTGATGTCGTCCGGCGTCTCGCCGTGCGCCACCTTCCAGACGATCGTGCCGCGGCTCATGTCGATGGCCGTGATGGTGCCGTATGGTGGCTTGAGCAGCGGCAGGCCCTGCACGTTGAGCGCGGCGCGCGGCGGGCCGCGCTTCGGGTCCGACGGCTTCGGCGCTTCGCGCGGTCCTCCTTGGAACTCGGAGCGGCCGCCGCCCGCGGACGAGCCCGAGCCGCCCGACGTGCGCGGCCCCGTCACCGCGTTGCCCTCGACGTACGCCATCTCCGACTGGCCGGGATAGGGCGCCACGAGCCCCTTGCTCACGACGCTGCCGGCGCTCGCGACGTACAAGATATTCGTCTCGGGATCGAACGATCCGCCGGGCCAATTCGAGCCGCCGTCCTGGGAGGGCGCCATCAGCGTGCCGAGCGGCCCGTCGATGTTGCTCACCACGGGCGGCGTGAACAGCGGGCCGAGCTTGTGCCACGACGCGACTTCGAGCGCTTCCTTGCGGAGCTCCGGCGTGAAGTCGATGAGGTCGTTCACGGTGACGCCTTGCCGGTCGTAAGCCGGCGGCTTGGTCGGGAACGGCTGCGTGGGCGAGTACCACTCGCCGGGCACGTCGCCCTTCGGCACCGGCCGCTCCTCGATCGGCCAGAGCGGCTTGCCGGTGACGCGGTCGAAGACGTAGAGGAAGGCCTGCTTGGTCGGCTGCGCCACCGCCTTCACGGGCCTGCCGTCTACGACCACGTCCAAGAGGATCGGCGCGCACGGGATGTCGTTGTCCCAGATGCCGTGATGGACGAGCTGGTAGTGCCATTTGCGCTTGCCGGTGTTCAAGTCGACGGCGAGCAACGTCTCGCCGAACAGCCCGTCGCCCGGGCGGTTGGCGCCGAAGTAGTCGCCGGTGGGCTGCTCCACGGGTAGATAGACGGTCTCGAGGTCGAGGTCCACGGAGATCTGCGCCCAGACGCCCGTGTTGCCCGTATACGCGGCGCTGCCCTTGAGCCAGCTCTCGGTGCCGAACTCGCCGGGCGCCGGGATCGTGTGGAAGATCCAGAGCCGTTCGCCGGTGCGCACGTCGAACGCGCGAACGTAACCCTTCACGTTGCGAATGCTCTTCGGATTCGCGCCGGTGCGATGCGCGGCCCCCACGATCACGACGTTGTTCGCCACGATCGGTGTGGCGTGCAGGCCGATCTCGCCGTCGAGCGCGTCGATGTCCTGGTCGTCGTTCTGCTTGAGATCGACGATGCCGTCCTTGCCGAAGCCCTTCACGCGGTTGCCGGTGCGGGCGTCGAGCGCCAGCAGCTGATAGCCGGGCGTGACGTACAGGATCCGCTCGTCGTCGCCGCTCTTCCAATAAGCGAGCCCGCGCCCCGAGAGCTGCCGCGGTGCCGCGCTACCGCGCTCGCCCTCGTCGAGCCGGCTCACCCACAGCAGCTCCCCGGTGCCGGCGTCGAGCGCCACCACGGCGCGGCGCGATCCGGCCGTGGAGTACACCACGCCGCCGGCCATGAGCGGCGTCGACTGAAAGTTGTACTCGCGCGTTGGCCCGAGGTTGTCGGCCTTGAAACGCCAGGCCACCTCGAGGCTCTTGAAGTTGGACGCGCCGATGCGGTCGAGCGGGGAATAGCGCGTGTTGCCGAGGTCGCCCCCATACGTGAGCCATTCGCCGTTCGGCGGCGCGCCGTGCTGCGCAGAGGCGCTGCCCGACAGCACGGTGAGGGCGACGGCGAACGCGGTGGACGCAACGGAGCGCGGCTTCATGGTCCCAACCTCGTGCAGCGAACGTGCCAAGAATGTATCGCGACGCCGGCCGCAACGCACTTCGCTCTGGTGAATCGCAACTCAAAAACTGCATGACCCGCCCGCGAGCGTCTTGTCTCATTTCGGCCCCGCGATGCGGGCAGTCGCTGCGGCCGTGCCTCGAACGGTCCTCCCGAGACCGTCGCCGCACAGGGATGTGCGGCGAGGAGCCCCAG
>DASUFK010000077.1:0-3293 GCA_036274615.1 Gammaproteobacteria bacterium | reverse complement strand
AGCCGAGCTCGGGCCCGAAGTGCCGCAGGCGCTCGAGCACGCCGTGAGCATGTGCCTCGCGAAAAAGCCCGACGATCGTTGGCAAACCGCGCGCGACGTCGGCAAGCAGCTCGACTGGATCGGCGGCTCGATCTCGTCGCCGGCGGCTGCGCCGGCCACGAAGGGCGCGCGCCCGTCGAGAACCTGGATTGCGGCCGCCGCCGCGCTCGTGATCGTGGCAGTGGTGGCGGCCGGCGTGGCGTTCCGCGACAGGCCTGCGGCGCCTGCCGAGACCGCGCAACCGGCGGCTGCCGCGTCCGGGGCGGGCGCTGCCGAGCAACCGTCGGGCGCGCGCGAGGTGTTGACGAACTCGGTGGCCGTGCTCCCGTTCGCGAACTTGAGCCCGAACGCAAATGACGCCTACTTCGCGCAGGGCATCCACGAGGAAGTGCTGAATCAGCTCGCCAAGGTGAGCTCGCTCAACGTGATCGCCCGCACCTCGGTGCTGCGCTACGCCGACGGCACCACGCCTATCCCCGAGATCGCGCGCGAGCTCAACGTGAAGACGGTGATGGAAGGCAGCGTGCGCTACGCCGGCGACAACGTGCGGATCAACGTGAAGCTCATCGACGCCAACACCGGCGCAGACCTCTGGGCCGATGCCTATCAACGCAGGTTCGACGACATCTTCGCGATCCAGGCCGACATCGCGATGAACATTGCGAACGCGTTGCGCGCGGAGTTTTCGGTCGAGGAGCAGCGCGACATCGAGCGCCCCCTGACCAAATCCGCCGACGCGTATGCGTTGTATCTGCAAGCGGGCCGCGGCGGACCCGAAATGTCCAACGCGGAGAGATTGGGCTTGCTCGACCGGGCAATCGCGCTCGACCCTTCGTTCGCTGCGGCCTTGGGCCGAAAGGCGGTCATGTATTCGTACATGCTCACGAACACGAGTATCGGGAACGCGGTGCGCCAGGAAGAGCGTCCCGAGATCGAGCGACTGCTGCGCGAGAGCGCGGAGCGCGCCCTGGCTGCCGATCCTCGGGAAGTGCATGCCCAAGCCGCCCTCAACGGGGTCGACATTCAGCATTGGCGTTGGTCGACGTTACGGCCGCTGTCGGTGCAACAGCTGAGCGCGTTCTTTCAACCTGGCGCCGCTTGGGCTCAGGCTTGGAAGGGTGACCTCGCCGGAATCTTGGCCGTGTCCGAGCGATGGGCCGAGCTCGATCCCAACATCGTGAGCCCGTTCTTGAATCTCGGCCTTCTCTACTCCTACGCCGGCGACCGTGCGGCGTCGGATCGCGCGCTGCGCCGTGCGGCCGAGCTTGCACCGCGCGCCACGCTCGTGCGGGCATTGTTGGCGTACAACGCCGTTGCCACGGGCAATACCGGCGCCGCGCTCGAGGGGCTCGCGCGGCTCGAGCAGATGCTCGGGAACGATCCGCAGATCGTGTTTCTCTCGGAGATGGCCTACGCGTATGGACGCATCGGCCGCGCCGACGAGGCGCGGCGGCTGTTCGAGCGCGTGGAGGCCGCGGCGAAGGACCGCGACATCGGCACGGGCGGATGGGCCCTCGCTTATCTCGGGATCGGCGACCAGCGCCGGGCGCTCGAGCAGCTCGAGCTCGCGGCCGTGAAGGTCCGCAATCACGAGCCCGATACCGGCTACCTGCAGCTCATGAACCTGCGGATGAATTTCCTCGCCGACCCGCTCGTAGGATCGCCGCAGTTCGCCGAGGTGCTCGCCCGGATCCGCGGCGACTGAGCGCCCGTCCCTATTTTCCGGCGACCACGAAGTTGACGATGCGGCCGCGCACGTAGATTGCGCGCTTCTCGGTTTGTCCCGCGAGGTGCTTGCCCACGTTGTCGTCGGCGCGCGCGAGCGCGAGCACCTCGGCCTCGCCGGCCTCGGCGGGCACCTGGATCTTGCCGCGGACCTTGCCGTTCACCTGCACGGGGATCTCGAGCACGTCGGCCTTGAGGAACGCGGGATCGGCGACGGGCCACGCGTGATACGCGAGCGACTCCGCGTGACCCAAGCGCTGCCAGAGCTCCTCGGCGAGATGCGGCGCCAGCGGCGCGAGCAATAGTACGAACGCGTCGGCGGCGGCGCGCGGCACGCTCGGCCACTTGTACGCGGCGTTCGTGAACTCCATCAGCGCCGAGATCGCGGTGTTGAAGCGCAGCGCCTCGATGTCCTCGCCGACCTTGGCGATCGTCTGGTGCAGCACGCGGCTCTGTTCGCGCGTGGGCGGGACATCCGCGACTTGCGGCGCGCTCGAGCCGCCTTCGTCGTCGCCGCCCGCGATCAGGCGCCACGCACGGCTCAGGAACCGGAACGTGCCCTCGACGCCGCGCGTGTTCCACGGCTTCACCTGCTCGAGCGGCCCCATGAACATCTCGTAGAGCCGGAACGCGTCGGCGCCGTAGCGCGCGACGATGTCGTCGGGATTCACGACGTTGCCGCGGCTCTTGCTCATCTTGAACGCGCGCGCGTCCACGACCTTGCTCGGGTCGCTCTTCAGCACGAACTTGTCGCCGCGCTTCTCGACGAGGTCCTCGTCCACGCGCCGGCCGTCGAGCGTGAACTCGAGCTCGCCCAGGATCATGCCCTGGTGCACGAGCTTCAAAAACGGCTCGGGCGACTCGATCACGCCCGCGTCGTGCAGCGCCTTGTGCCAGAAGCGCGCGTAGAGCAGGTGCAGCACCGCGTGCTCGGAGCCGCCCACGTAGAGATCCACGGGCAGCCAGTAGCGCGCGAGCTCGGGATCGATGAGCCGCGCGTCGTTGGTGGGATCCACGAAGCGCAGGTAATACCAGCACGAGCCCGCCCATTGCGGCATCGTGTTGGTCTCGCGGCGTGCGGCCTTGCCGGTCGCTGGATCGACCGTGTCGAGCCAACCCTTCGCGGCGGCGAGCGGGCCTTCCGGCTGACCGCTCGGCTTGAAGTCCGCGAGCTCGGGCAGCAGCACCGGCAACGACGACTCGGGCAGCGACTTCGGGGCGCCATCCACGAACACGATCGGAAAGGGCTCTCCCCAGTAGCGCTGCCGCGAGAACAGCCAGTCGCGCAGCTTGTAGTTGACCTTGCGCACGCCGGCGCCGGACTTCTCGAGCCAGTCGATCATCGCCGCCTTCGCGTCGGCCACGTTCTTGCCGTTCAAGAAACCGCTGTTGATCGCGGCGCCGTCGCCGAGGTACGCGCCGCCCTCGAAGCCGGGCGGCGGCTGCACGGTACGGATCACCGGCAGGCCGTGGGCTTCCGCGAACTCGAAGTCGCGCGTGTCCTGGCCCGGCACGGCCATGATCGCGCC
>DASUFK010000076.1:0-2198 GCA_036274615.1 Gammaproteobacteria bacterium | reverse complement strand
CTGGGGCTCCTCGCCGCACATCCCTGTGCGGCGACGGTCTCGGGAGGGCCCTGTGAGGTACGTCTGCCGCTTCGAGCTCATCGCGGCCAAAGCGAGACGCGACTCTGGGTGCCCGCATTCTAGCCTGCCGGTTTGGAGCCGCTACAATCGTGCGATGTCGAAGTCACCCTTGATCGATGCGCGGAGTTTGGCGGCGCGGCTCGGCGATCGCGAGTGGGTCGTGGTGGACTGCCGTTTCAATTTGCTCGAGCCGGCCGCCGGCAGGGCGGCGTACCTGCGCTCGCATATCCCCGGGGCGCGCTATGCCGATCTCGACCGCGATCTCGCGCGCGCGCCGGGAGCCGCCGACGGGCGTCATCCGTTGCCCGACCGCGCGCAGCTCGCGGCGCGGCTCGGGGAGTGGGGCATCGCGAATTCGACGACCGTGGTCGCGTACGACGAGGGGAGCGGCGCGATCGCGGCGCGCCTGTGGTGGTTGCTGCACTGGCTCGGCCACGGCGCCAGCGTCGTGCTCGACGGCGGCTTCGCGGCGTGGACGGCCGCGGGACTGCCCGTCGACGGCGACGTGCCGAGCCCGCGGCCCGCGCGCTTCACGCCGCGCGCACCGGACGCGACCGCGAGCGTCGTCACGAGCGCGGAGATCCCGAGCCTGCAGCGGGCCGGAGCGATCGTCGTGGACGCGCGTGCCGCGGCCCGCTACCGCGGCGAGCAGGAGCCCATCGACCCGGTGGCGGGCCACGTGCCCGGCGCGCTCAACCGTCCGTTCTCGGCGAATGTCGCCGCCGACGGCCGCTTCCGGCCGCCCGCGGAGCTCGCGCGCGAGCTCGACCTATTGCTCGCGGGGCGCCGTCCGGAGCAGCTCATCGCGATGTGCGGCTCGGGCGTGACGGCCTGTCACCTGCTGCTCGCCCTGGCCGCGGCCGGGCTCGACGGCGCCAAGCTCTACGCCGGGTCCTGGAGCGAGTGGATTCGCGACCCGGCGCGGCCCGTGCGCACGGGCGCGGAGCCCTGACGGGGGGTTCCAACGACAATTGAACGAAATGCGGACCCGTCGTTTGGACCTTCCGCCGGCGGCGTGATACAGACACAATACTTTTTTGGTCCTCAGGTGCGCCGTGTTGCGTCATTCCGCCGAAATCGAAGTCAGCTCCCAGCTCAAGCATGTCCGGTACGAGATCCGCGGGCATCTCGCGCGCCGCGCGCAGGAGCTCGAGCGCCAAGGCTACGAGATCATCCCGCTGAACATCGGCAATCCGGGGCTGTTCGGTTTTCGCACCCCCGAGCGCCTGCGGCTCGCGATGATCGAGAACCTCCCCGCCGCCGAGCCGTACTCGAATCAGAAGGGCATCTTCCCGGCGCGCGAGGCGGTGGTGATGCAGCAGCAGGGGCGCGGCGTCGACGTGAACACCGAGCACGTGTTCATCGGCAACGGCGTGAGCGAGCTCATCGACCTCACGCTGCGTGGGTTGCTGAATCCCGGCGACGAGGTTTTGATCCCGAGCCCCGACTACCCGCTGTGGACGGCGGCCACGTTCCTGAACGGCGGCCGCCCGGTGCACTACGCGTGCCCGGAAAGCGAAGGCTTCAATCCCGACGTCGCGCAAATCGAATCGTTGATCACGCCGCGCACGCGCGCACTCGTGGTCATCAATCCCAACAATCCGACCGGTGCGGTCTACAGCCGCGAGCGGCTCACCGCGCTCGCGCGGCTCGCCGAACGTCACGGCCTCGTGCTGCTCTGCGACGAGATCTACGATCAGATGGTGTACGACGACGCGGAGTTCGTGCCGCTCGCGACGCTCTGCAAGGACACGCTGTGCGCGACCTTCAGCGGCTTGTCGAAGGTGTATCGCGCGTGCGGTTACCGCGTCGGCTGGGTGTCGTTCAGCGGAACCGTGGATCGCTCCGAGCGCTACTTCGCGGCGCTCGACCTGCTCGCGGCGCTGCGGCTCTGCAGCAACGTGCCGGGGCAATGGGCGGTGCAGACGGCGCTCGGCGGCTACCAGAGCATCGAGAAGCTCTGCGCGCCCGGCGGCCGGCTCTATCAATCCCGCAAAGCGATCATCGACGGCGTCGCGAAGAGCCAGTTCCTCACGTTGGTCGCGCCGCGCGGCGCGATGTACGCGTTCATCGGCGTCGACAAGCGCAAGATCCCCGACTTCGACGACGAAGCGTTCGCGATGGAGCTGCTCGAGCAG
>DASUFK010000075.1:0-20986 GCA_036274615.1 Gammaproteobacteria bacterium | reverse complement strand
CGCGCTCTCGCCTTTCTTGCTCGAGCTCGACGAGGCGGCGGGGCTTGCAGCGTTGTTCGCCGCGAGAGGGCCGCGCACGCCCCCGGCGGAGGTCGCGGTCGTGAGCATCTCCAAGGAGTCCGCGGCCGGGGTTGGACAGTCGAGCGCTCTCGACGAGTGGCCGCGCTCGTTGCACGCGGACCTCCTCGAGGCGCTGCGGGCCGCGGGGGCACGGCTCATCGTGTTCGACGTAATCTTCGACAAGCCGCGGGACGACGCTAACGACGCTCGACTCGCCGCGGCGCTTGGCGCCCAGGGAGACGTGATTCTCGTCGAGGGCGTGGGCGGCAGTGCGGAGGTCAGGGAGGGAGGCGGTCTCGTAGGCGTCATCGAGGAGATACGGCGGCCTCCGCTGCCGGCCTTTCGTCGAGCAGCGCTCGCAACGTCGCTATTCACCCTGCCGACCGTGCCGCAGACCGTGGCGCAGTACTGGACGTTCGGGCGCACGGGCAACGATCCGTCGCTGCCCGTGGTCGCGCTCCAGGCCTTCCTGCTGCCGGCCTACGACGATCTTGTGGCACTGCTGAGGGACGTGCGCCCGGACATCGTTGCGGGATTGCCGAAGTCGGCGGCCGAGATCGAGACGGGCCGCAACCTCGACGACGTCATGCGACAGCTCCGATCCGCGTTCATCGGCGATCCCGAGCTCGCTCCGGCACTGGCCGACCGCGCTCGCGAGGCGAAGCTGCCGCCCGAGACGGCCCGCTCGCTCGAGGTGCTTCTCGATATCTACTCCGGCGCCGACTCGCGCTACCTGAACTACTACGGGCCGCCGCGCACCGTGCGCACGATTCCGTATGACCGCGCATTGCATGACGCGGAGAGCCTGGATCTCGCGGGCAAGGTGCTGTTCGTCGGCTTCTCCGAGCGGCGGCAGCCCGAGCAACAGGACGTGTTCCAGTCCGTGTACTCGGAGCGCAGCGGCGCCGTGCTGAGCGGCGTCGAGATCGGCGCGACAGGATTCGCGAATCTGCTCGAGGGAACGGCAATTCGACCCCTGTCGATGCCGAACCATCTGTTGCTCGTGCTGCTCTGGGGCGGTGTGCTCGGCGCAGGGTTGTGCCTGCTCAAGACCGGCCGCGCGATTCTCGCAGGCGCGGCCGCCGCGGCAGCGTATGCCGTCGTAGCGTCTTGGTTGTTCACCGAGCACATGGTCTGGCTGCCGCTGTTGGCGCCGCTCGCCGTGCAAATTCCGACGGCCATCGTTGCAACCGCATTCTTCAACAATGCGGAGCTGAAGCTCCGGACGTCGCGAATCCAGGCAGTGCTGGGCAGCTATCTGCCGCAGTCGGTTGTAAAGACATTGGCCGGCGAAACCGCCGCAACCGGCGAACTGCAGCGCTTGCATGGCACGTGCCTATTCACTGACGCGGAGAAGTACGCTACTGCGTCCGACGCACTAACGCCGGAGCAGCTGTTCCTGTTGCTCAACGAGTATTACGACGTAATGTTCCCGATCGTCACGCGCCATGGCGGCTACATATCCGAGACAGCAGGCGATTCCATGGTCGCGATCTGGGCCAGCGCGTCCCCCGATCCAGCGTCGCGGCGCAAAGCCTGCCAGGCAGCGATCGAGATTCTGGGTGCGGTTGCGGAGTTCAACAAACACCGCGCCCGCCGCCTGCCCACCAGGATTGGCCTCGAATCCGGCGACCTAGTGCTCGGGCATCTCGGCTCGGGGCCACGCCGCGAATACCGCGCGATCGGCGACATGATCACGACTGCCTCTCGCCTGCAGGCCCTCGGCAAGGTTCTCGGGACGCGTGTTTTGATTTCCGATGCTGCGCTCGCGGCCACCGGTGTGCGCGCGCGGGACCTCGGGATGTTTCGGCCCCGCGGCAAAGCGGTGCCGCTGCGGCTATTCGAGCCGCTCGAGGTTCGAGCGGTGGGCGCCGATGCCGAACGGTTGGATGAATCGTTTGCGGCTGCGCTGCGCTGCTTCGAGGCGCAACGGTGGCCCGAGGCGCACCGGGCATTCGCCGCGGTGCTCGATTCGTTTCCCGGCGACGGACCGGCGATGTTCTATCGCGAGCTCTCGCGCTCGCTCGAGCTCGGCACGCCCGCCAGCTGGCCGGGCTTCGTGTCCGATCCCGCCGCCTAGCGGCGGTGCTCGTTACGACAGCAGGGCCTTCGCGCCGCTTGCAACCCCGAGCTGGCTAAACAAGCTACGGTCGGGTCCGGCCGATGCGTGGCGCTCGAGATACTCGATCAGGTCGTCGATGCCCTCGACGCACTCGCTCTTCGATGCCGGATCGCTCGCGAGAAGTGCGCGCAGCATCTGTTGCGTGCGCTCCTGCACCGCGGGCGGCACGAGAGACAGCAGATCAACGAGCCGAAGGATCTTGTCCTGATCCTCCATGGGAAGCTTTTCGACCGTTCGAACCAACCGCAGTACGTCCTTTGATACAGCCATATCGACCTCTTGTCTGGTTGCGGAGATGCGCCAACACAGATTTAACAAAGGTCGGGCTGCCGTTCTGTCAGGCACCTGACACAACACTTCATTTGGCTAGTAGTGTCGAGTTCATGACAGACAGGCTTCGGCGGTGCTGCGATCCTCGCGCAGGCACGCATGAGTCGTACGAAAACAAAAAGAACAGAGCAGAAGAACGTTGGCAAGCACTACGAGGAACCATCATGAGCAAGATCAGAGTTTTCGTCGCCGCGGTTCTGGTAAGCATTCCGATGCTTTCGCTGAATGCGGCCCAGGTTCAACTCCCGCGGGAAGATGCCCTGGTTCAGATGCCGCAGAACGCTGCACCGGACCTGTCGGACAGCAAACCGACGACCGCTGATGGGGGTTGCATTTGGATCAATTGGTTCGGGGTGTGGTTCTTGCTGTGCTAGGGCACAGCCGGCGGGAAAAGATCAGCCCGCCATCTCGGTAACCATCCTGCGTAGTGCCTCGGCGTTCCGGATCACGATCTGCGAACGTCCGAGGTCTACCCAGCCGTTTTTTCGCCACTCGCTCAAGTGCTGGTTGACGATCTGGCGCGAGATGCCGAGGAAGCGGGCGAGCTCGGCTTGCGAGATCCTGAGCTCGAGGCAGCCGATCGACGCCGAGCGCCCGTGTAGCGACGCGAGAATCATGAGCCGCTTCGCGAGGCGTGCTGGGCCCGCGAGAAACGCCGACTCCTCCACGAGCTCGCTCGTCCATCGCAGCCGCTCGCAAAGCAGCTTGAGCAGATGGATTGCGAGCTGCGGCTCACGCTCGAGCAGCTGGAGGAAGTCGGGCCGCTTGATGCAGATCACCGTCGTGTGATCGAGGGCGGTGGCTCCCGCCGTGCGGGGCAGGCCGTCCATGACGGCGATCTCGCCGAACGTGTCGCCCGGCTCCATGATGTTGAGAAACACTTCCTGGCCGCCGGCGCCGCTCGCGCTGATTCGCACGCGGCCGGCGGCCACGCCATACAACGCGTCGCCTTCGTCGCCCTGCGCGAAGATCGCCGCACCCTTCGGATAAGTGCGGCGCGTTGCGAGCCCCGCAACGCGCTCGAGCGCGGCAGCCGGTAGCCCGCGGAACAAGTAGTTCCGCTGCAGCACCGCTTTGGCGCTCAGGGTGGCCATCGACTGCAAGTCCGGATCCGGCATATTCCGCTCGAGCTGGAGCATTTGTTCTTCTAAGCGGCCCGAACGTACCGGCGCCAGTAGTTTGTGGCTCTAGCTTTCCCTCAGTATGGTGTGACGCCCAAGTAGTGCGCAAGCGCGCCGGGGAGCCCGGACATCGTGAACGGGCTACACTTGGCCGCAATCGTGGCAGGTGAGCATTTGCATTCCGAAACTCGGCATTCCGCGCCGCGTCCCATGAGCGGCGTCCCCTGGACGCTTGCCGGACGATTGCTTGCGCGCGACTGGCGCTCGGGCGAGGTGGTCGTGCTCTTGGCGGCGCTCGTGGTGGCCGTGGCAGCCATGAGCGCGGTGACGTTTTTTACCGACCGCGTCCGTCAGGCGGTGTCGCAGGAGGCGGGCGAAGCGCTCGCCGCCGACTTGCGCGTGGACTCGGCGCGGCCCTTGCCCGATGCGATTCGGGACGCTGCGGAGAGCCTGAGTGTCGCCCGCGCCGAGGTCGTAGGGTTTCGTAGCGTCGTTCTTGCGGGCGACATGACTTCGCTCGCGGACATCCGCGGCGTTACCGCGGGCTATCCGCTGCGTGGCGCCGTGCAGGTGGCCGACGCGCTCTCCGCGTCGCCGTACACGGCCACGGCAACACCGCCGCGCGGCGAGGTTTGGGCCGAGCCCAGCCTGCTCGCGCGACTGGGCGCGAACGTCGGCGACGTCCTCGACATCGGCTCGTTGCGCTTGCGGGTCGCAAAGACGCTCGAATTTCGCCCCGACGAGGGCTGGCGCTTCTTCGAGACGGCGCCCACCGTGCTGCTCAACATGGACGACGTGCGCGCCTCGGGACTGCTCGTTCCGGGCAGCATCGCGCAGTATTCGCTGTTGTTCGCCGCGCCGCCGCCGCAGCTCGCGGCGTTTCGGCGGGCGCTCGAGCCGCTGCTCGGGCCGGAGCAGCAGCTGCGCGATTTTCGCGACGGCCGGCCCGAGGTGCGCGCCGCCGTGGACAACGCCGAGCGCTTCCTCGTGCTCGCCGCGCTCGTGAGCGTGTTGCTCGGTGGCGTGGCGGTTGCAATGGCGGCGCGGCGTTTCGTCGCGCGGCGGCTCGACGCCGTCGCGCTGATGAAATGCTTGGGCGCGCGTCACCGCGAGGTGCTGAGGCTGAACCTCCTGCAGCTGCTCATGCTCGTGCTGGTGGCGAGCGTGCTCGGAGGGGCGATCGGGCTTCTGGCTCAGTACGGGCTCACGGCGCTGCTCTCCGACTTGATCGAGGCGCGGCTGCCGGCGCCGAGCCTGCACGGCGCCGTGCTTGGCCCGGTCACGGCGCTCGCCGTTGGGCTCGGCTGCGCGCTGCCGCCGCTGCTGCAGCTCGGCGGCGTGCCGCCGGCGCGCGTGCTGCGCAACGACCTCGACCCGCCGCCGCTGCGCTTCGCCACGATTTACGGCGTCGCGGCCGCGACGGTCACCGCGATGCTCTACTTGCTGTTCCGCGATCTGCAGCTGATCGTCTACTTGCTCGCCGGAACGGTGGGCACGTTCGCCGTGCTCTATGGCGCGGGGCGCGTGCTCGTGCTGCTGCTCCAGCGCGTACGCGGCGGCGTGGGTATCTCGTGGCGGTACGGGATCGCGAACGTCGCGCGGCGCGGACGGGAGAGTAGCGTGCAGGTCGTCGCGTTCGGTCTCGGCCTCATGGTGCTGCTGCTGCTCACGTCGGTGCGCACGGAGCTCATGACCAACTGGCGCGCGCAGATTCCGGAGAGTGCGCCCAACCACTTCCTGATCAACATCCAGCCGGCGGAGCGCAACGGCGTCGCGGCGGCGCTGGCTGCGGGCGGGTTGCAGGCGCCGGAGTTCACGCCGCTGCTGCGCGCGCGCATCGTGCGCATCAACGGCCGGCCGGCCGCCGAGCATCGGCCCACGGAAGAGGGCCGCCGCGAGCTTGGCGAGAGCAACCTCACGTGGACGGCCGAGCTCGGGGCCGACAACGAGATCGTCGAGGGCACTTGGTGGGGAGCGAATCCGCAGGAACCGCAGCTGTCGATGGAGGACGGCATGCGGCGCGCGCTCGGCCTTTCGATCGGCGACGAGGTGACCTACGCCATCGGCGGCGAGGAGCTCACGGTGCGTCTCACGAGCACCCGGCGCGTGCAATGGGATTCGTTCCGGCCGAACTTCTTCATGGTCTTGAGCCCCGGCGCGGCCGAGCAATTTGCCCACACCTACATCACGAGCGTGTACGTTCCACCCGAGCTGCGCAAGGTGACCGTGGACGTGGTGCGCCAGTTTCCCAGCGTGTCCGTGATCGACGTGGGCGCGGTGCTCGATCAGGTTCGCCGCTCGATGGACCGGGCGGCGCTCGCGGTTCAATACGTGTTTCTCTTCACGCTTGCCGCGGGCGTAATGGTGCTGCTCGCGGCAATCCAGTCGACGCGCGACGAGCGCATGTTCGAGAGCGCGGTGCTGCGCACGCTCGGCGCGCGCCGCAGCGTCGTGCTGCAGGGAGTGGCGGCGGAGTTCACGACTCTCGGTTTACTGGCCGGCTTCCTCGCCGCCGTCGGTGCGAGCTCGATCGGCTATTTCCTGGCGACGCGCCTGTTCCGGCTCGATTACTCTCCGAGCCTGACGCTCTGGATCGGCGGGCTGCTGGCCGGCGCTGCGCTCGTCGGCATCAGCGGCACGCTCGCGGTGCGCTCCGTGGTCAACCAGTCGCCCGTGGCGACGCTGCGCGGCGCCTGAAGCGCGCTATGCCTGTGCCGCGTTGAGCGCCGCAGTTTCTGCGAGGTCGTGGCGGTAGCGGCGGGCAGCCAGGAAATAGTGGAGCGCGGCCCAGAGATTCACGATGCCGATCGCGGCCATCGGGTAGGCGATTCCCCAGCCCTCGCCAACCTCCGGCTTCAAGAGATCGCTGATCTTGCCGACGATCGCAGGCCCGATCGTCATGCCGATGATCGTCTGGATGAACAGCAATACCGACGCGGACACCGCACGCATGCGAACGGTGGCGATCGACTGCGCGACCGCGAACGACGGCCCGAAGAACATGGACGCGAAGATGAACATCATCGAGAACGTGATCGGCACCACGAAAGCGAGATCGCGGGAGAGATACGCCGCGAACTGGAACGGCACCATGATGATGCAGGCGATGCCCGGCACCCACATGTACCAGCGCTTGTCGTCCTTGTTCACGCTGAGCCTGTCGGCGAGGAACCCGCCGGCGAAGCTGCCGATTGCGCCGATGAGGGAGAAGATCGCGAGACGGCTGCCCGCTTGGCCGCTAGTGAGGCCGTGCGACCACTGAAAGAAGCTGCCGTTCCAGGTCGTGCCCGAGTACCACACCACCGAGTGCAACGCCGCGGCTACGGACATGTGCATGAACGAGTTGCGCGCGATCAAAAACTTGAACACTTCGAAAAACGGCGGCGCCGCCGGGCGCGGCCGAGTGTTCGGGCCGTCGGAGTAGCCGCGTGGCGGTTCCTTGATCGTGAGCCACATCAGGGCCGCGAGGACCACGCCGGGAAGCCCGATCAGCACGAACACCGTGCGCCAGTCGTAGTGATCGTTGAGCCGCCCGGACACGAAGTTGCCGAGCGAGGTGCCGGCTGGGACGGCCATCGCGTAGATTGCGAGAGCGGTCGCGCGTCTCGAGATCGGAAAGTAGTCGGAGATCAAAGAGTGCGAGGGCGGCGAGCCTCCGGCTTCACCGATGGCGGTCATCGCGCGCGACGAGAATAGCGACAGGTAATTCCATGCCGCACCGCAGGTCGCCGTGGCCGCGCTCCACAATGCGACGGAGATCGCGAGCACGTTCACGCGGCTCCAGCGGTCCGCGAGCCGCGCGATCGGGATGCCGAGGAATGAATAGAACACGGCGAACGTGAAGCCGCTGAGCATCCCCATCGCGAAATCGCTCGCGTGGATCTCCTTCTTGATGGCCGGCAGGAGGATGCCGAACACGCTGCTGCGGTCGATCACGTTGAAGACGTAGCCGAGCACCAGCATGAGGAGCACGTAGTACTGGTAGGCAGGCTTGTCCAAAGCGGTGCGCTTCGAGAGGTCTTTCTCCTTCGGCATTTCCGTCGTAGTGGCGCTCAACGTTCCCCCTCGGAGCGGGGGCTCGTAGCGCCCGCCGCTCTCTGCCTGCGTCGTGGCCGGTCGGACCGGTTCGTCTGGTACGATAACAGAGTGACCCTCGCCGCATACATTTTTCCTCTAGAGATCGACAGATCAGAAAGTCGCCAATGAGTCGACGGGCTCTACGCAGCAACTTCGAGCCGGGCACCACGCGGGAGGCGGTGCGGCGCGCGCAGTGGAGGGCGCTCGGTCTCTCCGACGCCGACATGCAGAAGCCGAAGATCGCGGTCGTCAACAGCTCGTCGGAGCTCGCGATCTGCTTCGCCCATCTCGACGGGGTCGCGAAAGTGGTGAAGGACGCCGTGCGCGCGGCCGGCGGCCTGCCGTTCGAGGTTCGCACGGCGGCGCCGAGCGACTTCATCATCTCGGCCGGCGGCTCCGGCTACATCCTGCCGAGCCGCGATCTCGTGGTTAACGACATGGAGATCGCGATCCAGGGCGCGCAGCTCGACGGCATGGTGTGTCTCACGAGCTGCGACAAGACGCCGCCGGCGCATTTGATGGCGGCGGGCCGGTTCAACATCCCCACGATCATCGTCGCGTGCGGCTATCAGCCGAGCGGCGAGTATCGCGGCCATCACGTCGACATCGAGGACGTATTCCTGGGCTCCGTGCAGGCGCAGTTCGGCAAGCTCGACAAGGCCGAGCTGCACGAGATGGCGAACAACGCGATCCGCGGCCCGGGTGTGTGCTCGGGCATGGCGACCGCGAACTCGATGCACGTGGTCGTCGAAGCGCTCGGCATGGCGCTGCCCGGCAGCACGCCTGTCGCGGCCAACAGCTCGGCGATGTTCGATTACGCCCGCCGGGCCGGCGAGCACATCGTGCAGTTGGTGTGGGACGACTTGAAGCCGCGCGCGATCCTAACCGAGGGCGCGTTCCGCAACGCAGTGGCGTCCGTGCTCGCGGTGAGCGGCTCGATCAACTGCATCAAGCACCTGCAGGCCACGGCGGTGGAGAGCGGCGTGCACGTGGACGTCTTCGAGCTGTTCAACGAGCTCGGCCGGCGGATCCCCGTGCTCTCGGCCGTGCGGCCGAACGGCGACGACAGTATCGAGGCGTTCGATGCGGCCGGCGGCGCACGCGCAATCCTCAAGCAACTCGAGCGCGAGCTCGACCTCGACGTGCTCACGGTCACGGGCAAGACGCTGCGCGAGAATCTGGCCGGAGTCGCCGTGCGCGACGAGAACGTGATTCGGCCGATGACGCGGCCGTTCTCGACCAAGCCGCCGATCGTGGTGCTGCGCGGCTCGCTCGCGCCCGAGAGCGCCATCGTGAAGCTCGGTCTTCGCGATGCCAGCCGCAAGGACAAGTTCGAAGGCGAAGCCATTGTTTACGACGACGGCTTCGAGGCGATCGCCGCGATCAAGCGCGGCGACGTGCGGCCCGGGCACGTGCTCGTCGTGCGCGGCATGGGGCCGAAGGGCGGGCCGGGGATGCAGGGGCCCGCGTCGATGGTGGTGTTCGCGTTGTACTCCACGAAGCTCGAGAACGACGTCGCGTTCGTCTCCGACGGCCAGCTGTCCGGGCTCTGCAACAAAGGACTGACGGTCGCCGAGGTGTCGCCCGAGGCGGCGATCGGCGGGCCGCTGGGTCTCGTGGAGAACGGCGACGTGATCAAGATCGACGTCGACGCCAACACGATCGACCTCGACGTCGGCGAAGCGGAGCTCGCGGCGCGCCGCGCGCGGCTCGGTACGAAGCCGTTGAAGAAGGCGTCCGGGTGGCTGTCGATCTATCGGCAGCAGGTTCAGCCGATGTCTACGGGCGCGGTACTGATCCGCGACCTCTAGCCGTTCCCGATGGGCCTCACCGTCAACAAACTGCACCCGCTGTTCGCCGCCGAGATCGTCGGCGCGGACCTGCACGTGCCGCCGAGCACGGAGCTGGTTGCTACGGTGGACTCAGCGATGGCCGAGTACGCCGTCGTGGTGCTGCGCGATCAGCTCATCAGCGACGACGAGCAGATTCGCTTCAGCCGCGCGTTCGGTCCGCTCGAGCTGCCGCCGCACATGGGCCTGCCTAAACCGCAGCGCAAGGACATGCAGCGGCGCGTCCGCCCGGAGATGTACGACGTGTCGAACCTCGACGCGAACGGCGACTTGCTCCCCATGGAGTCGCTCAAGCTCGCGTCCAATCGCGCCAACGAGGAGTTCCACACCGACAGCTCGTTCAACGCGCTGCCCACGAAGTGGTCACTGCTGTCGGCGCGCGTGATTCCGCCGGCCGGCGGCGACACGCTCTACGTCGACACGCGCGCGGTGTACGACGCTTTGCCCGAAACGCTACGCGCCAAGGCCGAGGACGCCGTCGCCGAGCACTGGTTCTGGAAGACGCGCGGCCGCGCCGGAATGCCCGTGACCGACGACATGCGGCGCGCCATGCCGCCGGTGCCGCAGAAGATCGTGCGCACGATCCCCGAGTCGGGCCGCAAAGCGCTCTTGATCGGCAACCATGCGACCCACGTCATCGGCTGGCCGAAAGAGGAGGGCGTGAAGCTCCTCGACGAGCTCAACGCCTTCGCCACGCAGCCGCAGTTCATCTACACGCACAAGTGGCTTACCGGCGACCTCGTGATCTGGGACAACCGCTGCACGCTGCACCGCGCGACGTCCTACGACCTCTTCAAGTACAAGCGCGACATGCGCCGCACCACCATCAACGAGTCGGGCCCGGAGACGTCCTCGACCGACGCGCTCGGCATTCCGCAGCCCGCCTGACGCTCCGCGCCGCTACGCGCGGCGCGCGGCCTTCGCGCGCTTGCGGACCTCGACGGTGCCGGCGTCGCCGTTCACGACGACCCAGTCGCCGGTCTCGATGACGTCGAGCGGATCGCGGTCGAGGTCGGTCACGGACGGCACGCGCATGACGACGGCGCCGAGCGCGACCTTGGTCGTCATCTCGTTGAACACCATCGCCTTCGGCGCGGTGCCCGCGAGCCGCGTCAGGTGAAAGCACACCGACCAGCCCGACGAGCCCTTCGCGCCGGGGAACACGAGCACCTTGTCCTTGAAGCTCACGCCGCGGAGCTCGTGGCGCGTTTCGATGACGGCGCCCTGCATGGGATTGACCCCGCCCCAGCCGGAGATCGTCTGGCGCGTGACGAGCGCTTCGCCTTCGGCGACGCCGCCGACCACCTTGCGGCCGCGCAGCGTGATGATCTCGCCGTCGTTCATGGCAGCGCGCCGTTCCAGCGGCCGGTGAGCGCCGCGTCGATGCAGTCGGCGGTGCTGCCGAACCACGCCTGGATCCCCATGATCGCGGGCAGGTAGTGCACTTGCTTCGCCGAGTCGAGGGCCGCGACCTTGGTGCCGGGCGGCAGCGCTTGGCCGATGGCCGAGCAGGTGTCGGTGAGCACGTGGCCGCCGGCGTCGAGCACGATCTTCGTGAGGCCGGCGGCGTCGGCCCGTTGCTTCACGCCGCGCGACGTGAAGATCCACAGCCGGCAATTACTGCTGATCTTGCGGCCCGCGAGCAGCCGGCAGGCCTCTTCGATTTGCTCGAGCGCGGCGTGCGGGCAGCCGAGCATCACGTAGTCGACGTTCGGGTCGCGCGCGTTCGAGTTCAGCGTCTCGTAGATGCGGCGCCGGGCCGCCGCGTCGTAACGGAACGTCTCGACCGGCGCGTTGCCGCCGAACGCCGCGCGCTCGCTCGGAGCCTCCGGCGTAACGCCCACGATGTGATACATCTCCACGCCGCCCGACGACGCCGCGGCCGCGCCGAAGTGCTTGTAGCGCACGAGATCGGGCTTGCCGAGGCGGCCGGCGAGCACCGGGATCCGTTCCTGCACGACGTCGCCGACGAAGTAGCCGAGCATGCCCCAGTCCATGAGGCTGTCGACCTCCACGGCCACGTCCACTGCGTGCGTGCCTCGCCGAAATTCGTCGCGATGGAAGCCGAAGTCGGGGATCTTACCGGTGAGCATCGCGGCGCTCGTGCTCTCGCGCCCTTCGGTATTGGTGCGGCCGCCGAGCACCGAGTTGCAGTACACCACCGCGGACGACTCCATCCACGCGCAGTGCTCGCCGAGCGTCGGCACGTTGCCGACGAGATAGGGCGTGCAGGTCTTCAGGATCTTGATGCCCTTGTCGACGGCGCCGGCCTCGCTGTCGCGAGCCACCTCGGCGGCCTTCGGCGTGGCGCCGAGCACCTGCCAGTTTTCCGGATCGGTGCCGCCCTGCAGATGGCACGCGTGCGTGACGACCCGCGGCACGTCGACGATCTCGTCGCTGTCGAGATCGAACAGCGAGAAGAGCGTGTCATAGCTGCCGTGCGCTGCGCTCTTCTTGTCCGCGTAATATTTGTCGAGGAACACGCTCGACTGGCCGGGCACGCCCGCGACGTTGGTGGTATCGACGAACCGCTCCGCGCCGAGCGCCTCGCCGTAGCGCACCAGCAGCTCCATGGCCTTCTGCTTGGCTTGGCCGTCTCGGCCGTCGAGCATCCGCTTCTCGCCGTCCGTGAGCTTCATGGCTAGTCCCTCCGTTCGAGGTTGTCGCGCAAACCCTCTTGGAGCTTGCGCATGTCCACGGCGTGGATCGGCCCGGTGCCCGCCAGGCTCGCCGCATGCGCGGCGGCCATTCCCATCGCGATGCACGGACCCATCACTCGAATCGCCGACAGCGCCTGAGTATCGGCGTCCACGCAGCGGCCGGCCGCCACGATGTTGTCCGCGTCCTTCGGCAGCATGCAGGAGAGCGGGATGAAGTAGACGTGACCGTCGGCGAATTTCTCCCAGTAGACGAGCTCGGCGGTGTCGTGCAGCTCCACCCACCACGCGCAGCGCGCCACGGCGTCGGGCGGCCGCGCCGTGCTGCGGATGTCGTCGACGGTGAGCTGCTTGCGGCTCACGATCCAGCGCGTCTGACGGATACCGGGGTTGCCGTACGTGCGGACCTTCGCATTCGCGAAGATGCGCGGAAATTCGGCGCGCAGGAACGTGATGATCGCGTCCGCTTGGCGCCGGCCCTCGAGCACCATGCGCGAGCCGCCGAGCGGATCGATCGGCGTCTCGATGTGATTGATGTTCGCGAGCATGAAATTCCTGCCGGGGAACGGCATCAGCCAGCCGTCGTGACGCACGAGCCCGTACTTCGCGCCCACCTCGCCGAGCCGCGCGCGCACCTCCTCGATCACGAGCTCCTTCACCGCGTCGCGGTCGAAGTCCTCGATGAGGAAATTGAGCGAGCCCCAAACGGTGGCCTCCGGCTCGCGGACCGGCAGTCCTGCGCCGTAGGTGATCGTGGCGTCGCCCGAGGAGTCGACGTAGGCTTTCGCGCGCACGCGCACCGCGCCGAAACGCGTGGCGAAGTCCAAGTGTCGTACCCGCCGATCGCCGAATGCCACGTCGGTGAGCACCGCACCGAGCAGTATTTCGACGCCGAGGTCCTCGACCTTGCGCTCCATCCAGCGTGCGAGCCGCACCTCGTCGTATTGGAAGTTGACCGTGGAGCGGTGCGAGCGCGCGAGCGCGCCTTCCGCGTCGAGATCGCGCAGCAGATCGTCCGCGATGCCGTGTGTGAGTTGATAGGCGTCGCGCCCATGGCTGTAGAGGCCGATGATCGTGCCGATGATCGAGCCCACGGCTTGGCCGCCGATCGCGGGCGCGCCGTCCACGAGCACCACCTTGCGGCCGAGCTTGGCGGCCTCGAGAGCCGCAGACACTCCGGAGATTCCGGCGCCGAGCACGCACAGATCCGCGTCGACGATTTGGGTGGCGGCGGACGGCGTGCGCCGGACGACGCGAGTGGGGATGTTCGGTTGCGGCATGCGGTCAGTCTACCTCAGGTATCATGCAGGCTTGCGTCGCTGCCGCGACGCAAACACCATGGAGTGGGATGGATGATCGAATTGCTCACCGCGGCCACGCCGAACGGCTGGAAGGTCTCGATCGCGCTCGAGGAGCTCGGGCTGCCGTATCGCGTTCGCAAGATCTCCTTCGACAAGAAGGAGCAGAAGGAGCCGTGGTACGTGAAGCTCAATCCGAACGGCCGGATTCCCACGATCGTGGACCACGACAATGACGGTTTCGCCGTGTTCGAGTCCGGCGCGATCCTCATGTACCTCGCGGAGAAGACCGGCAAGCTGATGCCCACGGACATGAAGGGCCGCTCCCTCGTGGTGCAGTGGCTCATGTTCCAGATGGGCGGGATCGGCCCGATGATGGGCCAGGCGAACGTGTTCTACCGGTACGCGCCCGAGCGCATTCCGTACGCGATCGAGCGCTATCAACGGGAAGTCCGCCGCCTGCTCGAGATCCTCGACAAGCGCCTCGGCGAGGCCGAATACCTCGCGGGCGACTACTCGATCGCCGACATCGCCACGTGGTCGTGGGTGCACTTCTATCAGTGGTCCGGCGTGAACATCGACGGCCTCGATCGTCTGCGGCGCTGGATCGACGTGCTCGCGGCGCGGCCCGCGGTGGCGAAGGGCAGGGACATCCCCGACCCCACCGACATCAACGAGATGCTCCGCAAGGCCGACGAGATGGCCAAGAAAGCCAAGAACATCCTGGTCTAAACCTCATGCTCAAGCTCGACGACATCGTTGCCATCGACATGCACGCGCACGCCGAGATCTCGGTGCGCGACCCCCAGCCGCCGACGATCTTTCAGCAAGCGGCGCAGAAGTACTTCAAGCATCAGCACGCGCAGCCCACCATTCCAGAGATCGCGGCCTACTATCGCGAGCGGAAGATGGCGTGCGTGATCTTCTCGGTGGACGGTGAACGGGCGCGCGGCATCAAGCCCGTGTCGAACGAGGAGGTGGCGGAGCTCGCGGCGGAGAACTCGGACGTGTGCATCCCGTTTGCGAGCCTCGACCCGGCGCGGGGGGCCGATGCCGTGCGCGAGGCGCGCCGGCTCATCGACTACTTCGGCGTCAAGGGCTTCAAGTTCCATCCGCAGTTCCAGGAATTCTTCCCGAACGACCGGAGCGCGTATCCGCTTTACGAGGTGATCGCGGAAGCGGAGCTGCCGGCGCTGTTCCATACCGGCCATTCCGGCATGGGCACCGGGATGCCCGGCGGCGGCGGAATTCGTCTGAAGTACGGCAATCCGATGGACGTGGACGACGTGGCCGTCGATTTTCCGACGATGCCGATCGTGCTCGCGCATCCGTCGTGGCCCTGGCAGGACGAGGCGCTGTCCATTTGCCTGCACAAACCGCAGGTGTACATCGACCTCTCAGGATGGTCGCCGAAGTACTTCCCGCCGCAGCTCGTGCAGCATGCGAACACGCAGCTCAAGAAGAAGGTGCTGTTCGGCACCGATTATCCGCTGATCACACCGGACCGCTGGCTCGCCGACTTCGAGAAGATCGAGATTCGCCCCGAGGTGCGGCCGCTGATCTTGAAAGAGAACGCGATCGATCTGCTCAAGCTGCGTGCTTGAACAAACTTGAGAAGCCGGTAAAAGCAAGTTCCTTTCGGCGTATTGCGGCGCTGTGAGTCGGGTTCTACACTCGATACCGTCCCGTCTTGGGGATTGACCCCTCAACACAACAGCCGCAGCGCGCACGCGCGACAAAGGCCGAAGACATCAGGATGAGCGTCTCGATCGCAGCCCAACCGGCACCCTCCTCAACGGTAGCGTCGTTCCTGCGGCGCTCGGCACGGCTCTTGATCGGCGGGGAGTGGCTCGAGTCGGAGTCGAAGATTCGAATTCCGGTGATCGATCCCGCTACGGGGGCGGAGATCGCGTCGGTGGCCGACGCGAATCGCGCCGACGTCGACAAGGCCGTCGCGGCGGCCCGCGAGGCGTTCGAAGGCGGCGCCTGGCCGCGAATGCTGCCGGCGCAGCGCGAGGCGCTGCTCTGGAAGCTCGCGGATCTCATCGAGGCCAATGCCGACGAGCTCGCGGAGCTCGAGAGCATCGACAACGGCAAGACCAAGTTCATGGCGAGCGTGGTCGACGTGCCCGGCGCCCGTAACCATTTCCGTTATTTCGCGGGCTGGGCCACCAAGATCGAGGGCTCCACGATCGACGTGTCGATCGGCGCGCCCGAGGGCGGCCGCATCAACGCGTACACGCGGCGCGAGCCCGTGGGCGTCGTGGCACAGATCATCCCGTGGAACTTTCCGCTGGTGATGGCGGCGTGGAAGCTCGCGCCGGCGCTCGCGGCCGGGTGCACGTGCATCTTGAAGCCCGCGGAGCAGACGCCGCTTTCGGCAATCAGACTCGGCGAGCTCATCATCGAGGCGGGCTTCCCCGCGGGCGTCGTGAACATCCTCACGGGTTACGGAGAGACCACCGGCGCAGCGCTCGTCGCGCACCCGGGCGTGGACAAGATCGCCTTCACGGGCTCCACCGTCGTGGGCAAGCTCATCAACAAGACCGCCACGGACACGCTGAAGCGTGTGTCGCTCGAGCTCGGCGGCAAGTCGCCGGTCATCGTGCTTCCCGACGCGGACGTCGACGCCGTGGTGGGCGGAGCAGCCGGAGCGATCTTCTTCAACGCAGGGCAGGTGTGCGCCGCGGGTTCGCGGCTCTACGTGCACCGCAAGATCTTCGACCGGGTGGTCGAGGGCGTCGGCGGCGCCGCGTCGTCGATCCGCCTCGGCCCGGGCCTCGACCCGAGCACTCAGATGGGCCCGCTCGTCTCGCGCGAGCAGCAAGAGCGAGTGATGGGCTACATCGCGTCGGGGCGCGCCGACGGCGGGTCCATCGTTGCCGGCGGAGACGCGCCGTCGCACCCCGGATATTACGTGCGGCCCACCGTGATCGCCGACGTCAAGAACACGATGCGCGTGGTTCAAGAAGAGATCTTCGGGCCGGTGCTCGTAGCGCAGCGCTTCGACGACATCGACGAGGTCGCGAGGCTCGCCAACGACACGCCGTACGGGTTGGCCGCGAGCGTGTTCTCGAACGATCTCACCGCGGTGCATCGGCTCGTGCCGAAGCTGCGCGCTGGCACCGTGTGGGTCAATGGGCACGGTCCCGTCGATCCCAATATGCCGTTCGGCGGCTTCAAGCACTCCGGCCTCGGCCGCGAGCACGGACGCGTGGGCATAGAAATGTATACGGAGCTCAAGTCCGTTTGCATGTTCGTATGAGCGATGCGCGGTCTGGAGGACCCATGAGCTCTGTGCGATCCGATATCGATTTCGAAGAAACCTTGCCGCGGCGCGAAGCAACGGCGGCGAGGGGCGTAGAAGCCGTTACGCACACCTCGGCCACGTTCATGCGTCGCCTCGGAGAGCGCCGCGAGAAGCCGCGAGCCAAGGAGCAGGAGGTCCTCGACGTCGCCACCGCCTATTTCCTGAAGCACGGCTATCAGGGCGCGAGCATCAACGCGATGGCGCGCAGCTCCGGCATTTCGAAGGAATCGATCTACCGCTACTTCAGCAGCAAGAAGCAGCTGTTCGAAGCGGTGATGTGCCGGGAGCTCGTGGACTATCGCAACATCCTCACGCACCTCGGCGCGTCGCTGAGCGCGATGACGTTGCGCGACGCGCTCGTGACGATTGCCGAGACCGTGCTCGGTGTGGCGACCACCGATCGCTGTCTACAGCTGCGCCGCCTGATCTTCGAAGAGGCCCGCAATTCGCCGGACGTGGGCCAGCACTACTACCAGATCGGTCCCGAGCACGCGTACTCGGTGCTCGAGAACTTGTTTGCGCAGCACAAGGCCGACAGCCTGTTCGAGACGTCGGTCATGAGCAAGTATTTCATCGCCATGATCGCATGGCGCATCATGCTCGAGCGCGAATGCGCCGTTAGGGGCGAGCCCGACAAGCAGCAGGTGCGCGAGTGGGCCGAAGCTTCCGTCGACCACTTCATGAAGGCGTTCGTCCGCACGCGGTGACCGCGGCGCTCACCAGGCGCAAGTTCCTCGGCGGCGCGCTCGCGGCCGGTGCCCTCGGCGCCGGGCCGTTTCCGATCGGTTTCGCTCAGCAGCGCAGCACCCGCATGACGCAACCCACCGAGTTCTTGATCCGCAACGCGTACGTCCTGACGATGGACCCGCGTGCCGGCGACTTGCCGAACGCCGACGTGCACGTGGCCAACGGCGCGATCGCCGCGGTCGGCCGCGCGCTTCGGGCGCCCGGCGCGGCCGTGATCGACGGCGCCGGCATGCTCGTGCTGCCGGGCCTCGTCGAGACTCACTGGCACCTGTGGACCACGCTGCTCCGCAGCTTGTCCGGCGACGCGCCGGAGCGCGGCTACTTTCCTACGTCGCGCACGATCGGCGCGCACTACACGGCCATCGACATGTACCGCGCGGCGCGGCTTGCCGCAGCGGAAGCCGTGCACTCGGGCATCACGTTCGTGCACGACTGGTGCCACAACGTCCGCTCTCCCGATCATGCAGCGGCCGACCTGCGGGCGCTGCGCGAGTCCGGCCTGCGAGCGCGCTTCTCGTACGGTTCGCCGACGGGCGCGTCGAACGACGCGCCGATCGACACCGCCGATATCAAGCGCCTGCACGACGATTGGAGCGAGCATTCGGGCGGCGGCCGTTTGACGCTCGGCCTCGCCTGGCGCGGCGCGGCGAGCGAAGCATCGCTCCGTGACTACGCCGCGGCGAAGGAGCTCGGTCTGCCGATCTCGGTGCACGCCAACAACTTCGAGTCGAGCGCGGGCGGCATTGCGGCGCTGGCGTCGCGCAAGCTGCTCGGCCCCGACGTGCAGGTGATCCACGCGGTTTGGACCACGCCCGAGGAGATTGCGGCGCTCGCCTCGAGCGGCGCGTCGGTGAGCGTATCGCCGTACACCGAGCTCAGGATCGGCTTCGGCTTTCCGACGCCGGCCGCATTCCTCGCGGCGGGCATCCCGGTGGGGCTGTCGGTGGATACGCCGGCGCTGTCCGGCAACGCCGACATGTTCGCGATCATGAAGGCGGTGCAGAACATCGAGAACGGGCGCGCGCTCGACGAGACCAAGCTCACGGCGCGCCGCGTGCTCGAGCTCGCCACGATCGAAGGCGCGCGCTCGATGGGGCTCGACCGCGAGATTGGCTCGCTCGTGGCCGGCAAGCGCGCCGACCTCATCATGGTCAACACGCGGCACGTGAACATGGGCTATCTCACCGAGCCCGCGCATCTGCTCGTCGAGGCGGCGCAGCCGGCGAACGTCGACACGGTGGTCGTCAACGGCCGGATACTGAAGCGCGGCGGCGAGCTCGTGGACGTGGACGTCGGCGCGATCCTCGATGAGGCGGCCGAGGCGTATCAGTCGGTGCGCAAGAAGGCCAACTGGCCGTGGCCGCCATAGCGCGACCGCCATGGATGGCGGAAGTGCCGCAAATGCAGGAGCAATTTGCGGCCGCCTAGATGTACTTCTGGAAGCCGCCGCAGACCTCCACCGTCGTTCCCGTCATGTAGCTGTTCTTCTCCGACACGAGGAACGCGGCGGCGTCGCCGATCTCCTCGAGCTCCGCCCAGCGGCCGAGCAGCGTTTGATTCGCGATCCCTTGACGAACTTGCTCCGCGGTCGTGTTGCGCACCTTCGCCATCGCCTCGGCGCGCGGCCCCCACGACTCGGTTTTGGTGAAGCCCGGACAAATGTTGTTGACGGTGATGCCCTGCGCGCCGAGCTCGCCGGCCATGAGCTTGGTGAACGCGATGATGCCGGCGTTCGGGATCGTGGTGGTGAGCGCGCCCGGCACGAGCTGCTTGCCGCTCACGCCGGATACGTTGAGGATCCGCGGCTTGCGCCCGTTCTTCAGGAAGGGCAGCGCGTACTTCGTCGTGTAGACGTACGACATGAGATTCACGTTCAGCACGCGCTCCCACTGCTCCGCGGCGAGGGCCGCGAGCGTGCCGGGGATCATGCCGCCCACGTTGTTGACGAGGATGTCGAGGCCGCCGAGGTCCTTGGCGGCGCCTTCGGCGAACTCCTTGCAGCCCTGCTCGGTGGAGAGATCCACGACGAGGCCCACCGCCTTCACGCCGAGCTTGCGCAGCTCGGCGACCGAGGCGTCGAGCCGCTCCTTGCCGCGCGCCGACAGCGCGACGTTGCAGCCTTCCTTCGCGAGCGCCGTCGCGATCGCGAATCCCAACCCTTGGCTCGAGCCGGTGATCGCCGCGTTCTTGCCCTTCAACCCCAGATCCATGTGCCTGCTCCCCGAAAAATAGGGACATGTTACTTTTTCGTTCGCCCGGCGCGAAGTGCCGACCCGCGTCGTCGAAAAAGTAACATGTCCCTATTTTTCGAGGACGGCGCGCAGCTCTCCGACCAGCCAGTCGAGCTCGGCCCGCTCGATCACGAGCGGCGGCGCGAGGCGGATCACTTGCGCGTGCGTGTCCTTGCAGAGCACGCCGCGCGCCGCCAGCTGCTCGCAGTACTCGCGTGCGCCGCCGGCCGAGGCCGCGATCTCGATGCCCACGAGCAGGCCCTTGCCGCGGAGGTCCACGATTGCCTGACTGCGAAGCTTGCGGAGCTCGCCGAAGAGATGCCCGCCGAGGCGCTGTGCGCGCGCGGGAAGATCCTCGTCGACGAGCACGTCGAGCGCCGCCACGCCCACGGCGGCCGCAAGCGGATTGCCGCCGAACGTGCTGCCATGATCGCCGGGCCGGAGCAGCGTCATGATCTCCTTGCTCGCGAGCACGGCCGAGACGGGATATACGCCGCCGCCGAGGGCCTTGCCGAGCACCAGCATGTCGGGCGAAGCGCCGGGCTCGTGCTCGTGCGCGAACATGCGGCCCGTTCGGCCGAGGCCCGTCTGGATCTCGTCGAGCACGAATAGCACGTTGCGCTCGCGGCAGAGGGCGCGCGCGGCCGCGAGGTACCCGGGCGGCGGCACGATGATGCCGGCCTCCGCCTGAATCGGCTCGACGAGGAAGGCGACGGTGTTCGCTGTGATCGCGGCCCGCAGCTGCTCGAGATCGCCGAAGTCGATGAGCGTGAACCCGGGGCCGTACGGCCCGAAGTCGTCGCGGTACTGCGCCTCGGACGAGAAGCCGACGATCGTGGTGGTGCGGCCGTGGAAGTTGTTGCGGCACACGACGATCTCGGCCCGATCGTGCGGCACGCGCTTCACGCGATAGCCCCACTTGCGCGCGAGCTTGATCGCCGTCTCGACCGCCTCGGCGCCCGTGTTCATCGGCAGCGCCATCTCGAAGTCCGCGAGCGCGCAAAGCTTCGCGAGGAACGGGCCCATGCGGTCGTTGTGCACCGCGCGCGACGTCAACGTGAGCTTGCCGGCCTGCTCCACGAGCGCGCCGACGATTCGCGGATGGCGGTGACCTTGGTTCAGCGACGAGTAGGCGCTGATGCAGTCGAGGTACTTGCGGCCGTCCACGTCCCAGGCCCACACG
>DASUFK010000074.1:0-13351 GCA_036274615.1 Gammaproteobacteria bacterium | reverse complement strand
GCCGAGCTCGCCTTCCCGCTTGCCGTCCGCGAACGGTTGGAGCTTGCAGGCCTGACCGTTCACCTGGACCGTGCCTTCGCCCCGGTACTGGAGCGAGACCATGAGCTCGTGCTCCTCGATGCCGCGCAGCATTCCCTGGTGCCACGGCCAGTTGAACAGCACCGACTTCAAGTCTTTGGCATCGGCCGCCGGCGTATACGGCGGCGGGCCGGGCGGCCCACGCTGTGCGAGCGCCGAGACCGATACGGCGATAGCGGCAAGCGCTACTCCGGAAACGATCGTCTTTTTGGTAGTCCAGCTAGCGAAGGTCATGATCACTCCCCCCAGAATTCACGGCTGTGCGAGCGTACCATCGGACCTCATTCCACCTCAATTTACGGGGGGCCGATGTGCGTACAGAAAACTTGAGGAATCCGTCGAGCGTCCGTCCGGCCGGACCTCGCTGACCCATGCCGATACCCCGAAACGAGACCCGCTGGGCGGAGATGGGCGTATCGCTCGAGGGCAGCACCGCGCTCGTCACGGGCGCCACCGACGGCCTCGGCAAGGAGGTCGCGCGCCAGCTCGCGGCGCTCGGCGCGCTCGTGATCGTGCACGGCCGCGATGAGGCGCGCGGCGCCGCGGCCGTGCAAGCGATCCAAGCCGGCGGCAAGGGCGGCGCGGTCTTCCGGCGAGCGGACTTCGGCTCGCTCGCGGAAGTGCGGGCGCTGGCCGATTGGGTCGGCGAGCACCACGGCGGCATCGATCTCCTCATCAATAACGCGGCCGCCACGGTCGGCGAGCGCCGCGAAAGCGCCGACGGCTTCGAGCTCGCGTTCGCGGTGAACCACCTCGCGCCTTTCGTGCTCACTCAGCGGCTATTACCGAAGCTCGAGGCGAACGCCCCCGCGCGGATCGTGAACGTGTCGTCGATGGGCCAGACGCCCGTCGACTTCGACGATCTGATGATGGAGAAGCGCTATGACGCGTTCGACGCGTACCGCCGCAGCAAGCTCGCGCAGATCATGTTCACGATCGATCTCGCGGCGAGGCTCGACCCCGCCAAGGTCACGGTCAGCGCGCTCCACCCGGCCCGCGCGATGAACACCCCGCGCGTGCTGAACGGCGGCTTCACGCCGCTCAGCACCGTGGAGGAAGGCGCGGAATCCGTGCTGCAGGCCGCGGTGTCGCCCGAGGTAAAGGGGCGCACGGGCGTCTACTTCAACCAGCTCGTGGAGGCGCGCGCGAACGAGCAGGCGTACGACGCCGCGGCTCGCGCCAAGCTCTGGGCGATCAGCCTGGAGCTCACCGGACGCTCGTGACCAGGCGTCAAAAGAACCGCCCGGTTCGGTGCCCGTGGGTGAATTTCGCTAAACTCTGCGGCCGTGGACCCCGCACCCGACATCTCGGCGCGCTATGAGACGGCGCCTGCGACCGCCGACAGCAACGACGCCGACCGTTCAGAGCCCACCATCAAGATCGCCGAGCGCGGCAACGAAGTGCTCCGCGATCCGATGCTCAACAAGGGCACGGCGTTCACCGCCGAGGAACGCTACCAGCTCGGCCTGGAAGGGCTGCTGCCCTCCCGTAGCTCGACCCAGTCGCTGCAAGCCCATCGGATCTACGAGCAGATCCAGGCGCAGCCCGACGAGCTGCACAAGTATCTGCTGCTGAGCGCGCTGCAGAACCGCAATACCCGCCTGTTCTATCGCGTGCTACGCGATCACCTCGAAGACCTCATGCCGATCGTCTACACGCCGACGGTGGGCACGGCCACGCAGCGCTTCAGCCGCGTGTTCCAGGGCGGCGGCGGCGTCTGGGTCACGCCCGACATGAAGGGCCGCATGAAGGAGCTGTTGCGCGACGCCATCGGCGCGCGCGACATCCGCTTGCTCGTGGTCACCGACAACGAGTCGATCCTCGGGCTCGGCGATCAAGGCGCCGGGGGCATGGCGATCTCCGTGGGCAAGCTCGCGCTCTACACGGCCGCGGCCGGCATCGATCCCGCGAGCGCGCTGCCCGTGAGCCTCGACTTCGGCACCGACAACGAGGAGCTGCTCGCCGACGAGGGCTACCTGGGCTGGCCGGCGCGGCGCTTGCGCGGCAAGGAGTACCTCGCGCTCGTCGACGAGTTCGTCGCCGCCGTGAAGGCGTTGATGCCGCACGCGCTCGTGCAGTGGGAGGACTTCCGCAAGGACAACGCCCTCGCGATCCTCGATCGGTTCGTCGATCGCGTGCCTTCGTTCAACGACGACATCCAGGGCACCGGCGCGGTGGTCGTGGCCGGAATCAACAGCGCGCTCAAGATCAAGAACGAGCGGCTCGCGGACCAGCGCATCGTGATCCTCGGCGCGGGCGCGGCCGGGCTCGGCGTGGCGCGGCAGATCAAGGCGCAGCTCGCGGACGAAGGCGTGCCCGCCGAGCGGCGCGCAGGCGTGGTGGCGGTGCTCGACCGCAACGGGCTCGTGGTGGCCGACGGGCCGCTGCGCGACGCATACAAGGCCGAGCTCGCTTGGCCCGTGGAGCTCGCGCGCGAGCACGACCTCGACGGCGGCCGCGGCCGCACGCTGCTCGACGTGGTGGGGCGCTACGGGCCCACGATCCTGATCGGCCTCTCCGGCGTGGCGAACGCGTTCGACGAGCGCGTGGTGCGCGAGATGGCGTCGTTCGTCGAGCGGCCGGTGATCTTGCCGTCGTCGAACCCGAGCTCGATCTCCGAGGCGCAGCCCGCGGACCTCTATCGCTGGACCGAGGGCCGTTGCCTCGTGGCGACCGGCAGCCCGTTCCCCGACGTCGTCTTCGGCGGGCGCCGCTACCGCGTGGGCCAGGGCAACAACGTGTTCATCTTCCCGGGGCTCGGGCTCGGCGCGCTCGCGGCGCGCGCGCGCAAGGTCACGGTGCGCATGACGAACGCCGCGTCGGCAATGCTCGCGTCGCGCGTCACCAAGGACGAGCTCGCCGAAGGACTGCTGTTCCCGAACGTCTCGCGCCTCGGCGCCGTGACGTTCGACGTGGCGCTCGCCGTGGCGCGCGAAGCCGTGCGCGAGGGCGTGTCCTCCATGGCCGAGGACGCCCTCGAGCGCGAGATCCGCGCCACGATGTGGACGCCGGACTACCCGACCTTCGCGCCGGCCTGACTCGCTGTTGACTTGGTGTCAGACACCAGCGTGTCAGACACCAGCGGCGTCAGACACCAGCGGTGTCAGATGTGCACAAGTTCGCGCGGCGCTGACGCGCGACCCTAAATCCGCCGCTTGACGCGGATCGCCAGCGCGCCGACACCAAGGAAGGCGACGCCCGTCACCATGAGCGTCACGGGCCATCCCAGCGAGTTCGCGAAGTGCTTGGCGGTGAAGTAGCCGATGAAGCCGAGCATCGCCACCACGGTGGTGACGAGCAGCGCGCGGCTCTGCAGCGCCACGCAGGCGTAGAGCATCGAAGCCGCGGCGGCGAGATAGAGGAGCTCGAAAGGCCGATCGCGCACGAGATCGAACAGGCCCGTATACGCGAGGATCGAGCCGAAGAAGTAGCCGAGCCCGGCGAGCCGCGAGAACCCGCTCGACTTCTGCAAGCCGTAGGCGGTGGACATGAGGCCCACGCCGACCACGAGGCCCGCCCATTCGGGCGACGCCGCCTCGGCCACGCGGTCGAACAAGCCGCCGTTCAGCCAGCAGATGGCGATGAACAGCGCCGCCTCCGCCAGCGCACGGTGCGGCGTCTTTTCGAGCGCGCTACCGACGAGGAACAGCGAGGCGCCGAGAGTGATTGCGATGTAGCCCACGGGCACGTCGAGCAAGTCGAGACCCACCTGCATGAACGCGTAGAGAAAGAACAGCGTGGTGAACACGAGCACCGTGAGGCGGTACTTGCCGAACAAGACGCCGTGCTGCACGCCCATCACGCCGAACACGGCGAGCGCAGCCGCGCGCCAGTTGTCGCCCCGCGGAAACACTTCGTGGATCAGCACGAACCAGCCGCCCGTCATCACGAGAGCCGACAAGAGCGTGAGCGGCACCACGAGCCGCGGAAACTTCCGCTCGTGCAGGGCGGATACGAGCACGACGAGCAGCGCGTAGCCCACGCCGAGCGTCACGAGCACCCGCATCGCGCTGCCCATCGTGTTCCAGAACGTGCCGATGTACACGCCGATGCCCGCGAGGATGAAGATCGCGCCGAGATAGGTGAACAGCGTCTTCGCCACGTCACCCGCGCTGCGCGGCGGCGCACGGCGCGCAACGGCCGGAGCGTCGAGCGCCGCGCTCACTTCCGCGGGCGTGATCTCGTACTCGCGCATGAAGCGCACGATCGCGTCGAGCGCGCCGGGCTTGTCCCGCACGGCCGACGCGCCGAGGATCCCGACCACCAGCGGCCAACCCCACAGCCCGCCGCCGACCAGCACGATGGCGACGACCGCCACCAGGACCCAGATCATGGCGCCACGACCCAACCGATGAAGCGCGCGTTGTTGCCGTAGTAAGTCGCGTCGGCGCTCGGCAAGCGCACGCTGCGGCCGTTCTTCGACAACACCGCCTCGTTGCGATACCGCGAGTAGCCGAAGAATCCGGTGAAGATATCGCGCGAGTAGCCCGTGTCCGCCGCGCGGAACTCGTAACCGTCGGGCGCGATGCTCGACGAGTCGACGGTGAGGTTGGCGAGATCGGGCACCTCGATCGGCGTGAGCTTGGAGGCGGCCTCCGCGCCGTTCGGCACCTGCCCGGGCGGAAGCAGGCCCGGCGGCGTGGCGATGCCGATCTCCTGCACCGCTCCGGTCTTCGCGTGGTAGCGCCAGAGACGCGGGCTCGGGTAGCCGAGCACCGCCCCCTGATAGACGACCTGAACCTTGCGGTCGACCACGGAGATCTGCACGCCGTTGCCGGCGTTGTAGTAGCCCGTGGCGTAGAGCACGTCGTACTGGGGCGGCGCGACGAGCAACGCGGGAATCCCGGAGATCACGAGGAACACGACGACGAGCAACAGCGGCAAACCCAAGCCGAACGCGATCGTGGGGTTGTCGCGAAGGAAGGCTTTCATGGTCACGCTCCTCGGCCGCAGCGGAAAAAGATCCGCGGCCGAGATTATTCGATAACGGCGATACAGTTCTAGAGCCCGGCCCCGCGCTGCGCCCCGGCAGCGCCCACCAGCTCCGCACGCAGCCGGTCGATGAGCGGCCGTGCGTGCGGCAGATGCGGCTCCTCGCCCCGCAGAACGAGGTCGAACGCACGCCGCTTGAGCGCGGGCACGTCGACCTCGCCGAGCGCCTCGGCTCCTGCCGAGTCGCAGACGATGTCGATGAGCCGATCGATGGCCTGCAGCCTGCCGAGGAGATAGTCGTTCTCGCGGAAGGCGCGCGAGAAGAACGCGCCGAAGTGCATGAAGGCGGTGCCGCGGAGCGCCGGCGGGCTCGTGGTGCGCGCGAGCGTGCGCGCGTCCTCCGGGCTGATGCGGTCGACGCGAATCTCGTCGAACTCGCCGAGATCGCGCCAGCTCGTCACGGATAACGTGAGCACATCCCAGAACGGAAAGCCGATGTAGTTCACGAGCACATCGCGGCGCGCCGCCGCCGGCCACATGGCCGGATCCATCCCCGCGAGCAGCACGTCGACATCGTGCGTGGCGGCATCGAGATCGATCTGCGCTGCCAGCCGCTCGACGAGGCGCGTGAGCGCGGGCTCGTTCGCCGCGGCGAAGGCGTCGGCGTATTCGGCAAGCGCGGCGATCTGCTCCGTGGTGGGTGGCACACCGAAGAGCGCCCGCAGCTCGTTGCAAGTAACGGCCGGGTGGAATTCCGGCGATTCGCAACGGCGCAGCCGGTCGAGGCGCTGATAGAGCTCCCGCTTGAGGCGGTCGATGTGCCGGCGCGCTTCGCCGGAATCGTCGCCGGCCAGGGTCGCGTAGAGGCGGTTCAGCCCCTGGATGAGAAAGACGAGACGTCGCTTGCGAAACTCGACGTCGAACGCTTGCAGAAATCGGATCCACGGGGCCGCGGCGGCCGCGGCGCTGTGGCCGGCGCTGCGCGTCTCGGGCTCGTCGCGGTAGACGATGCCGCACCGGCGGGCCCACGCCGCGACGATCGCGTCCACCACCCGAGCCTCCGACGATCCCTCGCGTATCGCGCAAATCGATGCGATGACGTGCGCCACGTACGCCTGCACCGAATCGAGCTTGCGGCGCACGTAACCCTGATAGGCGAAGCCCGCGTTGCGCGCGGCCTGGTCATTGGCGGCCTCGCGCCAGGCACCGACGTGCGCCGCGTCGAGGGCACCGTCGCGCGGCGCCTCCGCGAGCTCCGTCACGAGACGCGCGATCTCGGGGCGAGCGGAATCGACGATCGCGCGCAGCCGGCGCACGCGCTCGTTGAACGCGGCGATGAGCTCGAGCTGCTCGGCAATCGGCTGATTGCGCGGCAAGTCGGACACCGCGCCCTTCAAGGTTTCGAAAAAACCGGGAGTGCGCCCGCCGCGCGGCGGCGCCGGCTGAACCGGATCGGGGTCGATGTAGACGACGCGCCGATCCACCTGCCGATAGGCGGGACGCGTGCGAATGGCCTCGAGCGCCTCGGCGAACGGCTTGTTGTTGAGCACGCTGCCGTCGATGAACGACGTGGCCTGCGGATCGAGCCCGGCCCGGTGGTAGCGCCGAAAATTCGATTGCAGGAACTCGGCGCGCCGCGGCCACTCGCGTCCGGCCGCGGCGAGCATTGCGTCGATCTCGCCGATCTGCGCCGGAGGGAACGCGCCGGGATACGCCGACGTGGCTCGCGCGGCGAACGCGAGCGCGGCCGCGTTGTCGCGCTCGAAGTCGCTCTGCACCTCACCGTTCGGGAAACGCCGGTAGCCGAAGCGCAGCACGTGGCGGTGCTCTCGTTCGCGAATCACGGCGGGATCGTGGATCTGCACGAGCTGCTGATAGCCGTAGAAATCGGTAACCGTAACGAAGAGGTCGAGCGCGAGCCCGCCCGGCACGAGCGAACGCGCCGCGTCCACGGGGTCGCCCATGCCGTCCACGGCGGCGAACATGAGAGCGCTCATCTTCGGGCCGTCGAGAGGAGGCTTGAACCAGCGCGACCGAACGAACAGCGACAATTTCTCGCGCACCTCGGCGTCTCGAACCGCCTGCGAGCTCCAGCCGAGCGCCCAGACGAACAGGCTCATGAACGGCTTGCTCCACCGCCGGGCGCGGCGCGACTCGGCGAGCAGCACGTCCACGTCGCCCGAGCGGAGCCACATGTCGCGAAGGTGCCCCACCGGCAGGTCGTGCGCCAGCGCGCGCGCCAGCATCACGCCGTTGATGCCGCCCGCGGATGCACCGGCGATCACATCCACGATCACGCGCAGCTCCACGTGCCGCCCGATTGCGCGCAAGAGATCGAAGTACACCGCCTCCGTGTCGTATTCCGGGTCGCCCGAGGGAATCGCGTCCTCGCACCGCGCGCTCGCGCGCTCGGCCCGGCTGGCGATGCCGTGCAGCATGCGCGAGGCCCGAACGAGCTTGAGGATCTCCTTGCTGATGCCGTGCATGTACACGGCGAGCGAGATCCCGCCGAAGCAGACCAACGCTACCCGAAGCTCTTTCTCGCGCATCCCCCGCCAGTGTGCATCGCGTTCGCGCGCACATTACCCGGACTTGTACCTATCGAGCTCGTCGCGCCGACGCGGGCGCGCTCAGCGGGCGAGCGGCTCCACGAGCGTGATCTTCGCCTCGTGCGTGTGCCCGAGCCACAGCCCGGACAGCCCGCCGCGCGCGGCCGGCTTCAAGTTGATGTCGCGGATGTTCGCCTCGAACGGCAGCAGATAGAAATTCCACTCGCCGGTCTCCACGTTCATGCGCGCCACGCGGTCGGCGTAGATGCCCGCCGTCCACGTGTAGCCCTGCTCGTCGTACTGCGCGTCGTACGGGAAGAAATACGGGAACGGCACCGCGTAGAGCTTCATCTGCTGGCCGGCGGGCTTGCGCGGGTCGAGCAGGCCCACGAAGCCGCCGTCGAAGCCGCCCCACCAGAGTCGATCCGAACGATCCGTGATGCCGCGCCGCATGCCCGTGCCGAACGAGCCCTGCCCGCGCGGCTCGGCGGGAATGTCGAAGTACTGCACCTCGTGCGTCTTCGCGTCCACACGCCACACGTACTGCGCGCCGCGCGCGCTGCCGTAGACGTTGTTGTGCGAGTCGGCCGCGATGTCGTAGGCGTAGAGCGGCTTCTGGCTCGTGCCCTTGATCTCCTGGTGCTGCCACGTGTCGAGATCGATCTGATAGACGGCGCCGCCGGCGACCGGCCCCGCGGCCGCGCGCCACGCCTTGCCGTCGACGCGCGCGCCCGACACGTCGATCATCTCGCCGCCGCCGGGCGGATCGTGAAACTCGAACTGCTCGGTCTTCGGGTCGAACACCACCACGCCGCTCTGCGCCTGGTTGCCGATGTACCAGCGGCCGTCCTTGTCGGGGCCCATCAGCGTGCGCGCGCCCGTGGGCTCGAACGAGCCCTCCTTGGCGCGATACGGCCAGCGCCACTCCTTCACGTCGCCCGTCTTCGGATCGAGCCGGCCGATGGCGTTGTCGTTGAAGTGGTTGAACCAGATCGAGCCGTCGGCCGCGATGCGCGTGTCGTGCGGCCGCGCCGTGGGCGGCAAGTCCCACGTGGTGTAGACGACGTCGGTCTCCTTGCCCTTCGGCCGCGGCATCGTCTTGAGCTCGTAGCTCCACGTGCCGGCGTGCAGATTGATCGACGCGACGGCCTCGGCCTGGCGCTTCTGCATCGTGGACGGCGTCCCGCCCTCGGCGCGGCCCCAGAACGGCGTGGCGTTGGCCGGCAGCTGGAAGCGCATCGGCGTGCTGCCCGCGGAATAGACCATCCGCATCATCACCCACGGGAGCTCGTCGGCGCCGTAGGTCGACATCGCCGGCCGGCGCAGCGTGTGGCAGCGGCTGCAATCGCGGAACAGCTCCCACTTCGTGCGGTCGTCGAGCGGCCAGCTCGCGAGCCACTCGGGATCGGTGAGCTGCAACGCGAGCTCGAGCGGATTCGAGTCCTTGAGCGCGAGGTCGAGCTGCGCCGGTTTGCCGGCGGCGATCTCGACGTGCTGGTCGCGGTCGGCGAGCACGTACTTCACGGCGCGCACGGAGACGGCGTAGCGGCCGGGCTCGAGCCGGTCGCTCGGGAAGGCGTAGCGGCCATCGGCGTGGGTCACCACGGTGACGGTCTTGTTCGAGCCTTCGCGCCTGGCGCTGACGAGCACGCCTTCCATCGCCGGCTCGCGCTCCGAGGTCACACGTCCGGATAGCGCGGCGGTGGGTTGAGCGTGGGCGGCCATCGCCGCCAGCCAGGCGGTGACGGCGACTGCGAAGCCACGAGTGACGGTACGAATGCCCACGAGATCCCCCCTAGTCGCACGCGACCGTGACAGTGTACCGGCATCTTCGTCGCGCGCGAGGCTCGAGCTCACTGCGCGACGATCTCGATCGCGTCCGGCCCGCTCAGCACGATCTGCGCGTTCGCCTGATTCGGGTCGATCTGGTTGTATGTGCCCGTGACGCGCACGCGCACCTTCGTGCTGACGAGCTTGTTGCGGCCGCTCACGGCGGCACCCGGGCCCGCGGCATCCCAGGCGGCCTGGAGCTTGTTGCGAATCGCCGTGAACGTGTCGGGGTCGTCGAAATTCGCGAGCGTGAACTGCCGGTGCGCGTCGCCCGGCAACTCCTGTAGCACCGCGAACACGTTGAACAGCACTTGCGGGCTCTTCGGGAACAGCACGAGCGGGCCTTCGATCATGGCGGGCTTGCCGTGCAGCGCGGTGATCGAGTCGACCACCTCCACCGGCCGCTCGACGTCCGCGAGCTCGAGATGCACGGGCCGGTTGGGACGCGCGCGGATCACGTAGTGCAGGCGCACGACGTCGTTGCGCGCGAGATCGCGCGTGAGCTCCGGCCGGCGCACGTACACGGGGAGCACCCCGTCCTTGCGCTCCACCACCAGCACGGCGCCGCCGGCGTTCACCGCGTGCACGAGGAATAGCTCGTTGTCCTTGCCCGCCAGCTCGTCCGGGATCGACGCCTGGTGCTCGTAAGGCGGGATCGCGGGCGACGCCTCGTACTTCGTAACCACGTCGAGGGAGCGAACCTCGACGTGCCGCTGCTGCGAGCGGTTGTCGGCGAGCGAGCCCTCGATACGCACGCGGTCGTGGCGATGCAGCTCCGCGAGCTCGGCCGCGACCTCGGGGCTCGCGGCGATCAGCGACACGTCCACGTAATCGAAGAAGTCCTTCGGGTTGCGGTACGAGAGCACGTAGAGGTTGAGATCGGGGTACGCGCCGTGGATCTCGCCTTCCAGGGGGCGGCCGGCTTGCAGCGTCCGTTCGAACTTCACCGGGGTGGACGCGCAGGATTGCAGCAGCAGGCACGCTGTCGCCGCCAGCAGATAGAGCGCGCGGTACGTCATGGCGACATGCTACGCGATCGCCTCGTTCACCGTTCAGTAGCCGTGTGGGGCGTGACGGGTGGCGACGGCTTAGCCCGGGGCGTCGGGACGGCCCATCGCGCGCAACCAGCGGTAGTGCGAGCGCAGCGCGGACAGAAACGTGTCGTTGTGCTTGTACGGCACGCCGAACTCTCGACACGTCTGCTCCACCACCGGAGCAATGGCCGGATAGTTGACGTGGCAAATGCGCGAGAACAGGTGATGCTCGATCTGGAAGTTCAAACCGCCGAGCAGCCAGCTCGCGGCGCGGCTGCCATGGGCAAAGTCCACCGTAGTGGCGACCTGGTGCTCGGCCCAAGGCACGTCCATGCGGCCCGAGCCCGAGTCCGTGGGGAAGTCGGCGTGCTCCACGCAATGTGCGAGCTGGAACACCACGCCGAGAACCACCCCCATCACGATGGTCGTCACGGCATAGCCGGCGATGACCTCCCACGGCTCGTGCAGGGTGAGCGGTATCCCAAATGCGAGCGACATGAACACGAGCTTGCCGCCGAAGAACACCAGCCATTGAGAGCCCTGCGGCCGGGGAAATCGGTGCTCGCCCATCTGCCGCGTGAACGCGAGCCTAAAGTCGTCGTAGACCTGCCACTTGATGACCATGGCGCCGTACAGAAACCAGACGTAGAGATGTTGCCAGCGATGAATCCACGCGCGCGGATGGTGCGGCGTGAGCCGGCCGAGTCCCGCGAGGTTGATGTCCGTGTCGTAGCGGATCACGTTGACGAACGTGTGGTGGAAGACGTTGTGCTTCCATCGCCAAAAGTAGGAGCTGCCGCCGACGAGATCGAGGCTCATCGCCATGGCTTGATTGATCCAGCGGCGATCCGAGTACGCGTCGTGGTTGGCGTCGTGCATCACGTTGAAGCCGATCGCGACCATGGTCAACGCGAGCCCCAGTGCGAGCGGCAGCGCCAACCACCAGGTGCTCGCGACGAACACGAGCAACCAGTAGAGAGACGCGAACACCGCGAGAATGACCGCGGTCTTGAAGTACATCTCGGGACAGCCGCGCTCGCGCCGCCCTGTGCTGCGCAGGTGCGCCTCCACTCGGCGCTTGAGCTCGACGTGAAATGCGTTGTCGCCGCTGAATCGCAGGCGCTTGGCAGGAGCCGCCGATTCGAGCTCGGCGCCGCGGGGAGAGGTGGAGATGCTCAGGAAAAGCCTTCGATCTCACGAGGCGGGAACCGCCCCGCGCGGTAGTGTACTTGGTTCGAAAAGAGCCGTCGCGGCTTTTACGCCCGCGGCGACCAACATCACCGCGAGACCGGGCGCCGCGCGCGTCCGGCGCAGCCGCTGCAACGGCCCTTACTCGGAGAGAATGCCGCCGGTTCGCGGAGGAACAGGCCCAAGCCGCGCTCGTTCCTGCGCGTTGAGCAACTCGATCTTCATGGCTTCCACGGCCTGGGTAACGGGCAACGCACCCTTCATTCCCATCCAGAAGCGTTCGACCGCGCTCGCGTCCACTTGCCGTGACGTCTCGCGGTTGCCGATCTTCACGCACAGCAACAGGTGATCGCCGGATCGCTGCAGGCGAATCGTGGTGCCATCGAATTGCTTGATGGGCTGTAACGAGGCAATGGCGTCTGTCTTCATAATGAGTCTGCTGCGGAAGTCTTCGGGCGCTCGATCGAGTAGCCGCCGGCGAGGCGGCGCTCGCTCCTGTCGCCGTCGAGCCTAGTCGACCAGAGAGGGTTGTTGCGGCCGTCGCGGCCTTCGGAACGCTTCCACGATCTCGACGGGCAAATTGCCGTTGCTCGTCTTGCGCAGGCCGTCCGCTCGCAGCTCGTACATCGCCGTATCCCCGGCGGTGCTCACGAGTTGCACGTACTTCGGCCCGTTGAACAATGCGACGCGGCAAGACTCGCGACGCACCGAGAAAAAGCGGGCGACTTCGGCATGCTTCGCGATGACGGTGTCGAGCGCATCGCTATCTTCGACGAACCGCACTGGGCGCTCGACACGCCCCAAGTGCTCGCCGAGCGCGAGCAGCGTTTGGAATCCTCGCGTGTGCCGCTTACCGTCGCGAAGGGCGAAGACCGCGGGCAACTTGCTCTCGTCCGGCGAGGGCTCCCAGCCGATGTCATAGCCGGCCTGCCTGATTCGCCGTTCGATCTCGCTGTCGTTCATGCTGCACGCTAGCACATCGAGAGCGGGTGCGTCGGTGCGATTGTCGAGCCCGGCTGCTCGCCCGCGAGGAATGGCGGGGCGCCCGTTATGTCAGCTCCGACCCTTCCTAGTACCACTCGTGCTGCACGGGCGGGTTGTGCAGGCCGCGCGAGACGTAGTCGTAGAGCACGTCGACGTCCTCGGCGGCGAGCGACGCGCCGAAGTTCGGCATGCCGTTCGCCTCCAGCGCGCCGTTCAAGATCGCGGCGAGCCCGTCGCGGCCGAGCGCCCTCACGCGGCCGAGGTTCGGCAGGATGGGCGTGGACCCGCCCGTGCCGTGACAGCCCGCGCACTGCGAGTAGAGCTCGCGGCCGCGCGCCGTTCTTGCGTCGTCGAGCGGCGGCACGCCCGTGTTGTCGACCACCGGCGGACCGAGCGGCACGTCGCGCTTTCGCGGCAGCGGCACTTCGCCGCCGCCGAGCGCGAACGCGAGCAACCGGCCGTTGTTCTCGTAGGTCTTCACGGCCGCGGCGTCGCCCACCGACAGCATGCCGGAGCCGCCGTAGCCCGCGGCCACCGCGACGTACTGCTTGCCGTTGAGCTCGTACGTGATCGGCGCAGCCATGATGCTCGTGCCGGTGAAGAGGTGCAGCAGTCGCTCGCCGGTGGCCGCGTTGTACGCGCTGAAGTAGCCGTCGCCGGCGCCTTGGAACACGAGACCGCCGGCGGTGCTGAGCGTGCCGCCGTTCCACGTCGACGGCAGCTTCACCTGCCACTCAAGCTTGCGGTTCGCGACGT
>DASUFK010000073.1:0-3191 GCA_036274615.1 Gammaproteobacteria bacterium | reverse complement strand
TCCGACCTGGGCCTCATCCGCGCCCGCGTCTGCCCGCCCGGACAGCTGCTGCTGTCGCGCCGGCACGCCGACGTGCAGCGCGAAGCCGTCGAGATGCACCGCGAGCGCTGGGGCGTCAGCCCGAACGAAGACCCCGAGGCATGAGCGCCGGCGAGTCGCGGTCGCCGTTTCCGCCGTTCACCGAAGACACGGCACGAGCCAAGGTCAAAGCGGCCGAGGATGCTTGGAACACCCGCGATCCCGCGCGCGTGGCGGGCGCCTACACCGAGGACTCCGTTTGGCGCAACCGCGACGAGTTCGTCCGCGGCCGCGCCGAGATCAAGGCGTTTCTCGAGCGAAAGTGGGCACGCGAGCTCGACTATCGTCTGCGCAAGAGCCTCTGGTCGTTCACCGACCGCCGGATCGCCGTGCGTTTCCAGTACGAGTGGCACGACGCCGCCGGACGCTGGTATCGGTCCTATGGCAACGAGCTCTGGGAGTTCACGGATAACGGTTTGATGCGACGACGAGAAGCGAGCATCAACGACGTGGCGATCGAAGAGCGCGATCGCCGCTTCGCCGCCCCCGACTGGCAAGCCGGCGATTTTCCGCTGCGCTGATCGTTCGCGAGCCTTAAGGTCAGGTGCCGGACCGGCGGCGCTTCGGACGCAGCTCCGAGTCCAGGAATTCGTTGAGGCGCTGTAGATGGCCCTGCGCGTAGAACGCGTCGCCGCCGTGTCCCGCCTCGTGCACGACGATGAAGTCCACGTCGAGCCCCTGCTTTTCGTAGGCGCCCTCGAGCTCGTGGGACTGATTGATCGGCATCTGCCGGTCTTGGTCGCCATGCAACAGGAGCAGCGGCGGATCCGAAGCGTCGACGTGGAACACGGGGCTCGCGAGCTTCGCGAGCGGCTCCACCTCGCTCGGCAGCCCGCCGAGCAGGCGGATCAAAGCCGGCTGGCGCACACCCACGCCGAAGGGCGTCGATTGCTCGAGGATCGTGGTGAGGTTCGAAGCGCCGAAGTACGACACGATCGCCTGCACTGCCGACGATTGATCGAGGTGCTCGCCGAGCGTGCCCTCGAGCTCCGCCTCGCCGTTGCTGGTGCCCACGAGCGCTGCGAGATGCGCGCCCGATGACGCGCCCAAGATTCCGATGCGGGCGGCATCGTAACCGTACGTGCGCGCTTGCGCCCGCAGGAACCGCACGGCCGCTTTGACCTCGAACACCTGCCCCGGGAAGCGCGCCGCCGATGCCGGCAGGAAGTCGACGCTCGCGATGCTATAGCCGCGGCCGGTGAGCCCGATCACGGCCGCCGGTATCGCCGTCTTCGTGCCGTTCTCCCAGGCTCCGCCGTGCAGCCAAACGAGCAGCGGACCCCCGCTCGGATTTGCCGGCTGGTAGAGGTCGAGCCGCAGCGCGTCCGGCCCGGAGCGGGCGTACTCGATGTCGGCGATCTTCTTGGCGCCCGGTTGGGCGAGAGCGCCTCCGGAGGAGAGCGCGGCGAGGGACGTGAGCAACACGAAGGGCAGGGCTGTCGAGCGCATCTGCATTCGTCGTTCGAGCCGCGGGCCGCGGCGGGCGGCATCCACTATAAACGAACCGCAGCCGCGCCGTGTGGTGTGATGAATCGACCGGGTCGCCTCGGAGGGTTCCGGCGATCCGTGCGGGCGGGCTCGGGGTTCGCCTCAACGCCGCTATGCACAAGCGGAGCAGGCGCACTACCGCCCGTTGGCTGGCACGGGTGCTTGCCGTGCACACCTCGCGCGTCGCCACGGCAAGCGATCGTAGCTGATTGAAAACGAAGCGCTTGAGGATTTTTGACGCTTTTTTGACCAACTCAACGACGAACCCGTGCGCCGCTCGGCCCGCAGTCTCGTTTCAAATCGTTTTCCACAGTGTTATCCACAGAAATTGTGGATTGCCGTGGAACGTGCAATTTCGATGGCGCCGGGGCAGTCGAGCTCAACGCGACGTGTTCATTCCCACGCGGTAGGTCAGCTGCAGGCGCACCTGCCACTCGGTTGCGTCGGCCGGGGCGGCGTAGAACTCTCGCCACAGGTCGCGGTGCGACTCCATGCGCAGCCACTCGAAGCCGCCGGAGAACCGCGCCGAGCGGTCGTAGCGATAAGCGAACGTCCAGGCGTGGCCCTCATCGGTGTCGATGGGCGGAGGGCCTTCCTTGCGAGAGACGCCGAAGTCGTCATAGCGCACCGAGAAGCGATGATTGCTGCGCACGGCGCGGGTCAGCAGCAAGTACTTCGACGCGAATCCGTCCTCGACATGGGTCGCGACGAACGACAACGTGCCGTCGGAGCGCGCGCCGGCGATCCAATAGGTCTCGCCGTCCATCCATTGCGCGAGCAGCCCGAGCTCCCACGGCAAGCTCAGCTGCACGCCGAGCTGTGTGAACGCCGTGTGCCAGCCCCAATACCCGTCGTCGAACGCGTTCGGATCCGCGCGGTTGTCGTAGCGCGCGAGCTGGAGCAGCACTCGGCGCGCGTAACGCCATTCGACTCCCGCGTACGCGCCGGGCTTGTGGTCGATCTCCTGAAACGGCTCGAGGTACTGCTCGCGGTGGCCGACGATGACGCCCTGCGAATTCCACACGGGCAGCGGCAGCAGCGGCAGCTCGTCGTGCAGGCGCGTCTGCCGGTCGTGGATCGACCAGCCGCGCCACCAGAGCAGCGTGCCCGCGGGGTCGTTGCCGTAGAAACCGGCGGCGAACACCCGCAGCTCCTGCGGCGACCCGGTGCCTCCGAGCCGCCGGCGCATCGACCACTCCACGCCGATCGGCCTGATCTCCTCGCCGAGCCAGGTATCGATGGCCGAGTAGGAGTAGGTGAACGGGCTATGCCAGCCGGTCTCGCTATTCTCGAGCGATAGCGGCGGATAGAACGCGCCGCCGCGGACCTTGTGCTGGTTTTTCGACTTGGGGACCGGCCGCCACTCGAGGAAGGCTTCCGTGAGATCGAGTCCCGCCGACGCATCGTCTAGGTAGTCGGCGACGATCGTCGTCGACAGCGTGGGCGTGATGCGGCCGCGGTACTCGAGGAACACACGTGAGGCGTTCAGCCCGTCCTCGTCTTCGGAGTAGCGCAGCTTGCCGAGCCCGTCGTCGAGCCACGAGCCCATGTCGCTGTGCGCGGCGACGTAACCGGCGTCGACCTCGACGCGAAACTGATGGCGGTCTGCCTCCGCGGCGGTGGCG
>DASUFK010000072.1:0-19677 GCA_036274615.1 Gammaproteobacteria bacterium | reverse complement strand
ATCGGCCGGTCCTGATGCCAGGTTTGAACGATGTCCGTCATGTGGCTCCGCTGCCTGTCGCGACCTTCGAGGCCGCCGCCGCATCTCCCTACCGATTCCCCGTACCTTGACAGGGACGATTGTAATACAGTACTACTGTATTGCGCAGGTAATACAGCCCCAGCGATGCCCATCATCACGTTAAAGAAGAAAGACGGCCCGGAGCAATCGCCCGCCGCCGAGCAGGTCGTGCTGTCCGCCATGGACACACGGATCGAGCAGAAGCTCATCACGCCGCAGCGCATCGCGATCGCCTTGGGCATCGTGCTGCTGATCGCGGTGAGCGCGTACGCATACATGACGTACGGGCTCACGCGCACGCTGTCGGTGGGCTCGGAGCGGCTCACCGTGTCGAAGGTGAGCTACGGCACGTTCCACGAGTACATCCCGGTCACCGGCAACGTGGTGCCGCGCACCACGGTGTTTCTCGACGCCGTGAACGGCGGTCAGGTGCTCGAGGTCCACGTCGAGGAGGGCGCGTTCGTCAAGGCGGGGGAGCCCCTCGTCACGTTCAAGAACACCTCGTTGCAGCTCCAGGTGATCGGGACGGAGGCCCAAACGGCGCAACAGCTCCAGCAGCAAACGCAGACGCGCATGAGCTTCGACGCCAGGCATCTGAGCAACCAGCAGAACCTGATCGACAACGAATACAACATCGATCGGCTTACGCGCGACCTGAATCGAAAGAGACCGCTGCTCAAGACCGGCGGCGTCACGCAGGGCGCAATCGACGATCTGGAGGCCGAGCTCAAACGCTTTCAAGGAATGCACGCGATAATTCTCGAAGCGCTGAAGCTCGACGAGGAGATGCGCACCAACCAGATCGCGGCCATGAAGGTGAGCACGGAGACGCTCAACAAGAACATCGAGATCGCGCGCGAAAATCTCAAGAACCTCGTGATGGTCGCGCCGATCACGGGCCAGCTCACGCTGCTCGAGGCGAACGTCGGCGAGTCGAAGCCCGCCGGTCAGCGCATCGGTCAGGTGGACGAGGTGGGCGCGTTCAAGGTCAATGCGTTCATCGACGAGTTCTATCTATCGCGGGTCACGATCGGCCAGATCGCCACCGTCGACATCGACGGCAAGACCTACGAGCTCACGGTCAGCAAGGCCTATCCCGAGGTCACGGACCGGCAGTTCGAGGTCGACTTGCTGTTCAACGGCGACGCGCCGAAGAACATCCGCCGCGGCCAAACCGTGCGCATGCGGCTCGAGATCGGCCAGCCGGCCGACACGCTCGTGGTCGCGAACGGCGCGTTCTTCGACGACACCGGCGGGCAATGGGTGTTCGTGGTCGACCCGTCGGGCGACTACGCCGACCGCCGACCGGTGCGCTTCGGCCGGCGTAACCCTGAAGGCATCGAGGTGCTCGAAGGGTTGAGGGACGGCGAGCAGGTGATCACGTCGAGCTACGAGAGCTTGATGAACTTCGACCGGATTCAGTTCCGTTCCGACGACTCGTAACGAGGGTCGCTGCCGAACGTCTCTGCTGTAACGTTAGCTCTGTCCGCGAGCGGGGGAATGCAATGATCAAGATGAACGGCGTCACCAAGCGCTACCGGACCACGGAGCTCGAGACCACGGCGCTCAACGGCATCGACTTCGAGCTCGGCAAAGGCGAGTTCGTGGCGGTGATGGGCCCGTCCGGCTGCGGCAAGTCGACGCTGCTCAACATCGTGGGCCTCATCGACGCGCCGAGCAGCGGCGAGTACTACTTCGACACGAAAGAGGTCTCGAAGTACTCCGAAAACAAGCTCGCGGACCTGCGCAAGGGCAACGTCGGCTTCATCTTCCAGAGCTTCAATCTCATCGACGAGCTCAACGTGTACGAGAACGTGGAGCTGCCGCTGCTCTATCAGAACGTGCCGAAGCCGCAGCGCAAGAACCTGGTTCGCGAAGCGCTCGAGCTCGTGGGCTTGAGCGCGCGCGCCAAGCACAAGCCCGAGCAGTTGTCGGGCGGCCAGCAGCAGCGCGTGGCCGTGGCACGTGCGGTGGTCGGCAGCCCGAAGCTGATTCTCGCGGACGAGCCCACGGGCAACCTCGACACCAAGAACGGTGAGGAGGTCATGAACATGCTGAATCAGCTGAACGAGCAGGGCACCACGATCATGATGGTCACGCACTCGCCGAGCCACGCGCAGCGCGCGCACCGCATCGTGAACCTGCTCGACGGCAAGGTCGTCGCCGCGAACCAAGTCGAGATCTAATTAGGGACAGGTTACTTTTCGCGGCGGAATCGGCTTCGCCAGAAAATAGGGACATGCTGCTTTTTCGCCCGGCTCGACGGCCCGAAGCCGCAACGCCGAAAAACCAGCATGTCCCTATTTTCTGGAGGCACGCGTGGTCGGACACTACTTCGCCGTCGCGCTGCTCAACTTCCGCAAAGCGCCGTTCGCGACGTTCGCGAACGTGGCGGTGCTCGGGCTCGGCCTCGCCGCTTTCATAGCCGCCTACGCCGTCATCGGATTCTGGGACCGCGCCGAAAGGCACTTCGCTAACGCCGACCGCACGTTCGTCATCTCGAGCCGCATCGAGCAGGCCGGCAATGTCGTGCTGCGCGAGACCGCGGCAACAAACTCCTACGCGGCGAGCTATCTGCGTACCGATTACCCGCAAATCGAAGCCGTCGCCCGCGCCGTCAGCCTGGGGCCAAATGTTCCGGTGGCGGCGGGCGACCGAGCAATGCGGCTTACCGCGGTCGGAGTCGGCCCGGAGTTCCTCGACATCTTCGACTTGGCGTTCGCCGCGGGCGACCCGCGAGGGGCGCTCCGCGAGCCGCGAAGCGTCGTGCTCACGAGACAGACGGCCCAAAGCCTCTTCGGCACGGAAGATCCGCTCGGACACGTGGTGCAATTTGGGACCGCCATCGATGCGACGGTCACGGGGGTGGTGGACGACATTCCCGAGCCGTCGCATTTCGGCCGATCGACCACCGCCTCGATGCACTTCGACTTGCTGACGTCGATGGACGTCGTCGACCGCTACCGAAACAACAGCGGCGCCGGCCCCGAGAATTGGTTCGGGATCGTTGGGCCAACTTACCTCCTGCTGCCGGCCGACGGATCACTCACTGCGCGCACGCTCGCCGGCGACCTCGATGGATTCGTCGCCCGCCACATGCCGGCGGAGATAGCGAAGTTCGCCTCGCTGCAGCTCCGCCTCGTGCCGCTGCCAAGGATGCTTGCGCTCGACGCGGACGCGGCGCTGCTCGGCGGCGACCGGTCGATCGTCGCGTTGCTGTGGATGCTGGGCGGCCTCGTGCTCGTCGTGGCCTGCGTCAACTACGCGAGTCTCGCGGCGGCGCGCGCGTCGCGGCGCGTGCACGAGGTAGGAGTGCGCAAGGCTATCGGTGCCGGCGCCGCCGACGTGCTGCGCCAGCATTTGCTCGAGGCTGGACTGATGACGGCGGCGGCGCTGCTGCTCGGGGTCCTCGGGGTGCGTGCGATTGCTCCCGCCGTTCGAGCGAGCGCGGGTATCGACCTCGACATGGCGCTCTCGTTCGAGCCCGGACCGGTGGTGTTCCTTGCGGTGCTCGCCGTGACGGTCACGTTGCTCGCGGGTGCGTATCCGGCATTCGTGCTTGCACGCGTGAGGCCGATCTTTGCGCTGCGCGCACCGAGGTTGCGCGTGGGCCGCAAGGTGTTCTTGAGTTTGCTCGTGGGAGTACAGTTCGCGGCCGCGAACGTGCTGCTGATCACGACGATCGTCGTGTACTTGCAGAACCAGGAGGTACGGCGCATGGGGCGCGCGCTTGCCGCCGATCCGCTGGTCGTCATCGAAAATAGCTCCGATGCCGGTACCCTCGTCGACTCGGACACCCTGCACAACGAGCTGCTGCGATTGCCGCGCGTGCGGGGCGTAACCGAGACGGCGAGGGCCCTATTGCCGAGCCAATCGCTTCCGCTCGCCCGCTCTTCGGACGCCGGGGAGTCGCCGCGCCCCGTGAACGAGTACCAAATCTCCTACGAATACCCGTCCGTGGTGGGTCAGGCGGTCCTGGCGGGACGTGTGTTCGAGCGAGGGCGCGACGAGCCGGGCCGCAGCCGTATCGTCGTGAATCGAGCCTTTGTCGGCGCCTTCGGGCTGGGCTCGCCGGAGCGGGCAGTCGGGGCGATCGTGTACGTTCCGAAGAGCTACATGATGAGCATCGGCGTGGGCGACGCGGCTCAGCCGAGAGAGATCATCGGCGTGCTCGCAGACAAGTCCTTCGATCCGCTCGACATCGGTCCGGCGATGTATCGGTTGAGCGACCAGCGGATCTTTACCATCGTGAAGATCGAGCGCGATGACGCCGCGGCTGCGCTTGCGGACATCGACGCGCTCTGGAAGCGGCTCGCGCCCGCAATTGCTGTGCAACGGTGGTTCGCCGACGAACTCTTCGATGAGCAGCACTCGGAATCCTTTCGTGTCGGCTACGTGTTCACCGCCCTCGGCATGTTCGCGATGCTCATCGCGACGGTAGGACTGTTTGCGATGGCGCAGGTCATTGCAGCGCGGCGCGTGCGCGAGATCGGCGTGCGCAAGGTGCTCGGCGCCGCCACGACGGAGATTGTCGCGATGCTGCTGCGCAGCTTCTCAATGCCCGTCGTCGTTGCCAGCGTCGGCGCATGGCCGATCGCGTTGATCGTGCTGCGACACTATCTCGACCGGTACGTGAGTGCGATCCACCTCGACGCCGTTCCGTTCGTGGCTGGCTCGGCGATCGTGGTCGTGATCGCTTGGCTCGCCGTCGGCGCGCAAACGTTGCGCGCCGCGCGTGCGGCGCCGGCTGACGTTCTACGCCAAGAGTAGGGGCACGTAAGACGTCCGGCGCGCGGAATCGTCCAGTTTGTCTGGTTCTGTTTCCATTGACGGAGCCGCACGGTCCGAGGACATTCGGCATGATGAGGTCGACCTTGAGCATCGACGAAGAATTGCTCGAACGTGCGCGAGGGTCACCGGTGTCCGGGAGAAGACCGCGCTCGTGCATGCCGGTCTCAATGCATTGATCGAACGCGAAAGCGCGCGCCGGCTCGCCGAGCTCGGCGGCACCGAGCGTGCGTTGAGCCGCGTCCGTCGAAGAAGGACGCCGGAAGCGCACCCCGCTACTTTCTCGGCCAGCCTCGCGAGCCATCCGAAGCCGCTTCACCGAAAAAGTAACATGTCCCTATTTTCGGCGGAGGGCGGCGAAGTGGGAGAACTCCCATGGGCGGATCGCGAACACCGCGCCGCACGCGTGCCGGTCGGCGAGCGGCAGGGCGGAGTCGCGGCGCGCGAGCTCGTCGAACTCGCGCGCGATCCGCTCGATCGACTGCTGCATCTCCTTGAAGCCGGTGAGCGACAGCATGCCGCCCACGAACTGAAGCTGCGCGCCTGCGCCGGTGAACGGTCCGGACAGAAAGTCGCGCTGCACTTGCGTCTCGAAGAACTTCTGCACCGGCCCGTTCTTTCTCCATTTGAAGTTGCGGGCCGTGAGCAGCTTCACGCGATTGAACGGCAGTAGCTCGATGATCTTCGCGCGGTGCAGGCGAACGAGCAGCCGCTCGGCCTCGTCCATTTCGATCGTGAACGCCGCCACGATCTCCGTGAGCGCCCAGCCGTTGATCAGGAGATAGGTCATCAGCAGCAGCTTCGTGTCGGCGAGCAGGGCTTCCTCCTGCTCGGGAGTGAGCTCCGTGAGGAACTCGCGCCGCTCGTTCATGAGCTCGACGAGATCCGCGATCTCGAGCCCCACGGTGTTGCAGACTTCTTCGAGCCGCTGGAGCGTGAAGGTTTGGCTCGCGAACAGGCGCTTGATGCTCGACTCGCTGAGCCCCACACGCACGGCCAGCTGGGCGTACGTCACACCTTGCGCCTTCAGATAGCGCTTGAGCTCGCCGACTAGGAGTCCCACCTGGGCCATCGCGCGCCGAATCGTCGCCGTTTGACAGAAGTCTTACGAAAGTATCGAGAAGGAATACTTTGAACGCCGTCGACGGCGACTACTGTAGCTGAAAGTGCAGAATCCGAATACCGCTGCGAGACTGTACCCCCATGACGACCCCCGCCGAGCTCCGCTCTTCGACTTCCGGATGCGACCGCGGTTCTCTCGTCACTCGCGCCGGCCGGCGATACTCCGGGCCGCGGCTAACTGAGGAGGCCTGACATGCTCGCGTTGGTGCTCGCGTTGATCGGCGGCCTGGTGGGCTTCGCCTTCTTCGGTTGGTCGATGAGCGGGTTCGCCGCCGGCGCCGCCATCGGCGCGCTCGCGGGTTGGAGCAGCGAGCTCCGCGACCGAGTCGTCAAGCTCGAGCGGCGGCTGGGCCGCCTCGAGAAGTCCGAGCGGCAGACTGCGGCGCCCTCGCCCTCACCCGAGCCCGAGCCGGTTGCCCCCGGGGCATGGCTCCAGGACGTCGTTTCCGAGGCCGAGCCTCGAGGCCGCGCGTGGCCCGAGCCCGAGCCCTCGCCCGAGCGCGAGCCGGCACCGCTCGCGTCGAACACCGTGCCGGCCGCGGCCGCGCAATTTCGTGCGGCCGCCACGGGCGCCGAGCTTCCGGACGAGCCGCCTGCCCGCGACCGTCCGCACGGCGACGCAGCCCCGCACGGCGAAGATGCGAGCGGAGCGGAACCCGCCGCGCCGCCACGGCCGCGCCCGCCGCGCCGTCCGGCGCAGCCCGACGTGTTCGACGTCCTCATCGGCCACGTGAAGCGCTGGTTCACCACCGGCAACGTGCCCGTCAAGGTGGGCGTGGTGCTGTCGGTGTTCGGCGTGGGCTTCCTCATCAAGGCCGGCGTCGAGAACGGCTGGCTCGTGCTGCCGATCGAGTATCGGCTGATGCTCGTGGCGCTGTTCGGCGTTGCGCTGCTCGTGATCGGCTGGCGACTCCGCTCGCGCGAGCGCGTGTACGCGCTCAGCATGCAGGGCGGCGGCATCGCGGTGCTCTATCTCACGATCTTCGGCTCGTACGCGCTCTACCATTTGCTGCCGAGCACGGCCGCGTTCGGTTTGCTGCTCGTGGTGACGGTGGCGGCCGGAGCGCTCGCCGTGCTCCAGGACGCGAAGGCGCTCGCGGTGCTCGGGATCGTCGGCGGGTTCCTGGCGCCGGTGCTCACGTCCGACGGCAGCGGCAACCACGTCGCGCTGTTCAGCTATTACGCGATCCTCAATCTCGCGGTGGTGGGCGTCGCGTGGTTCAAGTCGTGGCGCGCGCTCAACGTGCTCGGCTTCGTGTTCACGTTCGGCATCGGCGGCCTGTGGGGCTACGACGCGTATCGGCCGGAGCTGTTCGCGACCAGCGAGCCGTTCCTCGTGCTGTTCGTGGCGATGTACATGCTGATCCCCGTGCTCTTCGCGAGCCGTGCGAAGCCTGAGCTCAAAGGCTTCGTCGACGGCACGCTCGTGTTCGGCACGCCGCTCGTCGGCTTCGCGCTGCAGAGCGAGCTCGTCGCGAACACGGAGTACGGCCTCGCGATCAGCGCGCTCGTGCTCGCGGCGGCGTACGTCGGCGTCGCCACCTTCATCTACCGGCGCAACGTGCCGGAGCTGCGCGTGCTCGTGGAGGCGCAGCTCGCGATGGGCGTGGTGTTCCTCACCGTCGCGATCCCGCTCGCGCTCGACGCTCGCTGGACTTCCGCCTCGTGGGCCGTCGAAGGCGCGGCGGTGTTCTGGCTCGCGTTGCGGCAGAACCGCCGGCTCGCGCTCGCGGCGGGTCTCGCGCTGCAGCTCCTAGCGGGTGCCGCCTACTCGAATCAGCCGTGGCTCGGCGGCGATTTGCCGTGGGTCAACGGCTACCTGCTCGGCGCGCTGCTGATCGCGTTCGCCGGCGGCTTCTCGAGCCGCTGCGCCGATCTCGTGCGCAGCGAGCTCGCAGATCGCTGGCCCGAGGCGCGCTCGATCGTGGCCGCGGCGCTGCTCGTGTGGGCCGCGGGCTGGTGGCTCTACGCGGGATTCGCGGAGATCGACCGGCAACTGCCGCTGTCGCGCGAGATCGCGGCCGGCGTGGTGCTCGCCGCCGTCACGACGCTGCTCGCGATGAACGGCGCGCGCCGGCTCGCATGGCCGCGGCTGAACGCCGTCGGCCTCGTGTCGTGGCCGATTGCGGCCGTCGCGCTCGTGATGACGCCGCTCGAGCAGTCGCACCCGGCCGCGAATTACGGTTGGGCCGCGTGGCCGGTTCTGTTGGCCGTGCAATTCGTGTTCTTGCGCGGGCGCGAGGAGCAGTTCCCTAAGTTGCGCGGCGCGCTGCACGCCACGGCGTACTGGCTCGCGGCCGTGCTGCTCGCGTGGGAAACGCACTGGCAGATGGACCGCGTCACGCTCGCCGATAGCTGGCCGCTGATGGCGGCGCTCGCGGTCACGGGCGCGCTCGTGCTCGCCACGCTGCGGCTGCGCGATCGCCTCGAATGGCCGATCGCCGCGCACGCCGCGCTCTACACCAACGTGTGCGCGGGCGCGGTGCTCGGCGCGCTGGTGCTCGCCACCGTCGGCGCGAATCTCGTCTCGCCGGGCGACGCCACGCCGCTCAGCTACGTGCCGGTGGCGAATCCGCTCGAGCTCGCGAGCATCTTCGTGCTCGTGGTGCTCGCGCATTGGCTCGCCGTGCAGGCGCGCGAGGAACGCGCGTTCGCGCTCGCGGCGCCGCAGCGGGCTGCGGTGGCGGGTGTCTTCGGCTGGTTCCTGCTCACGATGGCCGTTGCGCGGGCCGTTCATCACTATGCGGGCGTGCCGTTCGACCTCGACAGCCTGGCGCGGTCGAACACGCTCCAAGCCGCGTTGTCGATCGTCTGGGGCGCCACGGCGCTCACTGCGATGACGCTCGGCGCGAAGCGCATGCGCCGCGCGGTGTGGATCACGGGCGCGGCGCTGATGGCGGTGGTGGTGGTGAAGCTGTTCCTCGTGGACCTCGGCAACGCCGGCACGCTCGGCCGCATCGTGTCGTTCTTGGGCGTCGGCGTGCTGCTCTTGATCGTGGGCTACTTCGCGCCGGTGCCGCCGCGAGGCGAGCTCGAGCGCCGCGCCGCTTGATCGTTGCCTCTCTGATCGTTTGGAGTAACAGCATGAAGCGCAACGACTCCCGCAAGCTTGCCCGCGCCGCCGCGCTCGCGGCGGGATTGGCCGTCGCCGCCGCGGCGCACGCCGCGCTCGACCCGAACGCGTTCGAGGTGGGCTGGCCGCTCGAGGTGCCCGCGCAAGGCGGCTACTTCGATATCCCGCTCGCGCAAGACGTCTACCGGCACGCGCCGGCGCTCGAGCAGCTCGCGGTGCTCGACGCGCGCAACGAGCCGATGCCGTTCTACCGCGTGCCCGTGGATCCGCCGTCCGCGGGCGAGCAGCGCGTCACGCTCGGCGTGTCGCCGTTGTACGTGTGGCAGCCCGGCGCGGGCGCGGAGGTCAGCGTGTCCACGGACGACCGGCGCACGAGTGTCGCGATCACGCGGCCCGCCGACGGTCCGCGCACCGACGTCGCTGCGTTCGTAGTCGACGCGCGCGCGGTGGAGCGGGCGCCCACGGCGGTCGAGCTCGAGTGGCGCCCGTTGCCGCAGCCATTCCTGCTCGACGTGCGCGTGGAACAGAGTGACGACCTCACGAGCTGGCGATTCGTCGGCCGCGGCTCGGTGGCGCAGCTGGCGGTGGGCGGCACGGAAGCGCGGCACGCGCGCGTGGCCGTGAGCGCACGCGCGGGCGGTTATCTGCGCATCGGCTGGGAACGCACCGTGGCCGACTTCTACGTCGAGCGAGTGACGCTCGTGAGCTCGGAGACGGCCGAGCCGTCGCTGCAAAGCGCGCAGGTCCAGGCGCTCGACCGCGCACCCTCGCCGTCGAGCGGCCGCGACGCGAGCGCGCCGGCGCCGCTTTACTTCGACGCGGGCGGCCCGGTGCCCGCCGCCACGGCGACGGTGCGCTTCACCGCGGGCAGCGGCTGGCTCACGGCCGACGTGGCGGTTGCGGACTCGCTCGACGGTCCTTGGCTGCCGGTCGCCTATCGATCGTTGTTCTACGAGATCGACTATTCCGGAGCGCGGTTCGCGAGCACGCCGATCGACGTGCGCCGTGTCGACAAGCGCTACTGGCGCGTCACGCCCGCGGACCCGATCGACCGCGGCCGCGTGGAGCTCGAGCTGCGCTATCCGCAGGAGCTGCTGCGGGTGGCGGCCAACGGCTCACCGCCGTACCTCCTCGCCGCCGGTACGCGCAGCGCCGGCGCGGGACCCGACCTCACCTTCGCCGCCGTATGGCGCCGGCTCGACCCGGCGCCGGCGCCCGCACGCGCAACGCTCGGCAGTCTGCGCGAGCTCGGCGGCCCCGCCGCGCTCGTGGAGCCGTACGTCCTTCCTTGGCGCGCGGCGGCCCTCTGGGCGGTGCTGGTGGCCGGCGTGGTTGCCGTGGCCTTCATGGCGGTTAGACTCGCCCGCGAGATGCACGAGAAACCGTCGCCAAGGTAGCCGCTCTGACCAAGTCCTCGAGTCCGCGCCGCTCGTTCGCCGGCATCGCGGCGCGCCTATTCGCCGGCGCGTTGCTCGCCGGCTTGCTGCTCAGCGTGCTACCGGTGCTGGCGCTGCGCTGGCTCGACCCGCCGTTCACCGCGATGATGCTCGAGCAGCCGGGCAGCCTCGGCGATGTCGAGCACACCTGGGTGGACCGCTCGCGCATCTCGGCGGCCGCGGCGCGCGCGGTGATCGCATCCGAGGACCAGCGCTTCTTCGAGCACCACGGCCTCGACTTCGTGTCGATCGAGCGCGCGCTCGACGACTATCAATCGGGCGACGATCTCCGCGGCGCGTCCACGATCACGCAGCAGGTGGCGAAGAACTTGTTCCTCTGGGGCGGCCGCAGCTTCGTGCGCAAGGCGCTCGAGGCGTACTTCGCGCTGCTGCTCGAAGCGCTGCTGCCGAAGCAGCGAATCCTCGAGATCTATTTGAACGTGGCCGAGCTCGGCCCCAACGTGTTCGGCGTGGAAGCGGCGGCACAGCGCTACTTCCGCACGAGCGCGGCCAAGCTAACGGCGAGTGAGGCCGCGCTGCTCGCCGCCGTGTTGCCGAATCCGCGCCGGCTCAGCGCCGTGAATCCGAGCGCCTACGTCCGCGGCCGCCAAGCGTGGGTGCTCGAGCAGATGACGTTGCTCGAGACGCGCGGCCACTACCGGTTGCTCGCGTGGTGAGGACGCGGCGCTCACGCCCGCGGGCTCGCGTGCCGCGCTCGGTGGGCTTCCCGCCGATCGCGGACCCGCGCGCCGCGGTGCTGATCCTCGGCAGCCTGCCGGGACAGAAGTCGCTCGAGATGCGCCAGTACTATGCGCAACCGCAGAACGGCTTCTGGAAAATCATGGACGCGCTGTTCGGCGCCGGTCCGTCGCTGCCCTATCCGCTGCGGCTCGAGCGCCTGATCGAGAGACGCGTGGCGGTGTGGGACGTGCTCGGGGCGGGCGAGCGCGCGGGCAGCCTCGACACCGCCATCGTTCTGGCCCGCGCTGAAAGCAACGACTTCGCCGGGTTCTTCGAGCGGCATCGAGAGATTCGCCGCGTCTGCTTCAACGGGACCAAAGCCGCGGAGCTCTACCGGCGGCTCGTGCTGCCGATGCTTGCGCCGCGCGCGGCGGCCATCGACACGCGCGTGCTGCCGTCGACGAGCCCGGCGCATGCCTCGCTGCCGTTCGCCGCCAAGCTCGCCCTTTGGTCAGCGGCTCTCTCGAGCCCCGGCGAGCGGGCCGACCAAGTTGCAGAGCCGCGCGTCCCGCCGCTTCCGGGCAGGGACTGAGGAATCGCCGCACCGCTGCTCGTCACAGCCTTGGTGCATGGCGCGCGCGCCGTTGCGCCGTCGCAGTGCAGCCGCGCAAGCGTGCGACGGCACCGAACCGCGCCGGGTCTCGCGGCGGCGCCGTTCCGACGAGGGGCATGCTTCTTGCAAAAACGTGCGCACGTGGCCGTGCCGGCCAAACCGTGAGGAAGTGCGAGTGCGCCAGAGCTCGATACGGGGGTTGCGAACCTTCTGCGTCGCCGCGCGCCATTTGTCGTTCAAGGCGGCCGCGGAGGAGCTGTGCGTGACGCCGTCGGCCGTGAGCCATCAGATCAAGGGCCTCGAGCAGCAGCTGAACACGCAGCTGTTCGAGCGGCGCACGCGCGAGGTGGCGCTCACCGAGATCGGGGCCGGGCTGTTTGCGCAGCTCGATCCGCTGCTCACGGAGCTCGACAACGTCACCGCGCGCTTTCTCGTGCGTAACGGTCAGCGGCGGATCCTGAAGATCACGCTGCTGCCGTTCTTCGCGAGCGAGATGTTCATCCCGCGGCTGTCGGCGTTCGCCGACCGGCATCGCGCGATCGACATGCGCGTCGAGACCACGGAGGCGGGCGCGTTGCATCCCGCCGCGAGCGACGCGTCGATCCTGTTGCTGCCGCATCGCCCGCCCGACGTGAACGCGCACCCGCTGTTCACGTTGCGGCTCGCGCCGGCGTGCTCGCCGCAGCTCGCGCGCGAGCTCAAGCTCGGCGACCCGCGAGGCCTGCTCGGCAGCACGTTGATCGTGCACAAGTCGCGCCCGCAGGCGTGGCACGACTGGTTCGCGAGCATGTCGATCGCGCTCGAGCGGCAGCCGAAGGTCATTCATCTCGACAGCATGTTCGCCGTGGCGCGCGCGGCCGAGCGAGGGCTCGGCGTTGCGCTCGTTCCGATCCCGCTCGCGAGCTCGTGGTTCACCTCGGGCGCGCTCGTGCGGCCGTGCATCGGCGAGCTCGAGACGAACGACACGTATTACTTCGTGTATCGCAACGACGCCGCGCAAAACCCCGACGTGTGCGCGTTGCGCGACTGGGTGACGGCCACGTTCACGCAGGAACGGGATGAACGCATATCAGCCGTTGCCTAAGAACATATCGTTTGTCGCGCCGGGTGCGGACGCTTAGGTTTGTTTCGCAGGAGCAGTTGCAGCCAAGGATGGCGGTGATCTCAACGTTGTTTCGTTGCTCTTAGGTGTCTTGTTTGAGGTAGGTGTTTCTTCGATGGTGATGCACGTTGCAAAGGCCCGCAGTCGATCGCTATCCCCCCTAGCAGTCCGCTGAATCTTCGCAACGTTCTTGGCCCGGCCTCGCTGGAGGCCGGGTCGTTTCTCCGCTAGCCCACCGTGCCGGCGCCGTTGGCGCGATTTCCGCTCACGCCGGCGCCGCCAGCGCGGCGGGCGCCTGCGCGAGCGCCGGCAGCTCCAGAATCACCACCAACCCCGGCGCGTTGTCCGACAGCGTGAGCCTCCCGTGATGTTGCAAGGCCACCGCCTTCACCAGCGCAAGCCCTAGACCGTTCCCCGGCTGCGACCGTGCTTGATCGAGCCGCGCGAACCGCTGCAATACGCGCTCGCGATCGGCCTCCGGCACGCCCGGGCCCGTATCGGCGACGCGCACCACGGCCGTGTCGTCGGTGCGCTCGAGCGTGAGCTTTACGGAGCCGCCCGGCGGCGTGTACTTCACGGCGTTGTCGAGCAAGTTGGTGAGGGCTTGCGCGAGCAGCTCGCGGTCGCCGAACACTTCGACGCGGGCGCGGCAGTCGCACGACAGCGCAATGCTCCGCTCGTCGGCGGCCGCCTGGTAGAGCTCGGCCACGTCGCGCACGATCTTGCCGAGCTCCACGGCCGCGAACGCGCTGCGGTGCGCGCCGCTCTCCACGCGTGCGATCCTGAGCAGCGCGTTGAACGTGTCGAGCACGTGGTCCACCTGGGCGACGCACTCGGCGATGTCGTCGCGGTCGGGTTTGGCGGACGCCGCCAAGGTCTCGAGCCGGTTGCGCAGCCGCGTGAGCGGTCCACGCAGGTCGTGCGCCACGCTGTCGCCCACGTGGCGCATCCCTTCCAGCAGGCCCTCGATCTGATCGAGCATCGCGTTGATGTTCTGCGCGAGCTCGTCGTGCTCGTCGTGGCTGCCGCTGAGCGGCGCGCGGCGCGTGAGGTCGCCGGCCATGATCTGGCGCGTGGTGCGGTTCAAGTCTGCGAGCCGGCGTTGCGCGCCGCGCGCGACGAGCAGTCCGCCGAGCAGCGACAAGCCGAGCACGAGCGGCAGACCGTAGAACAGCGCACGCTGGAACACTTCTTTCACGCGCGTGAGCTCGGTGGTGTCGCGGCCCACGAGCAGCCGGAAGCCGAGCCCGAAGCGGAACACCATCGCGCGAACGGGCGACTCGCGGCCGGTGGCGGGGTCGCGCACCGTAAAGTCGACCCACTCGCCCGCGAAACGGTCGAGCTCGCGCGGCCAGGAGTGCAAATTGCCCGCGTACGGCGTGCCGATCAGATTGGCAAGCAAATACACGGCGCCCTGGTCCTCGCGGTTCATCACGCGGTCGTCGATCACGTCCTTGAGCGCGGACAACCCGCCTTGCTTGTACTGCTCGCTCAAGCCGTTGATCTCGGCCTCGATCACCGCGTTGGTCTGCCGCTCGATGTAGCCGAACGTCGACCAGTAAAGAAAGGCGACGAGCGCCACCGCGGACACGGTGAACAGCGCGGTGTACGCCAGCGTGAGCTGGAACACACTCGTTCTGAACAATGTCCGCAGTTTCATCGGAGCATCGCGCGCCCGAAAAATAGGGACATGTTACTTTTTCGAGCGTGAAGAGCCTGCCGACTCGAAACCGGTGGCGCTCGAAAAAGTAACATGTCCCTATTTTTCCTCTTCAGGCGTCCAGGCGATAGCCTACGCCTCGCACGGTGTGCAGCAGGGGGCGGTCGAAGCCGCGGTCGATCTTCGAGCGCAGGCGGCTCACGTGCACGTCGATCACGTTCGTCTGCGGGTCGAAGTGGTAGTCCCACACGCCCTCGAGCAGCATCGTGCGCGTCACCACTTGGCCCGCGTGGCGCAGCAGGAACTCGAGTAGCTGGAACTCGCGCGGCTGCAAGTCGATGAGCTCGCCGCCGCGGCGCACCTCGCGCCGCAGCAGGTCCATCTCGAGGTCGGCCGCCTTGAGCACCGTGTCCGGCGCGTCGCCGCCGGCCTTGGCGCGGCGGTCGAGCGCCTCGAGCCGCGCGAGCAGCTCGCTGAATGCGAACGGCTTCACGAGGTAGTCGTCGCCGCCGGCCTTCAAGCCCTTCACGCGGTCGTCGACCTCGCCGAGCGCGCTCAAGATCAATACGGGTGTGGAGTCCTGCGACGCGCGCAGCGTGCGGATCAGCGTGAGCCCGTCCACGCCCGGCAGCATCCGGTCGACCACGAGCACGTCGTAGTCCTCGGTGGTGGCGAGAAACAGGCCGTCTTTGCCGTTGTCGGCGTGGTCTACGTTGTAGCCCGCCTGGGTCAGTCCGTTGCGAATGAAGGAGGCAACGTCCTTGTCGTCCTCGATGACCAGAACACGCACGCCGCTCTCGACCTCGCTCGTTGCAAAGCGCGGCGTCCCTCGGGCAGGACGTCGCGTTGCTCGCTCATGCTGTCGCGGAGTGCCTCGGTGGCTCAGCTCGCCCGAGTGGTCAGAGCCTTTGCCTCGTCGCGCGTCAGCTTGAAGATGCCCTGTATAGGGTAACGGAAGCCGCGCACTTTCACCGCGTCGAACTTCGCGTACACCCGGCTGCCCATCGAGGTCACGCCGATCGCCTGCACGAACTGCAAGTCATGGCTCGGGAAGGCGAGCTTCACGAGATACGGCTGCCAGGGATTGGTCCAAACGATCACGCTGTTGTCGTCGATGGCGTGCCAGCTGTAGAGACCCGACAGGATCGAGAAGCTCTCCACAGCCTCGCCGACGCCTGCGCCGGGCTCGACGTTACGAATCTCGGTATTTGCCGCCGGCGCCGCGTCGTTCGCGGGCCGCGCGCTCGAAGCCGTGGTAAAGCCCACGCCCAACGTCAGCGCGGCGAGCGCCGTGACGCCGCGCTTCGTCCATCCGTTCACTTTCCAAAGTTCCATGGTCGTCTCCTGATTGGCCGTCGAAGGCGCCATTCACAGGCGTTCTTCGATCGTGGTGCCACCTTATTCCTTTGGACCTGAATGGCCGATTAATGCGTCTCGCCGGACCATTACGAAAAAGTAGGGAACTCGTGAGACGCCGTTAATCCCCCGGGGCGTAGGTTGGCTCCCATGAAACGCCAATCCGGCAAAAGAATTTGCGAAGGAGACTCGCGATGACCCACAAGATATCTGCGCGCTCAGGATGGCTCGCGGGAGCCGTCGGCGGCGCTGCTCTCATGCTCACCGTAATGGCGGTGGACTTCACGCCGCCGGCACACTCCGCCGTTACTCCGGCCACGGTGGCCACCGGCGGTTTCGCCGACGTGGTGGAAGCGGTGAGCCCGGCCGTCGTGAACATCATGGTCGACAAGGTTGCCGACGCCCAACCGACGGCGTTCGGGGACTACGGCGACAACGACGATCAGCCGCGCGGACGCAATGCGGATCCGCGCTACCGCTCGCCGTTCGACGAGTTCTTCGGCCGCTTCTTCGATCAGCCCGGCCAGCAGTTCCAAATGCCGCAGCGCAAGATCGAAGGGCAGGGCTCGGGGTTCTTGATCGAGGCCGACGGCTACATCGTCACCAACAATCACGTCGTCGACGGCGCCGACAAGATCGTGGTCACGCTTCAGGACGGCAAGAAGCTCGACGCCAAGCTCATCGGCACCGACCCGAAGACGGACGTTGCGCTGATCAAGGTGGATGGCTCTTCGCTGCCGCACCTGCAGTGGGGCAATTCCGATCACGCCCGCGTGGGCGACTGGGTGGTCGCGATCGGCAACCCGTTCGGCTTGGGCGGCACGGCGAGCGCCGGCATCATCTCGGCGCGCGGCCGCGACATCCAGTCGGGCCCGTACGACGACTACTTGCAGATCGACGCGCCGATCAATCCCGGCAACTCCGGTGGCCCGGTGTTCAACACGGCCGGCGAGGTCGTGGGCATCAACACGGCGATCTTCTCGCCGAACGGCGGCAACGTCGGCATCGGCTTCGCGATTCCGTCGAATCAGGCCAAGACCGTGGTCGCGTCGCTGAAGACCAACGGCACCGTGGAGCGCGGCTGGCTCGGCGTTCAGATCCAGAATCTCGACGACGAGCTCGCGGCGTCGCTCGGCCTCGATCACGACAAGGGCGCGCTCGTCGCCGAAGTGTTGGGCGACGGCCCGGCCAAGAAGGGCGGCGTGCTCGCGGGCGACGTGATCACCAAGTTCAACGATCACGAGATCGACTCGGCGAAGACGCTGTCGCGCGTGGTGGCGGAAGCCAATCCGAGCGACACCGCGCGTGTCACGGTGTGGCGCAACGGCAAGAGCCACGAGCTCAAGATCAAGCTCGGCGAGGCGTCGAAGGCGGAGCAGGTGGCGTCGGCGAATCCGGCCACGGACAACGGCGGCCATTCGCTCGGCCTCACGCTGAAGCCGCTCACGGATCAGGACCGCTCGCAGCTCGGCATGCCTTCCGATGTCGAGGGCGCGCTGGTCGTACGCGTCGCGCCGGACAGCGCGGCGGCTGACAAGGGTTTGCGGCCCGGCGATGTCATCACTCAGGTGAACCAAAAGAACGTCACGTCGGCGAGCGAGGCCGTGGCGGCGTTGAACGAAGCGAAGTCGGACAAGCGGGCGCTCTTGCTCGTGCGCCGCGGCGACTCGCAGCGGTTCGTGGCATTGAGCTTTTCTTGATTGCAACGAGCAAAGCCATCCGCTGGGTCCCCAAGGCACGGCGGTAGGGCACAAGGGTCCCGGTCTCCTCCCACCCCCCGAGGCCGGGACCCTTCTTTCTTTTGGGGACAGGTTACTTTTTCGGTTCGCCCCCGTTGCCCGGCCGCCGATTTCCGGCCAAGCCCCCGAGCGCCGATTTCGCTCCGATCCGCTCGAGCGCGTTCACAGCCAGCCCCGCAGCGCTCGCAAACCCTTTCGGAGCGTGGCGGTGTCGCTCACGGCGAGCGACTCGATGCACACGGCCGCGCGCTTGCGATCGCGAAACGCCGCCAGGCTCGCCGCGAGATAGCGGCGAACCGCGGATCCATAGGCCTGCTCGGCCATCACGAGCCCGGCCGTAACCACCGGCTTGCCGAAGTGAACGGCCGTGAACGCGAGGTCGATCAAGTCGCGCGCGAGCGTCGACTCATCGAGGCCTCTGTCGGCGTTCGCGAGCAGCTTCTCGGCGACCGCGTGCTCGCGGCCGAGCGACGGCACTCCCAGCGAACGATCGAGCTCGCCGGCAAGATCGATCCGGCTCTCGAATACGATCTCGAACTTCAAGCGAACGGAGTCGACGATCAGAAACGTGCGGATTCCGTCGCGGTCCGCCCGCACGTCGCGAGCGAGCTCGAGCGCGGCGTCGCCGCGGACGAGCGCGCCGAGGGAGCGGTTCGTAACCTGCTCGCGCAACGCCTGCACTCCGGTGCGCGTCGAGCATAAAAAGTCTATGTCGCGCGATTCGCGATACTCGCCGAGCTTCATCGCGAGCTGCGTGCCGCCTCCGAAGAAACATGCGGCGTGCGTGAGAAACTTAGGATCGAACGCCCGCAACGCGTGCGCGACGGCGCGATGGTAGGGCCGGTTGAAGCTACGCGTTGATTTCGTCGTGCCCAAGATCCGCCTTCAGACGCTCGATGAGCTCGCGCTCGCGTGCTTCGAGGGTGCCGGCATCGATGAGTCTCCAGTTGCGCTCGTACAGCTGAAATGCTTCCCGCGCGGTCAGGTACTCGTCGACGCGGTTCCACGCGAGATCGTGCAATTGTGGATAGTGCGCGAGCCTCACGACGAGGCGATCGAGCGCCCGATCGAGCAGCTCGGGAAAGTTTGGTGCGCGCCGGGCGGCGGCAAGCTTCGCGGCGACAGGACCCGGCAAGGGAAACTGCACCTCGACCACGTTGGCCAGCCGCTGACGGGCGCGCTGAGCCCGCTTTGCCCGCCGGAGCTGCTCGCTACGCGGCAGTCTGCTGGTTTTCGGACGTCCTCGGGGCCGCATTCGCTGGAGCATGCCCTACATTATGATGACACGTCAACGTATAAGATCCGCCCATGTCGCCCCGCGATGCGCTGGGCCGCCGGCCGCGCGTCGCCGATGCGCTGGGCTGCAGTAGACTTGCGCGCGTGAGAGCTCCCCTCGTCAAGCTGCTCAAGGACCCGCTGCTGCACTTCCTCGTGATCGGCGCCGCGCTGTTCGCCGCGTCGGCGTGGCGCGGCCAGTCGATTCGCGGGGGGCGGGAGCGCATCACGCTGCCGGCGGAGCAGGTCGCGCAGGCCCGCGATGCCGCGACGGCGCTCAAGGGACGAGCGCTCACGCGCGACGAGCTGGCTGAGCTGCTCGAGCCGGCCGTCCGCGAAGAGGTGCTGTATCGCGAGGCGCTCGCGCTCAAGCTCGACGAGAACGACGACGAGGTGCGCCGCCGGCTCGTCGAGAAGATGCAGTACCTCACTCAGGACGTCGCGGATCCGGCGCCGGCGTCGGAGGCGGATCTCGAGGCGTTCTACGCGGCGCAGCCGGACCGGTTCGCGGTGCCGCCGCTCGCCGCGTTCGAGCAGGTGTTCTTCGATCCGGACAAGCACGGCGCGGCGCTCGACGCGGACGCGTCCGCCGGGCTCGCGAGGCTCAACGCGGGCGCCGCGCCCGGCGACGTAGGCGATCGGACGCCGTTGCGCGCGTCCTACACGAACGCGCCGCGCGACCAGGTTGCGGTCCTGTTCGGCGACGCGCTCGCCGGCGCCGTCTTCGGCGCGGCGCCCGGCGCGTGGATCGGCCCGTTTCGCTCGGACTTCG
>DASUFK010000071.1:0-8156 GCA_036274615.1 Gammaproteobacteria bacterium | reverse complement strand
GTGAGCTGGTCGCGCGCCTGCTCGAGCGTCTGCGGATTCGTCCACCAGCCGCGGCTGCGCGGGTCCCAGACCCCACCGCGCCGCCAGTCGTACCAGCCGCCGCCGCCCGGGCCGAACGCGTTGTTGCGGTCGCCATAGCGGCCGCCGCCGTTCTGCGCCCCGCCGTTCGACGCTTGCGCCTGGTCGTTCGGCGCGCCGCCCTGTCCGGACTGTTGTCCCTGGCCGGGCTGCTGGCCTTGGCCTTGCTGGTTCCCAGGTTGCTGACCGCCGGGCTGCTGGCCGTTTTGCTGCCCGTTCTGGCCCTGACCGTTCTGATTTTGTTGCTGCGTGAGCTCGGCGAGCTGCTGCCGCAGCGACTGGAGCTCGGCCTTGAGCTCGGCGTTCGGATCGGCCGCGCGCTGCTGGCCGTTGACAGCTTCCTCGTTCGCGAGCGCTTGGGCCGCCTCGGCGTCGCGCTGCAGATTGCGGAGCGCGGAGGTAGCGACCGAGTCGGTGGCGGCGACCTGCTGGGCCCCGCCTCGGGCGATCATGTCGGCGCCCAAGCCGAGACGCGCGGTGGTCTGCGCGCTCTGCAGATCGGTGAGCGCCTCGTTGAGCTTGTCGCTCGCGCCCGGCGTCTGCTGCTTGAACTGCTGCGCGACGCGCTGGATGTCGTTCTGGAGCGCCTCGAGCTCGTCCTTGAGGTCGTTCTTGCGCTGATAGAAGTCCTGGGCCTGCTCTTCGTTGAGCCCGCCGTAACGCCGCTGCTGCGGCGGAAGGTTCGCGCCTTCGCGCAGCGTCCGTTGCAGGTCCTGGGCGGTCTGGCTCTGCTTGTCGTAGAGGTCCTTGGCGCGGTCGGTGAGGTTGGAGAACGCCTCGCCGACGGCCGACTGCCGCTGCGCGGTGAGCTGATCGAGCGCGCGCTGGAGATCGCGGCGGGCCTGCTCGATCGCGCGGCGCGCGGCCTCCTGATCCATCGGCTGGCCGTTCTGGCCGTTCTGGCCGTTCGCCTGATTCATCGCCTGCAGCGCCTGATTGAGCTGCGAGATCGCCTGCTGCGTCTGGTCGTTCTGCTGACCGCCCGCCTGGCCGTTCGACGCGCTCTGTTGCTGCTGGCCGCCCTGCTGACCGCGTTGTCCCTGCGAGCCCTGCTGCTGCTGCTGTTGTTGCTGCTGGGCGAGGCGCTGTTGCATTTCCTCGAGCTGCTTCTTGAGCTCCTCGGTCTCGCGCCGCAGCGACTCCTGCTGCCAGCGCTCCTGCTCGGTGAGCCCGGCGGTGCGGTTGTTCATCCGCTGCGACAGCTCCTCCTGCCGGCGCGCGAGCTCTTGCAGCTTCGCGATCGCCTCGTCGACGCTCTCTTGCGGCGAGTCGAGGCTGTTCGGCGAGTTCTCGGTCTCGTACTGGTTCTTCTCGAGGTCCATCTCGAGCTCGTAGAGCTCGGAGAGGTCGCGGCCCGCATTGCCGCCGCCGCCACCGCCGCCTTGCTGCTGCGCCACCTGGATGTCGGTGAACACGGACTCGGCGCGCAGCAGATGCTGCAGCGCTTCCTGCTCCGACGGCACCGCGTCCTGGAGCTTGATGTCGGCGAGCCGCTCGGACGCCGGTCCCATCGCCTCCGCCGCTTGCTCGAGGTTGTCGACGAACTGCTGGATCCGCGGGTCCACACCGGTGAGCTGGCGGGCGCGCGCGCGGCTCGCCAGTGTCTTCGCCTGCTCGGCCAACGTGCGCTGCAAGTCCGCGAGCATCTGCGAGTTGTCGTGCAGCTGCTGCTCGTCGAGATAGCTCGACGTCTCCTCGGTGCGCTCCTTGATGAGGTTCCAGGTGGCGACGAGGATTTCCTTCTGCCGGCGCGAGATCTCGTCCTGCTGTTGCTGCCCGCCGCCGGCACCGCCGCCGCCTTGCGTGGCTTGCGTGAAGCTGCGGTCGAACGGCTGCACTTCGATGAAGAACAGGTCCGTCTGCACTTCGCGGCCGCGGTCTTCGGCCACGGCGTAATACGAGATCACGTCGCCCGGCTCGAGCTTGCGCATCTTCGGCGTAGCGTCGGCCGCGGGCGTCTGCGAGGCGGAAGGCTCCTCGGCCGGCGTAGCCGGCTGCTCTTGCGGCGGCCGCCGCCCGCGCACGCGGAACTCGTCGATGCCGACGCTCGGCTGTTCGGTGCGCGGACGGGTGGTGGGCGCGCGCACCGGCTGCTGCAGGTTCTCGAGGAACAGCGTCTCGGCGCTGAGCGCGCTCTTGCCGTTGACCTCGAGGGGCGCGGTGGTCCACTCGCCGCCGTTGACCGAGTAGTGGAGCTCGAGCTTGTCCAGACCGTAGTCGTCGCTCGCCTCGACTCGCACGGTGACTTCCTCGACGCTGCTCGCGCGCCAGTCGCGCCCCGGCTTCACGACTTTCACGACCGGCTTGTTGTCGGGCGTCATCGTGATCAGGTAGTCGTCGGTGAGCTTCACGGAGTCCTTGTTGAACAGCGTCGACACGTAGTAGTCGCCGCTCTTGTCGACCTCGAGCGTGGCCGTGTTGACGTTGCCGTTGGCCTGCATCGCGATGCGCTGGCCGTTCGCGACGAGCTCCGCGGCTTCGATCGGCTGGTCGGTGGCGATCTCGACCGTGACCTTGGTGCCCTCGACCGCGCGAATGTCGCTGCCGGGCTCCACGACCTGCGGATCGAGGTGCGTCCAGTTCGGATAGTTGTAGGTGAGCTTGACGTTGTTGATGCGCGGCAGATCTACCACGTCCACCGCGAATTCCTGGCTGCGCAGGCTCGCCGCCACCACGTAGTAGCGCAGCGGCTCGCGCAGCGCGAAGAACGTGAAGTCGAAATTGCCGTCGGTGCCGCGGGCCATCGGCGCGCTTTCCCAACCGGCGCCGCTCGCGAACTGCGCGAACACCTCCATGTGCGACGGCTCGAAGCCGTCGGCCTTGGCCACCACGTGCAGATCGCCGCCGCGGCGGACCGTGCCGTCGCCGGGGTTCACGTCGATGCGTTGCGGCGGCAGCGTGTCGGGCAGGAGCCAACCGGCCCAGAGATTGCGGACGCCGTAACGCCAGTTGGTCGGTCCGAAGGCCGCGAGCCAAACCAGCGCCAGTCCCATGACGATGGCGACCATGGCGGGCGCTCGAATGTGCAGCGTCGGCACCTTGAGCGCGATCGGAATCTTGCGCGCGAGCTTGAGCGCGTCCTCGGCGAGCAGGCCCAGGAACGGCGACGGCCGCGCGTTCGGGCCGTGCAGCATGCCATCGTAGGTCTCGAGCCGGCCGTTGAAGTCCGGCGCGCGCCGCTCGATGTCGCCGATGCCGCGGCTGCGCTTGAGCGCGCGCAGCGGCAGCACCATGAGGCCCACGACGATCGCGCCGAGCAGCAGCACGAGCACTGCCCGGGCGCCGTAGACCGACGCGGGGTCGAAGGCGCGGCGGATGCCGAGCCACACGGCCGCCACGGTGATCACGAGGGCGGCGGCGGCGAGGATCGCCCAGCCGCGCGCGAGGATCAGCGTCTTCAGACGCTGCCGGAATTCGCCGAGGTAAACCTCGAGCTGCGACTGTGCGGTCATGCGGCAAGCCCTCTTCTGATCCTAAGATGCCAGTTTCCTACCCAGGATTCCATGACAGCGACCAGCAGGAGCGCCAGCACCAGCCAGGGCCCCAGCGAGCGCGCGACCGGCTCCTCGGCCGCGGCCGCCGACGGCGCCTGCGCCTGGTCCGATGCGCGCATGCCGAGCCCCCGCCAGCGCTCGAGCGCGGCGGCGTCGACCGGCGCGAGATCGGACTCGCGCGGATCGAAGTTCACGGCCACGAGCTCGCTATTGCCGCCGCCCACGACCTCGTAGAAACCCACCTGGTCGAGCAGCACGTCGTCGCCGCCGCCGAGCGCGAGCGCTTTCTCGCCCCGCGGATCGAAGATCTGGCCGCCCACGAGGCCGAGCGCGCGCACCGCGAGCGTCGAGCCCAGGTCGGCCTCGCTCGTGAAGCCTGCGCCGCCGAGCAGATAGTTCGCGAGGCCGGCCAGGAACGGGACGAACACGGGCTGCACCGGCAGATCATTCCACTCGCGGTCGAGCGACGATGTGAACAGCAGCACGCGGCCCGAGCCGAGCGCGCGGTCGAGCAGGAGCGGCGCGCCGTCGTCGAGCCGGATCGCCACGCGATCGTCCGCGTGCGGCTCCACCGCGAGGTAACGGGTGAACTTGGCCGAGCGCAGCTCGTCCACGCCGCGCAACGCCGGATGACCGGCGTCGACCTCGCCGATCGAAGCGGTCTTGGCGGCGCCGAGCTGCGACCCCGGCTTCAGGGCCTCGCCGGCCACCGGCACGGTGGTGAGCGAAGCCGCGCGCGGCCCGAACGCGAGCAGCACCCGGCCGCCCCCTTGGACATAATCCTGGAGCCGCGTGGTCTCGGCGGGACCCAGTAGCCCGGCGTCCGTCACGACGATGAAGCTGTAGTCGGTGAGCGGCTTGTCGCCGAGCCCGTTCGGCGCCTTCACCTCGGGCGTCAGCGCGAGCGCCGCGAGCGTGCCGAGCGCCGCGCTCGTATAGAGCGGCCCCTTGCCCTTGGGATCCGCGGCGACGATGAGCACCGGGCGGGGTTGCGGGCGCTTGAGCGAGAGGAAGCGCTGGTCGTCGGCCGCGAGGCCGTCGGCGGGCTCCACCGACACGCGCACGCGGTTGCCGCCGGACGCGAGCTCGAGCGGCTGGAACCGCGCCTGGGCGCGGCCGCCGGCCGGGACCTCCACCGTCTGCTCGGCCACCACGCGGCCGTTGTGCTCGAGCTTCACGGTCTTCGTGGCCGGCTCGGCCGCGAAGCTGCGGATGCCGGCCTCGAGCTCGCCCGTGAGCGCCGAGCCGCCGAAGCTGTCCACGGCCCAGTTGTCGGCCGTGCCGGTGGCCACGTCGTGCACCGCGAGCTCCGCCGCGCGCCGCGGCGCGAGCTCGCCGAAGCGCGTGGGCAGGCTGCTCTGCTGCGCGTCGGTGACGAGATCGATCACCACCGGGAGGTTCGCGCCGCGCAGCACGCCGTCGAGCGCGCGCATCGTCTGACCGTAGTCGATGCGGAAGACGCCGGGCTTGACGGTGTTCAGCGTCTGGCGGAGCACCGACGCATCGGCCGTGGGGCTGCCGAGCACCTCGATCGAGCGCCCGGCCGCGATGAGCTGCGCGCGGTCGTCGGCGCTGAGACTGCCTATGACGTCGTTGGCGGCGTCGACGGCGCGTTGCCAGCGGTCGCGATAGCCCATCGAGGCGGACACGTCGAGCACGATCACGTGCAGGCGCGCCGCAGAGCCGTCGCCCGCCGTGGGCTTGCGCCAGATCGCGGGCTGCGCGAACGCGAGCGCGAGCAGCACGAGCACCCCGATCCTGAGCGCGAGCAGCAAGAGATACTGCACCTTCTTCGCGAGCACGCGGCGCGGCTCGCCGGGCTCCAGGAACATCAGCGAGCTGAAGCGCTGCTTGTTCGGATTGTCGGACGAGAGGCGATGGAGCCACCACGGCAGTCCGATCGCGAGGAGTCCGGCCAGGAAGGCGGGTGCTAGCAAGCTCATGGCGTCAACCCCGGCGGTGCCTGAACGTCATGTAGTTGCGCAGCACGTCGTCGAGCGGTTTCGAGATGTCGACGAGCAAATGGTCCGCGCCGGCGCCGAGCGCCGACTTGTGCATCGCGGAAACGTGCGCGTCGATTCGCTCGCGATAGAGCGAGCTCATGTAGATCGGCGACACCTCCATCGACTCCCCGGTCTCCATGTCCTCGAGCAGCGCCGACTCCTTGAGCACCGGCTTGATCTCCTGCGGGTCGAGCAAGTGGAACAGGATCACGTCCTGCCCCTGGTACGCGAGCGGCTGCACGCTCTTGAGCAGTCCCTCCGGGTCCGTGTAGAAATCCGAGATCACCGCGACGAGACCGCGGCCCTTTTCCACTTCGCGGAACCGCTCGAACGGCGCCTTGATATTGGTGCCCTTGGCGGGCGCGGCGCGATCGATCGCATGCAGCACGCCCGACAGCCCGCCCGACCGCGACGTCGCGGGCCGGTGCTCGCGGATCGCGTCGTCGAACACGATGAGGCCCACCGCGTCGTGCTGCCGCGCCGCGAGATAGGCGAGCGTGGCGGCGAGGAACTTGCCGTACATGAGCTTCGTGACCTTGCCGGAGCCGAAGCCCATCGACGCGCTCGCGTCGAGCAGGATCTCGAGCCGCGTGTTGGTCTCGCCGATGTAGCGCTTGATGTAGGTGCGCTCGGTGCGCGCGTAGACGTTCCAGTCGACGAACCGCGGATCGTCGCCCTCCGCATACATCTTGTACTCGGCGAACTCCTGGCTGAAGCCGAAGAACGGCGAGCGATGCATGCCGGTGAGGAAGCCCTCGACCACGGCGCGGGCGATGAGGTCGAGGTTGGCGAGCCCCGCGAGCGTCTCGGGCTTTAAGAGATGAGTCGCCGCGGTCCGTGCGCTCATCGATCCCTCAACCGGCGCGCGCCTGCTTGCGGTCGCCGGCGTCCATCGCCTGCACGAGGCCCGTCAGCACTTGATCGGTGTCCACGCCGTCGGACTCGGCGAAGTAGTTCGTGAGCACGCGGTGCCGCATCACGGGCAGCGCCAGCGCCGCGATGTCCTCGCGGGTGACGTGGTAGCGGCCCATCATCAGCGCGCGCGCCTTGGCGGCGAGCGTGATGAACATCGTGGCGCGCACCGACGCGCCGTACTGCACGTATTTCTTCACGATGTCGGGCGCGAGCGGATCCTTGGGCCGCGTGCCGCGCACGAGCTCCACCGCGTAGCGGTTGACGCTCTCGGCCACCGGCACCTGGCGCACGAGCCACTGGAACTTCACGATCTGCTCGGGCGTGGTAACCGAGCTCACCTCGGGAATGTCCATGCGGCCCGTGAAACGGTTCACCACCGCCATCTCGTGCTCGGGCGACAGATAGTCGAGCAGCACGTTGAACAAGAACCGGTCGAGCTGGGCTTCCGGCAGCGGGTACGTGCCCTCCATCTCCAGGGGGTTCTGGGTGGCCAGCACGAGGTGCGGCTGCTCGAGGTTGTGGGTCTTGCGCCCGACCGTCACGCTGCGCTCCTGCATGGCCTCGAGCAGCGCGCTCTGCGTCTTGGGCGTCGCACGGTTGATCTCGTCCGCCAGCACGATGTTGGCGAAGATCGGTCCCGGCCGAAACTCGAAGGCCTTGGCGCCGCTCTGCGCTTCGTCGATCACGGTGGTGCCGATCACGTCGGCGGGCATCAGGTCGGGCGTGAACTGGATGCGCGCGAAGCTCAAGCCGAGCGCTCGCGACAGCGTGCGCACCAGCATGGTCTTGCCGAGGCCGGGCACGCCCTCGAGCAGCGCGTGCGAACCGGCGAGCATGCAGGTGAGCACGCCGTCGATCACCGCTCGCTGGCCGACGATGACGCGGCCGATCTCTTCGCGCAGCGCCGCCAGACTCTGGCGAAATTGCTCCGCCTCGCGCTCAACTTCTCTCGTGTCAGTCATTGCCGTAGGCCCATTCTAGCCGATGACAGGATGTTTATTCCCGCGCGCACGGGGCAGTTTGCCCCGCGTTCGCCATCACGGCGTAGTTCTGGGACGAATCAGCTGAAAATACCGGCGCACGTAGAATTCGTAGCCGGCCGGGATATTTTCTTGCTCGAGGACGTCTTCCGCCACGGTGCGATACTGTGTGTAAACGTTCTTGTAGCGCGCGCCGGTGAAGCCGCGCTCGGCTGCGCCATACACGACCTCGCTCGTGCTCGAGCCCTGGCCGGTGTCGACCGCTGCGGCCGATACGTCCTCGGTCTTGTTCTTCAGATCGCTCGGATCTCCCTGGAGCTTGGGGTCGCTGCCCGTGCCCCAGTCCTTGCTGCCGGACTCGCCCTTGCCTTGGCCATCGCCGGAGCCGGCTCGACCCGCCGGGCCCGGGCTCTGCTCGGGCATCGGAATCGGTATCGATTCCCCGCCGGGGCCCAGGGTGAGCTGCCGCTGACCCTTGCCGCCGGGACCGTTGCCGCCGCCCTGCGGCTCGTTGCCGGAGCCGTCGCCGGACTTGCCGCGCGCACGCTGGGCAAACTGGCGGAGCCGGCGCAGGTGCTCCTCGCGGCCCGGTCCCCCCTGCCGCAGCAGCTCCTTCAGCTCCTCCAGCTTCTGTTTCAGCTCCTGCTTGTCCCGCTCGCTCATCTGTTTGCGGGCCATGCGGTTCA
>DASUFK010000070.1:0-3211 GCA_036274615.1 Gammaproteobacteria bacterium | reverse complement strand
GGTGCTCGCCGGCGGCGTCACGATGCTGCTCACCGACCGGTTCTTCGGCACGAGCTTCTTCTCGGCGGCGGGCGGCGGCGACCCCGTGCTGTTCCAGCACATCTTCTGGTTCTTCGGCCACCCCGAGGTCTACATCATCGTTCTGCCGGCGTTCGGCATCGTCTCCGAGGTGATCCCCACGTTCGCGCGCAAGCCGCTGTTCGGCTACGCGGCGATGGTGTACGCCACGGCGAGCATCGCGTTCCTGTCGATGGTGGTGTGGGCGCACCACATGTTCACCACCGGCATGCCGCTCGCGGGCCAGCTGTTCTTCATGCTCACCACGATGATCATCGCGGTACCCACCGGCGTGAAGATCTTCAACTGGACGGCCACGCTCTGGAAAGGCTCGCTCACGTTCGAGACGCCGATGCTCTACGCGCTGGCGTTCTTGTTCCTGTTCACGCTCGGCGGCTTCTCGGGCTTGATGCTCGCGCTCGTGGCGGCCGACATTCAGTACCACGATACCTATTTCGTGGTGGCGCACTTCCACTACGTGCTCGTGCCGGGCGCCGTGTTCGGCGCGTTCGCGGGCGCGTACTACTGGCTGCCGAAGTGGACCGGTCACATGTACGACGAGAAGCTCGGCAAGCTGCACTTCTGGCTCACGGCGATCTTCACGAACGTCACGTTCTTCCCGCAGCACTTCTTGGGGCTCGCGGGCATGCCGCGCCGGATACCGGACTACGCGCCGCAGTTCGCGGACTTCAACATGATCTCGAGCCTCGGCGCGTTCGGCCTCGGCCTCTCGCAGTTCATCTTCGTGTGGGTGGTGATCAAGTGCATCCGCGGCGGCCCCAAGGCCACCGCGATGGTCTGGGACCATCCGGCCGGCCTCGAGTGGACCGTGCCGTCGCCGGCTCCGCACCACACCTTCGAAGAGCCGCCGGAGATCAAGTGAGCCGGTCGGACCTCCGTTCGCCCGACCGCGCGGCCGACGGCCGCCGGGGCCGGCGAGACCCCGCGCTCGACGCGAAGATTCGCTCGAGCGCGTGGCTGCTCGCGGGTGTGGTGGTGGCTTTCTATCTGGGCTACATCGCCTGGAACTTCGTGAGCGGGCCGCACTGATGCCGCACGTCACCGCAACCGCCGATCGGCATCTGCCCTGGAAGCTCGTCGGCCTCGTGGCCGCGATGTTCGCGTTCGGCTTCGCGCTCGTGCCGATCTACGACGTGTTCTGCTCGGTCACGGGTCTCGGCGGCAAGACCGCCAACGCGGCGTCCGCGCCGCTGCTCGCGGCCGCGGACGTGAACCGCACCGTGCGCGTCGAGTTCCTGGGCTCCGTCGCGCGCGGCGCGCCTTGGGATTTTCACCCCGAGCTGAGCCACATCGAGGTGCATCCCGGCGAGACCTACGTCGCGCACTTTGCCGCGCGCAACCGCCGCGACGAGCCGGTGGTGGGCCAAGCAGTGCCGAGCATCGAGCCCGGCGAGGCCGCGCGCTACTTCAAGAAGTTCGAGTGCTTCTGCTTCACCACTCAGCCGTTCGAAGCGAACGAGGCCCGCGAGCTCACGGTTGCGTTCGCGCTCGATCCGGCCTTGCCGGCCGATGTCGACACCGTGAGCCTCTCTTACACGTTTTACGCCGTTTCAAAGTAGGGATTGCTGAATGAGCACCGCCGCCGCACATCACGGGCACGACCACCACGGTGGACACACCGAGCCCGGGCACTATTACGTTCCCCACGGCACCCGCTGGCCCATCATGGGATCGATCGGCCTGTTCACGATGCTCGGCGGCACGGCGCTCTGGCTCAACGACCTCACGGCCGGCAAGTGGCTCGCGTTGCTCGGTTTCCTGCTCGTGATCGGCATGATGGTGGGCTGGTTCGGCACGGTGATCGGCGAGAGCGAGGGCGGCCTCTACAACCAGAAGGTCGACTCGTCGTTCCGCTGGGGCATGAGCTGGTTCATCTTCTCCGAGGTGATGTTCTTCGGCGTGTTCTTCGGCACGCTCTACTACGCGCGCGCGCTCGTGGTGCCCTGGCTCGCGGGCGGCGGCGACAATTTCTTCACGCATCTGCTGTTGTGGCCGTCCGCGCAGAACCTGTGGCCGTCCACCGGACCCGTGAGCGGAATGATCGAGCGGGTGAGCGCCTGGGGCATCCCCACGCTCAACACTGCGCTGCTGCTCTCGAGCGGCGTGACGATCACGATCGCGCATCACGCGCTGCGGGCGAATCACCGCCGCCAACTGATCGTCTGGCTCGCGGCCACCATCGTGCTCGGCTTCGTGTTCCTCGGCATGCAGGCCAAGGAATACATGCACCTCTATCTCGACGAGAACGTGCGCCTCGACACCGGCATCTACGGCAACACCTTCTTCTTCCTCACCGGGTTCCACGGCCTGCACGTGACGCTCGGTGCGATCATGCTCACCGTGATCTGGCTTCGGATTCTGCGCGGCCACTTCACGCCGCAACGGCACTTCGCCTTCGAGGCCGTGGCCTGGTACTGGCACTTCGTCGACGTGGTGTGGCTCGGGCTGTTCTTCTTCGTGTATTGGGTCTGACGGGGGACAGACTGAAGTCTGTCCCCGACCGGCGCGATCCTGGCGCGGTGCTCAGCGGCCGAGGCCGTGGGGCGCGATCCAGCCCACTTGCCACGCGAGCAAGAGCAGCGCGAACAGCAGCACCGACAGGCTCACGCGCAGCGTCAGCGCTTTGAGCATCGCGTCGGAGTCGTTGCGGCGGAACGCCGCGACCGCGAAGCCGAGGCACACGAGGATGACGATGAACAAGCCGATGACGATCAAGACGCGCTCCGCGTGCCGGATTCGAGGCGACTAGTGTGCGCGCTCCGGCGTCGGCGCGCAGCCTGATCGCGGTGGTGGCGCTGCTTGCGATCGGCGTGCTGCTCGCGCGGCTCGGCGTCTGGCAATGGCAGCGCGCGGACGAGGCGCGCGCAGTGAACGCGCGGTTCGCCGCCGCGGCGGCGGAAGCGCCGCTCACGTCGTTGCCCGCGGACGCGGATCGCGAGCCCTTGCGCTTTCGCGAGGTCGAGCTCCGCGGCGAGTACGCGCCCGCGAAGCAATTTCTCCTCGACAACATGGTCCACGACGGCGTCGCGGGTTTCTACGTGCTCACGCCGTTCCGCGCCGACGCCGGCGGCTGGGTGCTCGTGAACCGCGGCTGGCTGCCCGCGGGCCCGAGCCGCGCCGACCTGCCGAACGT
>DASUFK010000069.1:0-4393 GCA_036274615.1 Gammaproteobacteria bacterium | reverse complement strand
TTCGTCGATTTGCCGGACCGCGACCTCGCGTATCTCGTCGAGGGCACCGAGCACTTCGACGACTACGTCGAAGCGATGCACTGGGCGCAGGACTACGCCGCGGAGAATCGCCGCGCGATGATGGACTCGGTGCTGCGCGTGCTCCGCGAGGAGCTACGTCCGTTCCGGCTCGGCGATGTCGCGGTGAACTGCCATCACAACTACGCCGCGCGCGAGACGCACTTCGGCGAGAGCGTGCTCGTCACGCGCAAGGGCGCGGTGCGCGCCGGCCGCGGCGAGCTCGGCATCATCCCGGGCAGCATGGGCGCACGCTCGTACATCGTGCGTGGCCTCGGCAATCCCGAGAGCTTCGAGAGCTGCAGCCACGGCGCGGGCCGCACGATGTCGCGGACCGAGGCGCGCAAGCGCTTCACGGTGGACCAGCACGTCGCGGCGACGGCCGGCGTGGAGTGCCGCAAGGACGCGGACGTCATCGACGAGACGCCGGCCGCCTACAAGGACATCGACGCGGTGATGGAGGCGCAGCGCGACCTCGTCGAGATCGTGCACACGCTCAAGCAAGTCGTCTGCGTTAAGGGTTAGCAGCTTGGTGTCAGACACCGGCAGTGCCAGGCACTCTACTTCTTGAACAGCGAGTCGAGCGTCGAGCGCGCGGCCTGCTCGGCCGTCTGCGCGGCCGCGTCGAACGCCTTCGGCGAAGGCTTGAAGTAGTCGCAGAAGTTCGCGCTCTTCTTGTCGCGCACGTCCGGAGCGTCCTCTTCGAGGCAACCTTTCGGGTTGCGCGTGGTGAAGCGCTCGCACATCTTGCACACGTGCAGTTGCGCGCGGCACTTCGGGCATTCATCCAGCCGAGTGAATGGCAGCGAGAGCGCGGCGAGCGACTCGCCGCAGCGGTGGCAGCGCAGCTCGTTCATGGGTGAGGCATGCTAGCAGACATGGACGACACGGGCTCCTGGATCACCGTTGCGGTCGCCGACGAGCGGCGCTCGGCCGAGCTCGCGCTCGTTCTCACTGCGCGCGACATCGACTATCGGCGCGTGCTCGGGTTCCGCGGCTGGGAGCTCTGCGTGCCGGCGCCGCTCGCGGCAGCGGCCACGGCCGAGCTCGCGCAGTATCTCGCCGAGAACAAGCGCGCGGTCGGACAGCGGCACGTGGAGCACGTGGGCGGTGCGCTGCCGGGCGTCGCGGCCTATCTCTTGATTTTGCTGCTCGCGTTCGCGTGCCTGCACAAGAGCGTCTTCAACCTCGACTGGCTCGTGGCGGGACGCTTCGACGCCGGCCGCGTCGCCGGCGGCGAGTGGTGGCGCGTGGTCACCGCGCTCACTGTGCACTTCGACATCGACCATCTCGCCGGCAATCTGGGTTTCGGCGCGTTCTTCGGCTACTTCGTGGGCCACTATCTCGGCCGGGGCGCGGGCTGGCTCGCGATCTTGAGCTCCGCCGCGTTCGCGAACGCGGTGGCGGCGCTCGTGGAGCCTGCGGGGCACCGCTCGATCGGCGCGTCGACCGCCGTGTTCGCGGCCGTCGGGATCCTCACGGCCTACACCTGGCGGCGCGGCTATCTGCGCGACACGCCGTGGCGCGCGCGGATCGCGCCGATCGTCGCCGGCTTGGGTCTGCTCGCGTTCACCGGCACCGCCGGCGAGAACACCGACCTCCTCGCGCACCTGTTCGGCTTCGTCGCGGGATTCGGCTGCGGCCTTTTGTTCGCGCGCTTCACGCGGATTGCGGCGCTCCGCTCGCGCCGCCTTCAGAGCGCTTGCGCGGCGATCGCGGTTGCGACCCTGGCCGGCGCGTGGGTTTGGGGCCTGCTCGCGGCGGGTTAAGAGCCGGTGTCAGACACCGCTGGTGTCAGACACCGGTAGTGTCAGACACGCTCAGTCGAGAACGCTCGCGACGCAGTCGAGGAAGTCCTGCTCGCCGGTGATGGCTTCGGCGAGCCGCGCGTTGAGCGTGTAGCCGTGCTCCTTCGCGAGCGCCTCGTAGCGGGGCCGCCGATGGGCGACGAGCGACGGAAAGATCCAGCGCACGAACTCGTCCGGAACCACCGACTCCGGACCGTCGAGCTCCGCCTCGGCGACATACTCCGCGAGCTTCTTGTCGAGGAACGGCTCCTGGTAGTAGAGCGGCTTCGGGTCCGCGATCGCGCGCCGCACGAGATCCTGCTCGAGCTCTGCGTCGGGTTTGAGATAGAGGATCAGCGTGTGCTTCGCGAGCGTCTCGATGGTGCGCGCGTCCTCGAGCTCCACGAGGCTGCCGCCCGCGTCGTTGATGAAGTGATCGTAGCCATAGATCTCGTGCGCCTTCTCGATGAAGTCGGCCACGTCGCGCATCGCGCCGATCTCCGCGTCGCGGTGCAGGCGCTGGCGCCGCTTGAATTCCTTGACCGGCAGGCCGCCCTGGTCGGGCCGGCCGATCTTGCCCAAGAACGTGGACACGGGCTCGAGGTTGTGCACCGTGATGTTGCTCGCGATGTAGATGGAGTCGCTGCGCAGGAGATCGCGCAGGAAGTCGACTTTCATCGCCTGGCGCTTGATGTTGTCCAAGATCGGCTCGGCCAGATACTTGGTGCCGATGCGGTAGTCGCCGGAATAGTGGAACCACTTCGAGCGCGGCAGCTTGTACGCGAGCGTGGTTTTGCCTACGCCGGACATGCCGAGCAGGGTGATGGCTTTGTTCGGCCAGCGGAGGAAATCGCCGCGCTTCATTCGCATAGGGCGGGGATTATAAGGTGTCCGCCGGTCGACGCGGTCTTGTCGCACTTCGGCCGTCGGTATTGTGGTGGCGGCGGCTGCACCTCGAACGGTCTTCCCGAGACACGCCGGAAGAGCGTCCCTGCGGCTCGGCGCGGCACATCCATGTGCCGCGACGGTCTCGGGAAGACCGTTCGAGGTACGTCCGCCGCCGCAACCCGTGAAGCACGGCCGAAGTGCGACAAGACCGCGTCGACCGGCGGACGGCTTTTCTATTAGACGAACGTGTCGAGGAGGGTGCCGAGCATCTCGTCGGTGCGGCGCACGACGCTTGCCGATGCTTCGAATGCGCGTTGCGCTTCGAGCGCGTGGACGAGCGGGTCAACGAGCTCGGTGGGCTCGCTGCGGTGCACGGGCGCGGACGCCACCTCTCGCGCGGCGGCGCGGAGCTTGTGCGATGCGCGGTCGATGCCGCCGAGAGCGGTTTGCAGGACGCCGGAAATTTTGTCCATACGCGCGCGGTCGGCAACTTTCCGGGAAACTTTAGCTCTACTGGACATAAGCGCGAGGCTGATAAGCTCTCGGGCTCGAACATGATCGCCGCGCCGCTTCCGGGGGGTTCGCCGTGGGGATGATCGGACACTACTGCACGACCGCGGTGCGCAATTTCGCGCGCCGGCCTCTCTCCACGGCGATCAAGCTGCTCGCGCTGGCGCTCGGCTTCGCGTGCTTCCTCACCGCGAGCTTCATCGCCGACTACGTCGCGCGCGTGGATCGGCAGTGGGCCAACGACGGCCGCATCTATTCGATCCTGCAGGCCGTGACGGCGCCCGGCTCGGAGAAGGAATCCGGGCCTACGATCGGCGCAATCTCGCCGCCGGCCGTCAAGTATCTGAAGGTCGACTTCCCGGACCTCACGATCGCCGCGACGCAGACCCTGCAGCTGCCCGTGAGCGTCGACGACAAGCAACAGGCCTACAACGTCCTGGCCGTCGACCCGGAGTTCGTCCGCATTTTCGATCTCGACGTGATCGGCGGCCGGGCCGAGGCGCTGAACGAGCCCACCAACGTGTTGCTCGAGGCGCGCGCGGCGCGCGAGCTCTTCGGAGCGGCCGATCCGGTGGGACGCAGCGTGCACATCGCCGTGGGCGACCTCACGGTGGCCGGCGTAGTAAGGCTGCCGTCGCCCTCGCACCTCGGCGCGGGCGGCATCGGCAAGAACGCGCGGGTGTTCATGTCGCGCGCGGCGACGTCGAAGGTGCTACTGGGCTACGACCCCGACAATTTCCCGCCGATCTGGTCGGGGACGTGCTGCACCACTTATATGCTGCGGCAGGAGAACGGACCGTCGCTCGCCGAGATCCAGGCGCGCCTCGATAAATTCTCCGCGGCGCGCGTGCCGCCCGAGTTCGGCAAGATCCGCTTCGCGCCGCTATCGCTCGGCGACATGGGCAAGGCTTACCTGAACCTCGGTCTCTTCGGCGGCTCGCTCGACCTTTCGCTCGTTACGATCCTGCGCGTGTTCGCCGCGCTGATTCTCGCCGTAGCCTGCCTCGATTTCGCCAATCTCGCGACGGCGGAGGCGGCCGCGCGCTCGCGCGAGATCGGCGTGCGCAAGACGGTGGGCGCGAGCCGCGGTCAAGTCGTCGCGCAGACGATGCTCGAGGCCGCGCTGTTGACCGTCGCGGCGCTCGCGATCG
>DASUFK010000068.1:0-8345 GCA_036274615.1 Gammaproteobacteria bacterium | reverse complement strand
GTCATAAGAATGCAGCACGCCGTAGCCGCGCTTGCGCGCGAACTTTTCGAGATCCTCGGCCGCGGCGGCGACGCTCTTGTGCGTGTTGGCTGTGTAAAACATTCGAATAGCACCTAGGTTGAAGTGGCGCCCTTGTCTCGCAACCAGCGGCAGGCCGCTAGGGCCGCACTTTGACCTCGGTGCGCAGGCCGAAGCGCATTGCGTCGGCAATGCCGCCGAGCTGCGCCGAGATATCGTCGATCGCGTCGACGATGGACACCACGCCCACGAGCCGGCAGTCGTCGTTGCTGCACGCCCTCCCCGGGCTCGATGGTGGCGAGCAGATGCTGCTTACGCTCATGGGGCCCTCCTCGTTGGCCGCATGCTCGACGTGACCGGGGGCGCCGTGAAATACGTACATTCACTAGCGGCCCGGTAGGTACAACCCGAAATTGCCGGCCCGCACCCCTTCGACGACGCTGTGCCCGTGTTGCGCGGAGGCGTGTCATGACGTCGAGAAAGATCTTGGTAGTCGTCGACCCGCAAACGACCGACGATCAGCCGGTGATCGAGCGCGCGGCGTGGCTCGCGGCCGCCGCGGGGGCCGGCTTGGAGCTGTTCGCCTGCGACTACGATTCGGATATCGACGCGGGCCGCGTCAGCCAGGTTTTCAGCATCGTCTCCGACGCGCGCGAGCGCGTTCTGTCGCTGCATCGCGAGCGGCTCGAGACCATCGCGAAGCCTCTGCGCGCGCGGGGCCTCGACGTGAGCGTGGAAGTGGTGTGGGACTATCCGCTGGCCGAGGCGGTGATCAAGAAGGCCGCGGCGCACGGGCCCTGGCTCGTCGCTAAGGACACGGCGCATCACGGCGTCTTGCAGCGCACGTTCCTCACGCATGCCGATTGGCAGCTGATCACGCACTGTCCCGCACCGTTGCTGCTCGTGAAGCCGCGCCCGCTCGGCACGCCTCCGAAGGTGCTGGTGGCCGTGGACCCCACGCATGAGCACGACAAGCCCGCGCGGCTCGACGACGCGCTGTTCACTTTCGGCGATGCTCTCGCTTACAGCGCCGACGCGGAGCTGCACCTCGTGCACGCGTTCGCGATGCCGATGGCCGGGGTGCAGCTCGCGCCGGAGGTGGCGGGCGTCGTCGAAACCGAGCACCGTGCGGCGCTCGATCGGTTCCTGGCAACCCACGCGGTGCCGCGCGCGAACGTGCACCTGCTCCAGGGCCTCACGCACGAATGCCTGCTGCGTGCCGCCGCCGAGCAGAAGGCGGACTTCTTGATCATGGGCGCGATTGCGCGGCGCGGCGTGAGCAAGCTGCTCGTGGGCAGCACCGCGAGCCGCATGCTCGACCGAGTGCCGTGCGACCTCGTGATCGTCAAGACTCCCGGCTTCGAAATTCCCCCTACGAGGTGAGGTCATGAAATATCGTTGTCTGCTCGTGGGCGCCCTCGCGCTCGTTGCACTGCAAGCGTCGGCGTTCGAGGCAGTCACGCTGCTCGACTACAGCGGCGAAGAGATCTTCAACCGATTCTGCGCGAGCTGTCACGGCGAGTCCGCCAAGGGCGATGGCCCCGTGGCGGGAAGCCTGATGAAGATGCCGGCCGATCTCACGCAGATCAGCCGCCGCTACGGCACGTTCCCGGCCGACCGGATCCGCGACACGATCGACGGCCGCAACGTCGTCGCGCAGCACGGTCCGCGTGTGATGCCGGTGTGGGGTTACGAGTTCTGGATCGAAGAGGGCGGCGACGTAGTCGCGCAGCGCGACATGCACATCGTGATCAACAGGCTCGTCGAGTACCTCAGGAGCCTCCAGCAAGAAGCGGCCGGCGCTCGCGATTGAGCCGCGCGCCATGACTCCTTCCAGACCTGACTACGTGCTACGGGCCGCGGCGTAAGTAGAACTACGACTGCCGAGCTCGCGGACCCGCGGCTAATCTGGCGCTATGCAAAACGGAGATTCAGGAATGAAGGGCCCACGCCAGGGAACGGCGTCTCTTTCCGCAGGCACGTTGGCGCTCATCATGGCCGGAGGCAACGGCACGAGGCTCGGCTCGCTGACGCGTTGGGATTGCAAGCCCGCGCTGTGTTTCGGCGGCCAATACCGCAACGTGGACTTCACGTTGTCGAACGCGGTGAACACCGGAATTCGGCGCGTGGCACTGCTCACGCAGTACAAGGCGCATTCGCTGATCCAGCACGTTCAGCAGAGCTGGTCGTTCCTGCGGCCCGAGCTCGGCGAGCTCGTGGAGATCTGGCCGGCGCAGCAGCGGCGCAACGCGAATTGGTACGCGGGAACTGCCGACTCGGTGTACCAGAACATCGACCTCATCGAGCGGCTCGCGCCCGAGCGCGTGCTGATTCTCGCCGGCGATCACATCTATCGCATGGACTACGGCCCGATGCTCGAGGCCCACGTGCAGGCGGGGCTCGGCGCGACGATCGGCTGCATCGAGGTGCCGCTCGCGGCCGCGAACGATTTCGGCGTGCTCGGCACGGACTCCGCCGGCCGCGTGCGCCAGTTCGCCGAGAAGCCGGCGCGACCAATGCCGCTCGCGGGGCGGCCCGACATGGCGCTCGCGTCCATGGGCATCTACGTGTTCGACCGCGACCTGCTCATCGACTGTCTGCACGTGGACGCGGAAGACCCCACGTCCTCGCACGACTTCGGCCGCGACGTGCTGCCGATGGTGATCCGCTCGTACGGCGCCGCGTCGTTTCCGTTCCGCGACGCGCGCAGCGGCCGCGCCGGCTACTGGCGCGACGTCGGCACCGCCGACAGCTTCTGGCAGGCCAACCTCGAGCTGCTCGTGGACTCGCCGGCGGTCGATTTGTACGACCGCGACTGGCCGATCTGCTCTCTCACCACGCAGCGGCCCCCCGCGCGCTTCGTGGCCGGCGGCGGCGCACTGCGGTCGATCGTTGCGGGCGGTTGCTGGGTGGCGGGGCGGATCGAAGACTCCGTGCTGTCGACCGACAGCGTGGTGGGCGACGGTGCGCTCGTGCGCCGCAGCGTGCTGTTGCCGGACGCGAAGATCGGCCGCGATTGCCGCATCGCCAATGCGATCGTCGGCGCCGGTTGTGTGATTCCCGACGGCACCACCATCGGCGAGAACCGCCAGACGGACGCGACGTTGTGCGAGATCACGCCGCTCGGCGTCGCCGTCATCACCCGCGAGTTGCTCGAGCGGCGCGGCATGATGCCGCGGCGGAACGTGGCGTAGCTAGGAGTCTGGGCGGCAGAAACGCGCGAGCCGAGCCGAAGTGGGGTCGCCGCAGGCCGTGCGGCTTCTGCCGCCCAGACTCCTAGCTCGCGGTGCGGCGGCTCGCGTCCTGCGCGGCGATGTGATTGCGCAGCGCGTCGAGCAGATCGTCGGCGCGCACCGGCTTGTTGAGCACGACCGCGCGATCGACGCGGGTCTCGGACAGGGCCGAGCGCGCGGTATCGCCGGTGAGGAACACCACGGGCACGTCGCGCTGCAGCCGGTGACGAACCGCGATGATCACGCCGAGCCCGGTCTCACCGCCGCGCAAGTGATAGTCGCTCACGATCGCATCCGGAGGCTCGGCGGCCACGCGCTCGAGCGCTTCGCGCTGCGAGCTCGCCACGCTCACGGCGTAGCCCTCGAGCTCGAGCAGCAGCGCCGTGGCTTCGGCAACCTCCACCTCGTCGTCCACGACGAGAACCTTCCCGCCGCAGGCGCCCGCGATGCCGGCCGCCTTGACGTGCTCCGGTACGCGGATCTCGGCGCGGGGCAAAGCCACTCGAAACGTCGTGCCGCGGCCCGGCTCGGATTCGACCGTGACGGCGCACTGCAACAGAGCCGCGAGCCGGCGCACGATCGACAAGCCGAGCCCGAGGCCTTCGGGGCGCTGCGTGCCCCGGTCGACCTGGTAGAACTCCTCGAAGACGCGTTCGAGCTGATCCGGTGCGATCCCGATGCCCGTGTCGCGAACCTCGACGTATAGAGTGTCGCCCGCCGCCGTGCAGCTCAACCGCACGTGCCCCTCGTTCGTGTAGCGGATGGCGTTCGACAATAGATTGCCGATGAGACGCCGCAACAGCTCGCGGTCGGTGTTGGCGGCCTCCGGGCACCGCTCGACGATCAGGCGCAGCCCTTTGTCCGCCGCCTGGGGCTCGAAGTCGGAGCGCAGCTGCTCGAATATCTCGTCGAGCGCGCACGGCGCCGGGTTTGCGACGACCGTGCCGCTGTCGAGCTTGCTGATGTCGAGCACCGAGGCGAGCAGCGCCGACATCGAGTCCAGTGCGCGCTGCTGGCGCTCGAGAATGCCTTGCAGCGGCGTATGGGTACCGGCTTGGCGAACGGCCGCGCGGTTCAAGAGGTTGAGCGTCTGCAGCGGCTGTCTCAAGTCGTGGCTCGCGGCCGCGAGAAAACGGCTCTTCGAGCGGTTCGCTTCGACCAGCCGGTCTTCCTTGTCTTGGCGCGCGGTGGCATCGCGAATCGCCGCGACCACGAGCAAGCCTTCGCCGGTATCCACGGGGCTCAGGCTGATCTCGACGGGAAACTCGCGCCCATCCTTGTGTAAACCGTGCAGCGACAAGCCGGCGCCCATCGGGCGCAGCCTCGGCTTGGACGCAAACTGCTCGCGGTGCCGCGGGTGGGCGGCGCGGAAACGCTCGGGCAACAGGGCTTCGACCGGCCGCCCTACGAGCTCGGCGGGGCCATAGCCGAACGTGCGCTCGATCTGCGCGTTCGCGAAGACTACGCGGCCCGAGGCGTCGACGATGACTGTTGCGTCGGGTGCTAGGTCGAGCAGTGTCTTGGCCAGCTGGCCTGAGAGGTCCATCTGCTTTGTTGTAGGTGCACTAGAGCGGGAGAAGTCTAGCGCCGCTTGGGGGCCGCCGGCAAAGGCGCAAGACCAAAGAGCCGGTGCTGCCGGCGACGCGGGCAGCGGCTTGGTGGCGCGGCACTCGTTGGCGCGCCGGCGCGCGCCAACGACGAGCCGTTCAGCCTCGCAGCTTGGCCGCGAGCGTCGGCGGCTTCACCACCAGCACGTCGCAAGCGATCTTGTCGAGCACGTCCTCTGCGGTGTTGCCGATGAAGATCCGTGAGAGCCCGCGGCGCGACACCGCGCCCATCACCACGACGTCGGCGCGCAGCCTTTCCGCGAGCGCAACCAAGCCGTCGCGCGCGCCGCCCTGATGGATGTGCACTCGCTCGCGGGGCACGCGATAGCGGTCCGTGAGCTCGTAGGTGGCGGCCGAGTGCTGCTCGGTCACCGCTTCGATGATCTCCTTCACGGGCAGCACGATCGGCGCCGAGATCGGCGTCGACACGGCCAGCGTGGAAGTGATGTCGAACGCGTGGTACGCGTGCGTTTCGCCACCGCTCGCGGCGGCGAGCTCCGTGGCGGCCGTCATGATCGCGTGATCGAGCTCGGCAGGCTTGTCCATCTCGTGCAAGGGATCGATGGCCGCGATGAAGCACGGCTTCGCGGCGATGGCGCGCGGCTTCACCAGCCACAACGGCGTGGGGCACTCCCGGATCAAGTGCCAATCGGTGTTCGAGAAGATGGACCGTTTGATCAACGGGTGGTAGTGCGTATCCTTCACCACGAGGTCGGCCTGCGAGTCGACGGCCTTGCGCACGATACCCTCGTGCAGCGGGGAGTCCCAGCGAGCGTCCACGGTTACCGAGAGACCCTGGTCGAGCAGCGGCTTGGCGAGCAATCGCAGCCGGTGCACGTGGCCTTCGATCAGAGCGGCGCGCGCCTTCGAGAGCGCCGCCGCGTCGACGAAGTCGGTCTCCAGCAACTGGGCGTCGTAGGCGCAGATGAAGAGCTCGAGCCGCGAGCGCGTCTTGCGCGCGAGAGCGGCGGCGTGCGCGAGCGCCGGTTGGGCGGCTTCGGTGGGGTCGACGACCACGAGGATCTGAGTCGGGACGGTCATGGCGAGGCTCCACGAGAGATCACGATGGGTACGAAGGTAGCGGACGAAGGCGCGGTTTCGAAGCTCGCTGATGTCCCTACCCGGAGTTCGGGAACTACGTATGGCCGCTGTGGATGAAATGAACGCCAATGCCCCCATGGACGTGACGGAGCTTCGGGCGCTGCTCGATGCGGCGGTCGACGCAATCGTCGTCATCGACGCGAAAGGCGCGATCGCCACCTTCAACGCCGCGGCCGAGCGGTTGTTCGGTTATCGCGCGGAAGAAGTGCTCGACAAGCCCGTGAGCCTGCTGATGCCGGAACCGCACCGCTCGCAGCATCAGCGCTACGTCGACCGCTACCTCGACACCGGCGAGGCCCGCATCATCGGCATCGGCCGCGAGGTGCAAGGGCGCCGGGCAAACGGCGAGCTCTTCCCCATCGCGTTGTCGGTGGGCGAGGCGCGCGACGAGCGCGGCAGGCGCTTCGTCGGCATCATTCGCGACCTGTCGAGTCAGCGCGCGGCGGAGCTTCGCGCGCGCCTGCTCGAGACGCGGCTCGCGCACGTGGGCCGCGTGAATCTGATGGGCGAGATGGCGGCCGGCATCGCGCACGAGATCAATCAGCCTCTGAGCGCGATAGCGACCTACGCGCAGGCCGCGTCCCGGATCCTCGCGCGCGAGCAGCCCGGCATGACGAAGCTCATCGAGGTGTGCCACAAGATCGACGAGCAGGCGCGCCGCGCCGGCGCCGTGATCGACAATCTCCGCAAGTTCATTCGCCAGCGCAAGCTGGAGACCCAGCCGCAGGACGTGAACCGCACGATCGTGGACGTCGTCAACCTCATGCAGGCCGACGCGCACGCGGAAGGCATTGCGCTCACCACCCACCTCGCGGCCGACTTGCCGCAAGTGCACGCCGACGCCGTGCAGCTCCAACAGGTGCTTCTCAATCTCACGCGCAACGCGGTCGACGCGATCCGCACCGGCGTTCGCAAGGAGCCCGGCATCTCGATCGCCACGCGGCGCACCGCACGCGGCGGCGTCGGGATCGCGGTGACCGATTGCGGGCCCGGTGTGGCGCGCCAGCTCGGCGACGAAATCTTCCATCCGTTCGTCACCACCAAGCCCGACGGGCTCGGCGTCGGCCTTGCGATCAGCCGAACGATCGTTCAGTCTTACGGCGGCAAGCTCACCTATCGCGACAACCCGCAGGGCGGCGCGATCTTCGAGGTCGACTTGCCGCCGATCGAAGCAGGTGCCGCGCAGACATGAAGAAGAACACGCCTCGCCCGGGGCGCGACGAGCCGCTCGTCTATGTCGTCGACGACGACGACGCCATCCGCGACTCGCTCGGCATGCTGCTCGAGTCCATGGGCCTCGCCCATCGCGTGTTCGCCTCGGCGTTCGAGTTTCTCGAGGCGTACGACCCGGAGCAGCACGCGTGTCTCGTGGCGGACATTCGGATGCCGGGCATGAGCGGCCTGGATCTTCAGGAGAAGCTCAACGAGCAGCGCGCCGGCATTCCGATCGTCTTCATCACCGGCCACGGTGACGTGCCGATGGCGGTGAACGCAATGAAGGCCGGAGCGGCCGACTTCATCCAGAAGCCGTTTCGCGATCAAGATCTGCTCGACCGCATCAACAAGGGTCTCGCGCTCGACCGCGAGGGCCGGGCGCAGCGCGCCCAGGAGAACAAGATCCGGCAGCTGCTCGAGCTGCTCACGCCGCGCGAGACCGAGGTGATGCAGCGCGTCGTGCGCGGCCAGGCGAACAAGGTGATCGCGATGGATCTCGGAGTGAGCCAACGCACGGTGGAGCTCCACCGCGCGCGTGTGATGCGCAAGCTCAAGATGCGGTCGCTCGCCGATCTCGTGAGCGCAGTGCGTGGCCTCGAAGGCGAGACGCCGCCTACCGGTACTGAAGCTCCGCGATAAACGCCGCCAGCAAGCTGACTCGTGCGGCGACCACGGCCTCGTCGCCGCTGGTGGACGTGCTGAAGACGTCACCCCACACGGGCATTGCGCGGCCGCCGTGCGCCGGCGGCGCGTTGCGTCCGTCGATGTAGGTCTTCACGGTGTCCGCCGGGAATTTGCCGCCGTTGCGTTTCGCGAGCTCGCGCAGATTCGGCACGGTAACCGTCAGCAGCGCGGCGAGCGGCCCGTCGCCTTCGCCGCGCGCCCCATGACAGGCCGCGCAGTGGTTGGCGTAGAGGTGCGCGCCGTCGGCCTCGGCGGCGTGCGCCGCGGATGCCCCGAACGCGAGAGCGGTGGCGAGCGCTAGCGTCTTCTTCATTGCATCTCCGGTGCGGTGGAGTGGCGGGCAGATTGTCGTGCCGGCGGGTGAGACGGGCGATACGTAGATGTACTAGGCGGGTTGGGCGCCCGGCCGATCGATCAGTGCTGCGCAGCCTGCGCGAGCCACGCCTCCAACCGGTCGTGCCCCACGACGCCGGCGTGCTGGCCGACG
>DASUFK010000067.1:0-4981 GCA_036274615.1 Gammaproteobacteria bacterium | reverse complement strand
GCACCATCGGCACCCAGCCGTCCAATCCCGCGACGTAGGGAGTGAAGGTTCCGCTGTAGGGAGCCTTGTGCACGTTCATGACCTCGGCGTTGAGCCACATGCGCTCGGTGTTCAAGAAGTGCCATTTGACGCCGGCGCCGTATTCCCACGAGTCGCCGAACTCGCCGTACACCTTCGAGGTCCGGCCGTACACGGCGATTTTCTTCGGCACCAGGAAATAGCTCGCCGAGAGCTCGAAGCCGTTGTCGTTGGTCGAGGTGACGGGAATGAGCCCGTCGGCGTCGAAGTCGGAGATCCGGCGGAAATAGGCTTGGCCGTTGACCGCGAGCCCCTTCCACTTCACGCCCCAGTCGAATGCGGCCATCTCATAAGTCGCGTTCTCGACGGTGACGCCCGGAGCGAACGCGCCGGTGGAGAAGGTGAGCACGCCGTCGGAGTTGTACATGGACGTGTTCTCCGGGCTCGACTGGTCGAGGTTCGAGAACCGGTCCTCGCGCGAGCGCGTGAATGCGCCGCCGATTCGAATGCGCGTCTTGTCCTGCTGGAAGTAATCGTCGTACATGTTGCGCGCCTTGCCGGGCTCGCCGTAGTCCCCGAGCGGCTCCCACCAGAGGCTGCCCGAGTACATCAAGTGCGCGTCGATCTTGCTCGCCGAGATGTTGAGCGTGTTGAGCCCGTTGCCGACGAACAGCAGATAATTCACGCCCTTGCCGAGATCGCCGCTCGCCCACACGCCCTGGGTGAAGCCGGGCCGGAAAAAATTGTCCGCCATGCTGCGGTCGCTCGACGTGAAGAACGGGAACGTGTTGACGAGCGAACGGCTGCCGGGAACTCCCGTGTACCCGCCCGTGAGCGTTACCGCTTTGTTGAACTGCCAGCCAATGGTGCCGGCCACGACGATCGACGCGGCGCCCGCCGACGTCCACACCGTGCTGCTGTAGCGGAGCCGTTGGTCGAAGATGTAGCCGCCCAAGATGAACATCGTGCGGTTCACGGTGATGTCGTTGCGCTTGCTCACCTCGCGCACCACGCCCAAGTGGTCGGTGTACGTGTCTTCGGAGTCGGTGGTGTTGAGATAGCGGATCTGGCTGTTGACGTTGAACTTGAGCAGCACGGGCACCTTGGCGTCGCCGGACGCTTGATAGAGCACGATGCCGTCCTGGTAGCGGTCGAGGAGCTTGTTGCCGCCGTCGTCCTTGGTCTCGGCGGGAGACTGCGCGGGCGGAGCCGGAGGTTGTGCCGGCACCGGCTGAGCCGGCTGCGCGTGGCCCTCCGGGGCGAGGCCCGTTGCAGCCACGCACACGAGCGCGTTAAAGACCAGGACGTGGACGGGACGCTTCGCCATGGGGTCGTACGCTCGATGGAGTGACGAGCGCCGATGGTGGGGGACGAGCGCGCGGGGCCGCATCGGCCATGGGGCCTATTTAAGGTCAGCCGCCCGCGAGCTTGCTCCGGAACACGAAGTAGACGGCGCCGAGCACGCAGAGTGCCGCCCACAGATAGTCGAGCTTGAGCGGCTCTTTGAGGTAGTAGACGGCGAACGGCACGAACACCGAGAGCGTGATCACCTCTTGCAGCAGCTTGAGCTGCCCCACCGAGAGCACGCCGTAGCCGATGCGGTTGCCCGGCACCTGCAGCATGTACTCGAAGAATGCTATGCCCCAGCTCACGAGCGCCGCCACGATCCACGGCTTCTGGCTGAGCTCCTTCAAATGCGCGTACCACGCGAACGTCATGAAGACGTTACTCAGGCACAGCAGCAGCACCGTGAGACCGATGTTGCGCATCTAGGCCCAGATTCCCTTCTGCGAGAGCTCGGGCGACAGCGCCGCGCTCACGCGCGCGATGAATTGGCGCTGCTGCGCGCTCGGCTCACCGCTCGCGGCGGCGACTCGCTCGAGCAGCTCGAGGGCCGAGACCCGCTGCGCGTCGCTGAAGCGCTCGCGCCACTTCGCAACGAGCTCCTCGAGCCTGTCGCGCAGCGTCGCGCCGTCGCCGAGCAGATACACGCCGGCGGCGAGGAGCTCCGACGCTCTGCGCTCGTTCAGCGCGAACGTGCTCTCGAACTCGACGAGCAGCGCGCGCCGTTCGGCGGCGCTCATGTCGCCGTCGGCCTTGGCGGTGGCAACAGCGAGGAGCGCGGTGACGTCGAGCGGCTCGGTGAGGGTGAACAGCGGGTCGGCGTCGTATTTCTGGCGCCACGCGCGGCGCCGGCGCCAGGCCCAAGGATTCAACCCGCCGAGCGTGACGCCCATCTCGGCGAGCCGATACAGGATCCACAGGATCGTGACGATCGACGTGAGCAGGCCGAGCACGATGGGCATGGCGCGGGAGTGTAGCGCAGCGAAGGATTGCCGGAGAAGGAATCCAGTTCTCGGTTCGGCGCGCGGCCCTCCGGCCGCTACTGTTCAATCTCGCGCGTTTACCGCTACGCTGTGAGCCGTGGCCGACAGCACCCTCGATCGCCCGAAAGGTAAGTCGCTGCAACCGCTGCGGGCGCTTGCGCCGTACCTCGCGCCGCACTGGCGGGTGCTCGCGGCGGCGCTCGCGGCGCTGCTCGTGGCGGCGGCCGCGCAGCTGGCGCTGCCGATCGCGCTGCGGTTCCTCATCGACCAGGGACTGGCCGTGCGCGATGCGGCCACGATCAACCGTTACTTCGTCGCGTTCCTCGGGGCGGCGGTGATCTTCGGCGGGTTCGCCGCCCTGCGTTTCTACCTCGTGTCGTGGCTCGGCGAGCGCGTGGTGGCCGACCTGCGCAGCAAGGTCTACGCGAACGTGATTCGCATGGACCCGGAGTTCTTCGAGGTCACGCGCACGGGCGAGGTGCTGTCGCGGCTCACGGCCGACACCACGCTCGTGCAATCGATCTCGGGCGTGGGCATCTCGATCTCGCTGCGCTCGGCGATCACGCTCGTCGGCTCGCTGGGATTGCTCGTCTACACGAGCCCGCGGCTCACGCTGATGATCGTGGTGCTGATGCCGCTGATCGTGGGGCCGCTCTTGATGCTCGGCCGGCGCGTGCGGCGGCTGTCGCGCGACTCGCAAGATCGTGTGGCGGATGCGAGCGCGCTCGCCGGAGAAACCATCAACGCCGTGCAGACTGTGCAGGCGTTCACGCTCGAGGAGCTGCACACGCGGCGCTTTCACGACGCGGTGATGCACTCGTTTCGTGTCGCCGTCGCGCGCACGCGGATTCGCGGCTGGCTCACGGCCCTCGCCACGATTCTCGTGTTCGGCGCGATCACGCTCGTGCTGTGGATCGGCGCGCACCAGGTTCTCGCCGGCACGCTCACGTTCGGGCAGCTCTCCCAGTTCCTGCTGTACGCGGGCTACATGGGGGTCGCGGCCGCGTCGCTCTCGGAGATGTGGGGCGAGGTGCAGCGCGCGGCCGGCGCGATGGAACGGCTCGTGGAGCTCGAACAAGCGGTGCCGGTGATTCAAGCGCCGCCGTTGCCGCTCGAGCTGCCGCGGCCGAGCCGCGGGCACGTGCGCTTCGACAACGTCACGTTCCGCTATCCGTCGCGGCCCGAGGTGGCGGCGCTCGACGACTTCACCGTGAGCATCGAGCCGGGCGAGACGGTGGCATTCGTCGGTCCGTCCGGCGCGGGCAAGAGCACCACCTTCCAGCTGCTGCTGCGGTTCTACGACCCTGCGAGCGGGCGCGTGCTCGTGGACGGCGTGGACGTGGCGAAGACGCGGCCGGAGGACGTGCGCCGCGTGATCGGCCTCGTGCCGCAGGACACGGTGCTGTTCGGCGCCACGGCGCGCGAGAACATCCGTTACGGCCGTCCCGGCGCCACCGACGCGGAGATAGAGGCGGCCGCGCGCGCGGCCGCGGCCGACGAGTTCCTGCGCGCGCTGCCCGAAGGCTACGACACGTTCTTGGGCGAGCGCGGCACGCGGCTCTCGGGCGGGCAGCGACAGCGCATCGCCATCGCTCGCGCGATCTTGAAGGACCCGCCGATCCTCTTGCTCGACGAGGCCACGAGCTCGCTCGACGCCGCGAGCGAGCTCGCGGTGCAACAGGCGCTCGAGCGCCTCATGGAGCGCCGCACGACCATCGTCATCGCGCACCGCCTCGCCACCGTGCTCAAGGCCGACCGCATCGTCGTGATGAACCACGGCCGCATCGTCGCGAGCGGCAGCCACGCGCAGCTCTTGTCGGTGAGCCCGCTGTACGCGCGGCTCGCGGAGCTCCAGTTCGGCGCCGCGAGCGCCTTGCTCGAGGAGGCCTCCGATGCGGCTCACGTCGGTTGAGGGCAATCGCCAGCGGCTCGACGGCGGCGCGATGTACGGCAACGCGCCGCGCGCCGTGTGGGAGAAATGGACGCCGCCGGACGCCGAGAACCGCATCGAGCTCGCGTGCCGCTGCCTGCTCGTGGAGCAGCTGGGCGGCAAGACCGTGCTGTTCGAGACCGGCATCGGCGCGTTCTTCGAGCCGAAGCTGCGCGCGCGCTACGGCGTGCTCGAGCACGAGCACGTGCTGCTGCGCTCGCTCGAGGCGCGCGGCGTGGCGCACGAGAGCGTCGACGCGGTCGTGCTGAGCCATCTGCACTTCGACCACGCGGGCGGCCTGCTCACCGCGTTCCGGGCGGACCGGCCCGCCGAGCTGTTGTTCCCGAACGCGCGCTACGTCGTCGGCCGGCGGGCTTGGGAGCGCGCGCAGGCGCCGCATCCGCGCGACCGGGCGTCGTTCATCCCGCGGCTCACGGAGCTCCTCGCGAGCTGCGGCCGGCTCGAGCTCGTGGACGGCGCGCACGCCGCTTCGCTCGGCGCGGCCGTGCGCTTCGACTACAGCGACGGCCACACGCCGGGGCTCATGCACGCGGAGATCGGCGGCGACGGCGGCGTGACGTTCTGCTCGGATCTGATCCCGGGCCGCCCGTGGGTGCATCTGCCGATCACGATGGGCTACGACCGCTAGCCCGAGCAGCTCATCGACGAGAAGCGCAGATTTCTCGAGGACAAGGTCGCGCGCGGC
>DASUFK010000066.1:0-6274 GCA_036274615.1 Gammaproteobacteria bacterium | reverse complement strand
CCAGGGATGGTCTTCCGCCGTGTCTCGGGAGGACCCATCGAGGTGCGGCCGCAGCCACCACCACGCCAAACGGCCAAAGTGAGACAAGACGGCTCGCGCGGTTTGACGGAGCGGGGCGTCGCCGCTAGCGTAGCGGGGCTCAGGGGTAGCGCGGCGCGGAAGAACTATGCGTATCGTCATGCTCGGGGCGCCGGGGTCCGGCAAGGGCACCCAGGCGCAGCGGCTGCAGAAGGAGCACGGGCTGCTGCAGGTGTCCACGGGCGACTTGCTGCGCAAGGCCGTGGCCGACAAGACGCCGCTCGGGGTCAAGGCGAAGGCCGTCATGGACAAGGGCGAGCTCGTGTCCGACGAGATCGTGCTCGGGTTGATCAAGGAGCGCATTGCGCGGCCCGACGCGAAGTCCGGATTTGCTTTGGACGGCTATCCGCGCAACAGCTCGCAGGCGCAGGATCTCGAGAAGGTGCTCGGCGGGCTCGGCCAGAAGCTCGACGCGGCCGTGCTCATGGACGTGGACTTCGAGCTGCTGATGAAGAGGCTCACGGGCCGGCGCACGTGCTCGGCTACCGGCGCCGTGCTCAACATCTACTTCTCGCCGCCGCAGGAGCTCGAGGCGTGCCGCAAGGCGGGCGGCGAGCTCGTGCAGCGCGCCGACGACAACGAGGCCACGATCCGCAACCGCCTCCAGGTCTACGAGCGGCAAACCGCGCCGCTGATCGACCACTACCGCAAGCAAGGGCTGCTCAAGACCGTCGATGCGAACGACGAGGTCGACGCGGTCTATCGCCGGCTCACGCAGACGTTGGGTCTGTAACGCGACCGGTGTTCGAGCCCGGGAGCGGGCCCCGAAGGCCGGACTCGAGCGCCTGGGCGCGCCAGCCTTTCCGTAGGTGCTCGGGCGGAGCGCCGAGCTCGAGCGCCGCGAGGTCGCGGCGTGTGGCGAGAATCTCGGGCTCGATGCCGAGCGCCGCGGCGCGCTGACGTACGTCTTCCTGCAACGCCTTGAGGCGCGCCTTGTCGGGCGCTTGCGGGTTGCCGCGCTCGCGCACGATCGCCTCGATCTCGGGATCGGATCTCGCGGCGAGCGCGGCGAGCAGCTCGCGGCCCGCACGCGCCGCGAACTTCGCCGGCAAGAATTTGCCGAGCTCGTCTTGCGTCGACGGCAGGCTTGCGGCGAGCGCCAGCAGCGTCTCGTCGGCGAGCAGCCAACGCCGCGGCCGGTCTGCCCGTTGCGCAGCAGTCTCGCGCCAGCGCACGAGCGACAACGCGGCGCATTGCCCCCGAAGCGGCAGCGCGTACAAACCTTTGAGCCTGCTCCAGATCGCGAGCGGGTCCGCCACGGGCGGCTCGTCGAGCAGCCGGCGGCTGTCTTCTTCGAGCCACGACAGCCGGCCGAGCGCGGCGAGCTGCCCTTCGACCTGCCGCCAGGCCGGAAGCAGGTAGCGCACGTCGTCGAGCGCGTAGCGAAAGGCGGCGTCGGGCAACGGCCGGCGGCTCCAGTCGGTGCGCGCGTAGCTCTCGCCGAGCTCGATGCCGAGCGCGCGCTTGAGGAGCCCCTCGAGCCCCACTTGGGGCGGGAAGCCCGCGAGCGCCGCCGCGACCTGAGTGTCGATGAGCCGCGGCGGCAGGTGTTGCGTGAGTTGCCAGATCACCTCGAGGTCCTGCCGCGCGCTGTGCAGCACCCACGTCGACGCGGGGTCGAACATTTTGGCGAACAGGGGCGCGAGGTCGACAGGCGCGAGACAGTCCACGCACGCCGTCACGCCGTCGGTGGCGATCTGAATGAGACAGAGCTTGGGGTAGTAGGTCTTCTCGCGGATGAACTCGGTGTCGACCGCGAGCAGCGGTGCGCCGTCGAGCGCGGTGACGAGTGCATCGAGCGCGGCTTCCGTCGCCACCCAGTTGAGCTCGCTCGAGTCGGTCACTGCGGTCCTTTCACGCGGCGTATCCGCCGTTGCTTGCTATTATCGCGGTCCCTCAACCAGGAAACAGCCCCGTGCTGCGCGTGCTGCAGGCCTTCTTCGAGATTACGCTGCATCGGCGCGGACCCGACAGCCTGCCGGCGTCCCGATTTCTGTTCGGGCTGGTGCTGGTGGTGCATGTTCTGATCACCTGGTTCACGCAAATAATGCCGGCGTCGCTCCGGCTGCCGCTCTTGTACCTCGTCGTCGACGTTTCCCTCGACATGGCATTCATCTGGTCGCTGCTTCGCGCCTTCGAGCACGAGCGCAGGTTCCTCCAGACGGCCATTGCGTTCTTCGGCGTATCGATTCTGTTGAACCTCTTCAGCGTGCCGTTGATCCCTTGGCTTCGATCCGTAGAGCCCGGCCAGCCGGAGGCCACTCTCCCAACCGTGCTGGTGATACTCCTGATCGTCTGGAAGATCGACGTGTCGGGCTTCGTGATCGCGCGCTCGCTGAGCCGGCCGTATGTCTTGGGTGTGGCCATCATGCTAGGGTACGCGTTGCTCAGCTTGAGCCTGCAAGACACTTTCTTCCCGCAGCAGCCGGCCACGTAGGCCTCATCCATGCGAGTGCACATTCTCGGCATCTGCGGCACGTTCATGGGCGGCATCGCCGCCATCGCCAAGGCCGCGGGACACGATGTGTCCGGCGCCGATCAGAACGTCTACCCGCCGATGAGCACGCAGCTCGCCGAGCTCGGCATCGCGCTCAAGTCGGGCTACGACGACCGCGCGCTCGACGGCTACGACTGCGTGGTCGTCGGCAACGCGCTGTCGCGCGGCAAGCCCGTCGTGGAGGCGCTGCTCGACTCCGGCATGCCGTATTACTCGGGACCGCAATGGCTCGCCGAGCACGTGCTGCGCGACAAGTGGGTGCTCGCGGTCTCCGGCACGCACGGCAAGACCACGACCACGAGCATGCTCGCCTGGATACTCGAGTGCGCGGGGCTTACGCCCGGCTTTCTGATCGGCGGAGTGCCGCGCAACTTCGGTATCTCCGCGCGCCTCGGCGGCTCGAAGTACTTCGTGGTGGAGGCCGACGAGTACGACACGGCGTTTTTCGACAAGCGCTCGAAGTTCGTCCATTACCGGCCGCGCACGCTGATCGTGAACAACGTGGAATACGACCACGCGGACATCTTCCCTGACGTCGACGCGATCCTCTGGCAGTTCCATCAGCTGCTGCGCATCGTGCCGAGCAACGGCCGCGTCGTGGCGAACGGCCGCGACGCGAACGTCGACAAGCTGCTCGAGCGCGGCGTGTGGACGCCCGTGGAGCGTTTCAGCGCGGCCGACGAGGCAGCCGATTGGTTCGGCGCTTATGAGCCGGGCTCGGCCGAGTCGCGGTTCGAGGCGCGGCATCGCGGCGCGCCGCTCGGCTCGGTGAGCTGGCAGCTGCTCGGCCGCCACAATCTCGAGAACGCGCTCGCGGCGCTCGCCGCGGCCGCGCACGTGGGCGTGCGCACCGATGTCGCGCTCGCGGCCCTCGCGCGCTTCCAAGGGGTGAAACGGCGGCTCGAGAAGCGCGGCGAGTTCGGCGGCGTGGCGCTCTACGAGGACTTTGCGCACCATCCCACCGCGATCGCCACGACGCTCGCGGGTTTGCGCGCCCGCGCCGCCGGGCAGCGGATCGTCGCCGTGATGGAGCCGCGCTCGAACACAATGCGCATGGGCGTGCACCGCGACACGCTCTGGCGCTCGTTCGCCGAAGCCGACCGGGTATTCGTGCTCGGCCCCGCGGATCTCGGCTGGGACACGTCCGCCGCGTTCGAGCCGCTCGGCGCCAAGGCATCGGTGAGCGGCGATGTCGACGAGCTGCTGCGGCGCCTGCTCGCGGAGCTCGCCGCCGGCGACCACGTGGTGCTGATGTCGAACGGCAGCTTCCAAGGGCTGCCGCAGAAGCTCGAGCGTGCGCTCGAGCAAAGAGCGAGTCACCCGTGATTCACGGAGCTGCCGGCTGACCCTGAGGAGCTGCGGACGGTGTCCATCGAGATCCCGCTGTTCCCGCTGAAGACCGTGCTGCTTCCCGGCGGTCCGCTTCGGCTGCGGATCTTCGAGCCGCGCTACCTCGACATGATCGCGCGCTCGCTGCGGGCGGATAACCGCTTCGGGGTCGTCGCGATTCGCCGCGGCGGAGAAGTGGGGGAGGCCGAGATGTTCGGCGCCGGCACGCTCGCCGAGATCGTCGACTGGCATCAGGACGGCACCTTGCTCGGCATCGTGGCCGTGGGTCGCGAGAGCTTCGATCTCGAGTCGACCTCGCGGCAGCCCGACGGCCTATACGTGGGCCGCGCCGTCTTGCGCGCACGCGAGCCCCGCCGGCCGCTGCGCGTTTCACATGCGCCGCTCGCCGAGTTGCTCCGTGGCCTGCTCGAGTCGTTGCCGGCGTATCGCACGGTGGAACCCGCTTACGACGACGCGGTCTGGGTGAGCTACCGCTTGACGGAAGTGCTGCCGCTCGCGTTGCCGCTCAAGCAGGAGCTGCTCGAGATGACCGACAGCGACGCGCGTCTGGAACGCATCGCCGCGAGCCTGCCGCCACCGCCGCGAGCCTGAGGGCCGCGAAGCGCTCCGCAATCGCGGCACTTCCGCCGTCTCTGGCGATCGTCGTGTTACGCTCTGCGCGCCGGCGCGGGGGCCGGCGGACATCATCGGCACGGTCTCGGGGCGTACGTGAAGAAGTATATGTGTCTGATCTGCGGCTTCATCTACGACGAGGCCGTCGGCCGTCCGGAAGAGGGAATTCCGCCCGGGACCAAGTGGGCGGACATCCCGCTGGCGTGGCGTTGTCCGGACTGCGGGTCGGGCAAAGAAGACTTCGAGATGGTCGAGGTCTAGGAGTCTGGGCTGTCGCCCAGACTCCTAGCCTCGACTATTGCACCCGCTCGGCCCGAAGGCCGCGCGCGCGGAGCATCTCGATCACGCCGTCCTTACCCACGAGGTGCACCGCGCCGACGACAACTAAGTGCCGGTGGCCGTCGGCCAGCAGCCGCTCGATCAAAGGTACCCAGCGGCGGTTGCGGTCGGTGATCAACGAGGCATAGAGACTGGGGAAGTCGTCGAACTCCCCGATCAGCTGCTCGGTGAGCTCCTCCAGCCGGCCGGCACGCCAAGCATCGGCAAGCTCGTTGAGCGTGCCGTCGGCCGTCTCGACCTCGCGGAGCGTTTGCTCGAGCAATGCTTGCTGCGCCTGGGGCGCCAGTCCATCGAAGATCGCGACCTGCGTTTGCAACGACTCGAGGCCGGCGATCGACTTGCGGTCCTTGCGCGCCTTGCCGAGCACGTATTGCTCTAGCCCCAAGTCCGCGCGAAAGCCCTGGCGGCGCAAGCCCTCGTCGAGCAGCGCGATCGAGATGAACCACGGCTCGATGTGCTCGAGCGAAGCGATCGGCAGGCCAATCTCGCCGGCGTGCCGCTGCATGAGCTCGTAGACCTGCGGCTCGAGCACGTCGTGCAACGTCTTGCCCGGCGGCAGCATCGCGGCCCCGAGCAACCCCGACTGCATGACCGAGGGATCGAGATCGTCGAGATCGAGCTCCATGACGAGATCGTCCGCGCGCGCGTAGAGCGTGTCGACCACCGGCGGCAGCGGATAGTCCTTGTCGCGCAGCACGTGGATCGAGCCGAGCAGCGCCACCTCGCCGCCGTTGCGGCCGGCGAGTCGCCAGGCCGCGGGATCCGCCGCCGCGAGCAGGGGCAGCAGCGCGACGGCGGACACGAGCAACGCCCGGCCCGCGCGCGTTATCGCACCCACGCAACTTCCGAGTCGATGCTTCCGTCGGGCTTGAGCTCGAGCCAGCGCAGGCCCGGAGGGCGGTCGTCCAGCGCGAAGAATTCGCTGCCGGGCAGGAATTGAGCGCACGTCGACGGCGTGCTCATGAAGCGCACGTTGTTACGCTGCCGGTCCGTGGCCTGGTGCACATGGCCGCAGACCACCGCCTTGACGTGCGGGCTTTCGTCGATCACGCGCCAGAAATCGGCGGCGTCGCGCAGCGCCACGCCGTCGAGCCAGGCGCTGCCCATCGGCAGCGGATGATGGTGCATGTAGACGATCACGTGCTGGCCCACGTGTGCCGCGAGCGCTTTGCGCAGGCCGCCGAGACGGGCGGTGCCGAGACCGCCGGCGTCCTCGCCCGCGAGGAACGTCGACAGCAGGATCAGCGACCAGGGCCCGAGGCGGACCTCGCCGCCGAATTGGAATCGGCCGCTGCTCAAGATCTCCGCCATGAGCTTCGGGTCGTCGTGGTTGCCCGGAATCGACACCACGGGCACGCCGAGCGGCTCGAGACTTTGGCGGAAGCGCTCGTAGCCGGC
>DASUFK010000065.1:0-19266 GCA_036274615.1 Gammaproteobacteria bacterium | reverse complement strand
AGCCTGTTCGCCCGGCGCTTCATCGGCCGAGCCGGTTGTGTAAATCGGCGATCCATTTCTGAACCTCCTTGTCGTCGGGCTCTGCTTGCGCGTAGGCCTCGTAGTGGGTGAGCGCGCACGGCAAGTCGTTGAGATAGACGTCGCACAGCACCGCGAGATTGCGGTGCGCGAAGTGGAATCCCGGGGTGACCGTGAGCGCCTTCTCGTAGCTCGCGCGCGCCTCGGCGAAGCGGCCCGTCGCGCGATAGACGAGGCCGAGCTCGTCGAGTGCCACCGGATGATTCGGGTTCAGCTCGAGCGCCTTCGTGAAGCTCGCTTCGGCTTGCTTGAGATCGCCGCTGCGCTCGTACGCAATGCCGAGGTTGATCTGCGGCGCGGTCACGTCGGGCTGCTTGTCCGCCACTTGCTGCAGCAGCGCGATGCCCTCGGCGTACCGCTCTTGCTGGAGCAGGCGCAGGGCGGCGTCGTACTGCGTGCGTGCGTCGCCGGCAATCTTCGCTTGCTCGGTGATCGTGAACGAAGTGGCGTCGACGACGTCGAGGCGCGCGGGCACGCGCTTCGGCGCGGCCGACTTGCCGCGCGGCTTCACGGCGTCGGCGCGCTCGGCCGTCGCCACGCGCACGTCGTCCTTGCGCGAACGGGTGTCGGCGGCGGCAGTTCCGCATGCGGCCACCGCCGCGGCCAGCAGCAAGCTCGCGTGGGCCAGCATCGTTCGGCTGCAGACTGTAGGCCTGTTAGAGCGCCACATTGCCAGCCTCCGGCGCCGCCGCCTGCCGAACGGATCCTTCGTCGCTCTGCGCCGCTTCGTTCGTCGCGCCATCGGTGGCCGCGCCGGCGGTGGTGGACCCGGCGGGCTCGGGGGCCGACTGCGCCACGGCGGCCGGCGCCGCGTCCAGGACCGGCGCGCGGTAGGCATACACGTCGATCGCGGGAATGAAGCCGCTGCTCACTTCCGCCTTCGCGTAGCGCCCCGGCACGAGCACCGCGAGCCGCTCGAGGCTGCGCTTGGTCCAGTCGTTGTACACACCCGCGGCGATGAGCTCGCGGTTCTTCTCGTGCACGTCGATGGCTTGCTCCTCGAAGGGGAAAGCCTGCTCTTCGAGCGCGTCCTGATAGTCCGCCATCGCGGCCGTGTCGAGGTCCTTGGGACGCTCCGACTCGAGCAGCGAGCGATTGAGCCCCCAATAGGTCTCGGCCATGTAGTACGTGGCCGCCGACGTGACCTCGGCGACTTCGTAGTCGGTCAAGTCCTCGAACGCCTGCAGCGCGGCGTCCATGCGCTCGCGCTTGAGCTTCAGGCTCTTGTCGAACGGCTGCACGAGCCGCACGTCGACGAAGCGGTCGTACACCTGCTTCGCGAGCACGAGGCCCGACTGCGCCGCCAAGTACTTGGTGCGGTCGGTGCGCTCGCCGCCGGCGCCCGCGTCGCCCTTCACGATCTCGCGCAGCTCCTGCTCGTACGCCGCGCGGTCGCCGCGCCCTTCGTACATGTGCGCGAGCTTGAAGCGCGTCTCGAGCGCGGTCTCGACCGGATGCGGATACTGGCCCACGTACCGTACATACGCGGCCATGGCGCGCTCGACGTCCGCCGCCTTCTCGTAGAGCTCGCCCGCGGTGAGCAGCGCCTCGCGGCCGAGCTCGGGATCGGCGGCTTCCGACGCCACGCGCTCGTACTCGCCCGCCGCGAGCGAGCTCTCGCCGCTCTGGCGGTAGGCGAACGCGAGCTGCTTGGTGGCCTCGCCCTGGAGCTCGTGATTGGGGAACGCGGTGCGGAACTCGTCGAGCACCTTCGCCGCGGCGGTCCAGTCCTCGAGCTTGAGCAGCGCGGCGGCGGCGTCGTACTCGGCCGCCGGGCGCACGCCCGACGTGGGCGCCGCTTCCTTGAGCCGCAGGAAGTGGTTCGCCGCGGCGCGGTAATCGCCCGCCGCGTTCGCCTGCTCGCCTTGCTTGTAGATCGAGGCCGCCAAGTTGTCGACGAGCGACTGCCGCTCGGCGTCGTCGGCGGGCACGAGCTCGAGCACGCGCGCGTAGGCGGACTCGGCGGCCGGGAAATCCTGGAGCTCGAACGACGAGTGCGCCACCACGGTCCACGCGCTGCGCCGCAGCGCGGGCTCCGCCGTTGGATAGCGCTCCACGAGCTTGCGCCCGGCCGCGGCCGCGGGCGCGAAGTCCTTCATCTCGTAGAGGTCCTGCGCGGCTGCGCCCAGGATCGTGGCCGCGTGCTCGTGCTCGGGGACCGTGTCGGCGAACTTGAGCGAGCTGTCGACCGTCGCGCGCGCGGCCTGCGGGCGCTCGGCCTCGCCGATGACCTTGAGCTCCTCGCGGTGCGCGTAGATCGCGGCGTAGCCCGCGGCCGACGCGCGCTCGTGCGCCGGGTACTCGTAAGCGGTGCGCTCGTACTCGCGCGCGGCCTCGCCGAAGTCCTGGTTCTCGAGCAGCAGGTCCGCGACCTGGTAGTTGATCGACGGCGACTCAGGCTCCTTCGGGAACGACCCGAGATACTCCCGATACCACGCGAGCGCCTCGCGGTAGTTGGCGCCCTTCTCCGCCTTGAGAGTCTCGTCCTGATAGAGCGAGTGGTAGTGGTTCGCGAGATCCTTCAGGTTGGTCTTGAGGTAACCCAGCACCTCGGGCGACTCGGCCACGTCGAAGTGCCGCCAGTACTCCGCCTTGAGGCCGTACTGCTTGGCGAACGCCTTCTTGGAATCCACGACGAGCTTCGGGAAGTCGCCCTTCTCGTACACCTCGATCACGCGCATGGAGAAGCGCGGAGCCGCGCGGTGCAGCTGGTGGCCGTCCACGAACAGCTCGAACGTCTTGGCGGCGTCCTGGTAGCGCAGCTTCTCGAGATAGAACTCGCCCATGTTCTTGTAGATCCGGTCCTCGTACTCGCGGCCGCCGTAGGTGGTGTAGTACTCGGGCAGCACTTCCGGACCGCTGCCGAGATTCGAGAAGCTCAACGAGATTACGCGGAACGTATCCGCCACGCGCTTTTCGTCGTCTTCCTCGTGCTGCGCGTCGAAGTCGTAGCCGATCGACTGCTTGTAGTCGAGCAGTGCCATGTACTGGTGCAGCGCCTCTTCGTAGAAGTCCTGCTTGTAGAGCGTCCAGCCGAGCTTGTAGAGCGCGAGCTCGTAGTACTCCGACTGCGCGCCCTTGGCGGTGATCGCCTGATAGGCGGCCTCCGCGTCGCGGTACTTGCTGCGCGTGAAGAAGAACTCGGCCCGGCGGAACTGCACCTCGTCGGCGTACTTGGAGTAGCCGAACTCGTCCACGAGCCGCTGCATCGCCTCCATCGCCTGCTCGGTCTCGCCGAGCTCGTCGTAGGCGCGCGCCATCTGATAGACCACTTGGTCGCGGCGCTCGTAGTTCGGGTACTCCGCGAGCAGGCGCTTGTAGATCGCGATGGCCTCGAGCGGTCCGCCCTGCGAGGCGTCTGCGCCGCCCGGGAGGCTCGCCGGGGCTTCGCCGGCGGCCGCGAACGCGTGCACTTCGGTGGCGCGCGCCTCGAAATCCGCGTCGGACTCCGCCGGCGCGGGCGCCGCCGACGAAGCCTCGGGGCGCTTCTCGTCCGCGAACGTTTGGGCCGCGGGAGCGGCCAGCTCGGCCGCCGGCCGCGCCGCACCGCCCGGCGCCGCGAGCTCGGGCCGCCGCGCGGCGGACGCTTTCCCGCCGGTGAGGCCGTACTCCTTCTCGAGCTGCAGGTCCGCGAGCCGGCGCATCGCCTCGGGCGTCATCGCGCTCGTCGAGCTCTGCTCGAGGTAGCGCCGATAGCTCGCCATCGCGAGATCGAGCGAATTCTGCACGTCGACCTCGGCGACGTCGGGCTGCACCTCGCGCAGATCCGCGAGCGTGTTGCGCGCGGGGTCGGACGCGCAACCGGCCAGGAACGCCGCCGCGCACGCGCCCGAGAGCGCCGTGACTTTGAGCGCGCGTCGCGTCACCGGCCGCCTCCGACCGAGCCCACGGCCGCGGTCTCCGCATCGGCTTGCGCCTTGGTGGCGCGGTCGTAGCTGTCGGCGAGCGCATAGCGCGCCTGATCTTGATACTCCGCGAGGCGCTCGCGGCGCGCGGTGAGCTCGTCGATGGCCACGAGCTCGAGCGCGTGGCCCTGCCTCGCGACGAGCTGGTTCACCGTCGCGAGAGACTGGCTCACGCGCGTGCGGAGCCGGTCGATCGGCGTGCCGTAGCCTTCGAAGCTGTGCACGGCGGCCTGGCGCGTGCGCACGAACGCGCCGTAGCGCTCGTTCAGCACCTCGAGCGCCTGGCCGAGCTCGGTGAGGTGACGGTCGAACTGCGCGAGCCGCTCGTGGTACTCGGTGCGCGTCGCGAACGTGATCACGCCGCGCAACCGGCCGATGCGCTCGCGCAGCGCCTCCGCCTCGGGCGTGTTCGCGCCCGCCAAGCGGTTCTCGAGGTCGATGAGCTGCGCGGCGGCCATCTGCTCGTCGGCGGTCGCGAGGAAGTCGGGGCGCGGCGCGGTGAGCATGCCCTGCAACCGCTGCTTCAAGAGCTTGTTCTGCTCGATGCGCAGGCGCATGCGCGAGTCGAGCTCGCGGAAGCCGGCGTCGACCGGCGGCAACAGCGGCTCGTAGTATTCGCGGCGGTGCTCGATGAGGTCGTCGAACGCGGCGAAGCTCACGTCCCAGGTGGCGAGCTTGCGTCGCAAATCGTCGAGGTCGAGGTAGTTCTGCACCGCGGTCTGGAAGTCGTGCGAGGCCGCGAGCTCCATGAGGTAGTAGGTCTCGGGGGACTCGGGCAGCGAGCGCAAGCGAATCACCCAGTCGGTGTTCTGGCGCACTTCCTCGCGCACGAGGGCCTTCAGGAACTTGCCGTCGCGAATGCTCGTGATCGACGCGTCGAGCTTGTCGATCTCGCCGCCGAACGAGTCGAGCGCGCTCGCGTACGAGAGCGCGGCGCGGCCGTGCACCTCGAGCTTGCCGTAGGCGAACGGCAGCGCGAGCTTCGCTTCCTGCACGGCGACGTCGGTGGGCTCGCGCGCGGCGAGCAGGCTCCAAGGCACCACGGCGCGCTCGAAGTCGCCGCCGTTCGCGGCCGCCCAGCCCGACGCGAGCAGCGCGGCGTTCGAGAACGCCCCGTCGAGGCGCACGCGGTCGAAGAATCGCTTGGCGTTCTCCGTCTGGCCCGACTCCGCGAGCAGCGTTCCGAGCACGAGGTTCGACTTGTCGCGGATCGCGAGCACCGCCTCGCCGGACCCGCCGGCCTGGCCCGCGCGCTCGAGCTGTGCGAGCGCGTCGTCACGGCGGCCCTCGTCGAGCAGCGCTACGCCCAAGTTGTAGGCCGCGAAGCCGTTCAAGCTCGCCACGCTTTGCAGCCGTTTGAGCACCGCGACGGCGTCCTCGCTGCGGCCGAGCCCGAGGTAGACGTTCGCGCGCAGGAACTCGACGTCGCCGCGAATCGCCTCGGGCACCTTGCCCTGAATCCTGTCGAGCGCCTGGAGCGCGTCCTCGAGCTGACCGTTCTGGAAGTGAATGCGCGCCAACCGATAGGCCGCGTCGTTGCGGATCTGCTCGTCCACCGCGCCCTCGAGAACCGCGGTGATCGCATGACCCGCGCGCAGGTGCATCCGGTACTCGAGCTCGAAGTCGCCAACGGAGAACTCCGCCTCGCGCAGCTGCCGATAGAGCGAGTCGAGCTCGGGCTCGTCGATCGCGCGGTGCTGACCGAGCTCCGCGTCGAGGCGCTCGAGCGCGTCGAACCAGTGACCCTGGCGCGCGTAGAACACCGCCTCGCCGAAATAGAGATCGGCGCCGCCCTTCTCGTCAGCCGAAGGCGGAGCGGCGACCGCAGAGGCCGCCGCGCACAGCACACCGATTCCGACTAGCACACGCACGCACATTCCCGTTCCCCGGAGAGCGGAAGTTCCGCCGACCGCCAAGCGGGCAATCGGCTCCGTAATCGAAGCGACCTACCAGTCGCCGAGTTGGATCGACTCAGGTCCCGAGAGCGTAATTCCGAGCAGCTTCGGCTCGACGCCCTTCTCGAACGCGAAGGTTTCGGTGCGGCTGAAATCTTTGTCGAACTGTGTTTTGCCGTTGACCGAGACGACCAGGCTGTGCGGGCCCGTCGCGATGTTGCCAGTGAACAGGCGCTGGACGCCGCCGTGTTGCAGCGCGTCGAGCTCCTTGAATCCGTAGATGTAGTGCGTGGCGAGCGCGCCGTCGATGTCGACCTTCACCGCGTCGAGACGAAACGTCTCGCCCTCGGCGATCGACACGAACAGCGCGAGCTGAGTGTTCGACGGATAGAGCAGCTTCTCTTCGAGGCGGGAGACGTCCGCCGCGATGTCGAGCACGTCGGTTTTGATCTGCTGGACTTGCTCGTCGAGGCTGCGGAGCTCTTCCTTCGACGCTTGTTGCGCGCCGCCCGGAACGACCACCGTAAGCCCGAAAAGAGCGAGCAAGGCCGCTCTGTTTGCTTGCCTCATGGCGTCAACCCTCCCTGTACAGACTTGGCGGCGCTCCCTGCACCGCCCGCCGAATCTCTCCCCCGATCGATCGGCGACCGCCAGTGTCCGAGAACTCGCTCTTCTACTGCGTGAACTGTCCCTCAATTCGCCATTCGTGCACGTCGGGCTTTTGCGACAGCTGGACGCGAGCGAAAAATTGCGAAGCGCGCAACGTCCGTGCCGATCTTCGGCGCGGCGCGGCCTTCGGCACCTCGAGCGTGCGAAGTGGATTCGAGCGCGCGAATTGCGCGCGCGTTATGTCACCAAGGGACGCTCAGCGCCAGCTCAAGTCGTGCGCGCCGAACGGCAGATCGCGAATGCGCTTGCCTGTGATCTGAAAGAGCGCGTCGCCGATGGCGGACTGCACCGACGTGCCACGGTCGTGGCCCATGCCGATGAGCCAATGCTCCGTATCGAAGAAGCGGATGTTGATCTCCGCGGGATCCTCGTCGATGCGCGATAGCTTGAAGCGATCGAAATTGCTCTGCTCGATGCGCCCGTCCACGACGTCGCAGGCCTGGTGCATCGCGTCGTTGTAGAACCAGGTGATCTGGCCCTCGATCTGCTTCCTCACCGACAGCGGGTTCACGAGACCGAAGCCCGCGTCGTGCGCCACGTCCACCCGCTCGAGCTTCACGCGCCCCTCGCGGCTCACCGACACGGTGTGCACCATCGCGCTGATCGTCGCGGAGCCCGCGGTCTCGCCGCCGCGCTCCTCGAGCGCGATCGCCTGCGCGGTGCCCTTCGGCAGCGACTTGCCCCAGCCCGCCATCTCCGCGGCCATGTCGAGCGCCTTGATCATGTCGCGCTTGTACGGCAGATCGGTGCGGCCCAACAGCTCCCTGCGATACCGATACGCATCCTTGCCCGCCGCCCGCGCGAGCTCGTTCACGAAGCTCTCGCGATAGAACTCGTGTGCAGCCTGGCCCACGCCGCGGCGCGTGCCGACGGGCACGTGGAAGTCGGTGACGTGGTTCGAGAAGCGATAGCTCGGCACGTAGTAGCGCGACACGACGTCGAACGACGCGTCGGGCCCGAAGCCGTCCTTCTGCATGCCGGTGCGCACCTCGAGCGCGATCGGCCAGCCGTCCGCGTCGAGCCCGGCGCGCAAGCGCGCGACGCCCATCGCGCGATACGTGGTGCCGATGAAGTCCTCGTCGCGGCTCCAGAGCAGGTGAATCGGCGTGCCGCGGTGCGCGTTCGCGATCATGAGCGCCTGCTCGGCTTGCGGCCCGTTGCCGTTGCGGCCGAAGCCGCCGCCGAGATGACACATGTGCAGGTAGACGTTCTCTTCGGCCATGCCCGTGATCTGCGCGGCGCTGAAGCGCGTCTCTTGCGGGCTCTGATCGCCGATCCAGATGTCGACGCGATCGTCGGTGACCAGCACGGTGGCGTTACCGGGCTCCATGCGGGCGCGGGGTAGATAAGGTGTGAAGTACGTGGCCTCGACGATCTTCGCCGCGCGGCCGAACGCGGCGTCGACGTCGCCGAGGTTCACGCGCACTTGCCCGGGCTCGTCGAGCGACGCTATCAACGCCGCGCGCATGTTCGCGGTGTTGAACGCGGCATTGCGGGCCGGCACGCTCCACTCGATCGCGAGCGCGTCCACCGCCGCCTTCGCCTGATGCCAGCGATCCGCGATCACCGCGACCCCGCCGCTGAACACGCGGCCGCGCGTGAGCTTCGGATCGGGGATCGGGAAGCGCATGGCCGAGCGCACACCGGGCATGCCGCGGATCTTGTCGAGATCGCAGCTCTTGACGTCGCCTCCGTAGACGGGGCAGGCGCGCACGGCGCCCCACAGCATTCCCTCGACGCGCACGTCGATCGAGTACACCGTCTCGCCCGTGATCTTCATCGGCACGTCCAGGTTCTTCTGCTCGGTGCCCATGAGCGTCCACTCGCTCGGCGGCTTGATGCGGATCGCTTCCGGATGCGGATGCGGCGTCTGCGCGGCGCGCGCCGCGATCTTGCCGTAGGTCGTGGTGCGCCCGCTCTTCGCGTGTGTGATCACGCCGCTCTGCGCGGCGAGCTCGCTCACGGGCACGGCCCAGAGCGCCGCGGCCGCGAGCAGCAGGCGCTCGCGCGCCTCGGCGCCCGCGAGCTGCACGTAGTAGCGGCCGTCCTTCACCGACGACGCCGCGTTGGTGCGCATCCTGCGATAGACGCTGTCGGGGATGCCGGTGCCGCCGGTGCGCGCGCGCGTGCCGAACGTGGGCTCGCCGCCGCCGTTCGGATCGGCGCCGCCGTTGCCGGGCACGTCGAGGGTCCAGCTCGGCGCCATCTCGCGCGCATCGCGGTTCGCGGACGCGTACTGCGGCCGCACCTTGCTCCAGTCGCACTGGAGCTCCTCGCAGACGATCATCGCGTTCGAGGTCCACACGCCCTGACCGAGCTCGGTCTGCGCGATGCGGATCGTCACCGTGTCGTCGGGCGCGATGACGATCCACGCGTTGAGCTCGGGCGCCGTGGGGTCCTCGTACCAGGCGCGGCCGCGGAGCGACGGGGACGACGGTGGATTCTCGCCCGCGCCCGCCTCTCGCGGCGGCAGCCAGAAGCCGAGCACGAAGGCCGCGCCGGCGGCGGACGCGAGGAATTCGCGGCGGTCGACACCGCCGTTGGCGTTCGTCCGTTTTGGCTTCGGCACCGCCGTCACGCCTTCATGAGCTCGGCCGCGCGATGGATCGCCTTGCGCACGCGGTGATAGCTGCTGCAACGGCACGCGTTGGTCACGCTCGCGTCGATGTCGGCGTCGGTGGGATTGCGGTTCTTTTCGAGCAGCGCGAGCGCCGCCATGATCATGCCCGACTGGCAGTAGCCGCACTGCGGAGCGTCGAGCTCCTTCCACGCACGCTGAATCGGGTGATTGCCGTCGGGCGACAATCCCTCGATCGTGCGCACGCGCTTGCCCGCCGCGAGCTGCGCGGGGAAGCTGCACGAGCGCACCGGCTCACCGTCGACGTGCACGGTGCACGCGCCGCACTGCGCGATGCCGCAGCTGAACTTGGTGCCGGTGAGGCCTAAATAGTCGCGGATCACCCAGAGCAGCGGCGTCTGCGGGTCGACGTCGACCCGATGCGGACGGCCGTTGACCTCGAGCTCGAGCGCCACCCCTTCTCCTGTGCGCCGCGCCGAACACGCGCGACGATCGTCAGAATATGCTCCGTGCAGGAGGGCGGCAACCAAGGCAAACCGGCTTCGTCTCTGATCGCCGGACTAGCGCGTGTCTCGATGCACCCGCAACTTTTCGCGGAGCTCCTCGCTCCAGTTGACCACCACGTCGATCTCGGACCGAGCCTCCGCGTCGTCTCCCGAACCCTTTTCGGGGAGGGTGATCATCAGGAAACGGTCATTCTTCGGATCCACGTCCCAGGCCCTGCCGAGGCTGCCATTGGCGCCCCCGACTCCGTACCAATACTCACCGCGGAACAGCTTCTTCGGATCGCCGACCCGAACCGGCGAGTATTGCACCGGCGCCGCCGAGAGGCCGGCGCCGTCGAAGACGAAGATCTCGGATCCGTCCGCGGAGAACACGGGATTCGTTCCGGGCCCGACCGACCGCCGCTGCTGCTTCACGTCCGGAAAGGGGCGAATGTCGACCTGCAAATCCGAAGAGCTCACGTCCGGAAACCGGCCATACAGCAGCCATTGACCATTCGGCGCCAGCGAAGCCTCCGTGATTTGCTCGTCGAGATCGAGCAGCGGCTGCACCTTGTTCTCCTTCGTGATGGCGAGCGAGCCGACATTGATATCGGAAATCGAAACCGCGTCTACGAGCAGCAGGGTGTTGCCGTCGGGCGAAATCGACCACGGTAACGGCGTGGCGCTCTGATCCGAGGTCGCCAGCAATTCCCGCATGCCGCCGTCCGCGGATATCGCATACACGGCACCGCTGCCGCCACCGCTCCCGTCTTCCGGATACCCCCGATAGAAGATTCGCTTCCCATCGCGGCTCCACACCGGGCCGTCGTCCGGGCGACGGTTGGACGTGAGTTGCGTGAGGTTCTCCGTCTTCAAATCGAACACGTAAAGGTGACCGGGCGGGTCGCTGGGCGGCAGCGAGCTGCCCACGACGAGCGCGATCCGGGCGCCGTCGGGCGAGATCCGGGCGAGCGTGTAGTTGTCCGGCGGCGCGGGCAGCGGCGCGGCGTTGCCCGCGCGGTCGACCCAGACCAACCGCTTGCGCGGCCACGGAGCGGCGACGGCTTGGGGAACGAAGATCAGCGTCCCATTGCTCGACACGGCATAAAACGCGCTGCCGCCGCCGCCGCCCGTCGTAGCCGTTTGGATCCCATCGACGAGCGAGACGCGCTCGTCGTCGAGCTTCAGCGTTTTGACGTCGAAGGCGGACGCGAACAGCGTATTCTGGAATACGTAAGTGATCTGGCCCGAAGGCAGGTAACGCGCGTCGAAGCCGCCGGACCGCAGTTTCCGGCGCTCGCCGCTGCGCAGTGACTGCACGACGATGTCGGCTTCGTTCCAGCGGTTGGGGCCCGTGGCAAGAGTGAACAGCACCCATTCGCCGCCCGGGAGCAACTGGGGCCCGTAGGCGAGCGCGCCGTTGTCGATCTTGACTACGTGCTCCGGCGTGCCGCCGTCTTGCGAGACGCGCCAGATTCCATCGGGCTGACCATAGAAGAGCGTGCCGTCGGGTTCCCAGCTCACGCCCGTGGGAAATGAGTTGAGCTTGGCGAGCACGACCGGCGCGCCGCCGTTGATCGAGGTCTTGACGAGCTCGGGAGCTACGCGGACATAGGCGAGCTCGCGGCCATCGGGCGAGATCACGACCTCGAGCCCGCCGTCCGTGCCCGGAACTCGACGCGCCTCGGCGTCCTCCATCCTCCGCACGTACAGGCCGTCGGCGCCGTTGAATGCGAAGAAGTCGCCCGCCGGCGCAATATCGAGCAGCGAAGCAACCGGCGGGCCGAATCCGATAGTGCTCGGCAACGTGTAGCTGAGACGCGTGACGGGCCTGCGTTCCGCCGGAGCGGCGGGTTTCAGCAGCCAGCTCGCCGCACCCGCAAGCAGCGCCGCCGCGGCGACTGCGGCTGCGATTGGCAATGCGCGCTGCCGCACCGTTCGCTCGACTGCGCCCGTGGCGAACTTGCCCGCGAGCGCGAGCTTCACGTCGCGCATGTCGGCGATGCGCTTGCCGGCGTCTTTCTCGAAGCAGAGCTCGAGCGTGCGGCGAACGGCGGGCGACACGCCCGACGGCAGCGCGCTCAAGTCCGGGTGGGCCTCGAGCACTCGGGCGAGCGTGCTCGCGAGGTCCTCGCCCGCGAATGCGGCCTTGCCGGTGAGCATCTCGTAGAGCACGCAACCGAACGCCCAGATGTCGGTGCGTCGATCCACCGGGTTGCCTTTGGCCTGCTCGGGGCTCATGTACGCCGCGGTGCCGAGCACCGTGCCGGCTTGGGTCTCTGCCGGCGCGGTGACCGCCGCCGCTCCAGGTCCGGGGAGAAGCCGCGGGTCGAGGGCTTTCGCGATGCCGAAGTCGAGCACCTTCGCCGCGCCGTCGGACCTGAGCTTGATGTTCGCGGGCTTCAGGTCCCGGTGCACGATGCCCCGCTCGTGCGCGGCCACGAGCGCGTCGGCGATCTGAACCGCGACGCTCAGCGCCTCCTGGACCGGCAGCGGCCCCTCGGCGAGCCGCTCCAGCGCAGTGGCCCCTCCGACGAGCTCCATGACGATACCCGTGGTGCCGTCGCTGCGCGCAAGGCCGTAGATATGAGCGATGTTCGGATGGTTGAGCGCCGCGAGCGTCTTCGCTTCCTGTTCGAAGCGCGCCACGAGCATTGCGTCGGTGGAGACCGACGCGGGCAGCACTTTGATTGCGACGTCGCGGCCGAGCTCGATATCGCGTGCGCGATACACTTCCCCCATTCCGCCCGAGCCGATCGTCTCGGCAATCTCATACGGACCGAACCGCACACCTGGAGAAATCGGCACCGCGACCTCGGCTGAGCAACCTGCTCGACAGGGTTGGCGCTCATGGAGCGCCGATCGAGCGAACCGAATAGTAGGTTCAAACGCCCTCTTGCCGATAGTCGGATCTTCGCGTCACGTGCTCCAACCGAGACACGGTTCGGCGCAGCACGACCCACGGCCCGAGAGCCGGCGGCGACGGTCGCCCGCGAAAAACCAGCATGTCCCTATTTTTCAGGAGCGCGCGAAGCCGTGCGCGCGCGCGTGCGCGACGAGCGCGTCGCGCAGCGGGCCGAGCGGGCGTCGTCCGCTCACGCGGCCGAGCAACCGGCTCGCTTCGCTGTCGGCGATGTAGGTGGTCGTCGCGATGCGATACGTCGAGCCCGACTGCGGCGGCGTGCCGCGCGCGCGCATGCGGTCCGCAAGCTCGGGCGCGAGGTCGGCGCCCTTGACCTCGACGACCGCGAAGTCGTCGACCCAGCTCTCCGCCGTCCAGATGTCGCCGGTGCGCACCGTGCCCGCGCGCAACCGTCCAACCGCACCCTGCGCCGGGTACAGCGCGACGTCGGCCTCGCCTTGCGCGCGCATCGCCGTCTCGAAGAACGCGGCCAAGTCCTCGCCTTCGAGCACCGACGGATTCTCGCCGAGCGCTTCGCCCACCGACAGGGGCCGCTCGCCGTCCATCGCGATGTTGACGAACGCGTGCACGTGCGGCTCGCCGCGAAAGTGCAGCACCGCGGCCGGCCCCTCGAACCTGAACACTTGCGACGGCGCATCGCCCGCGCGCCGGCCGCCGTCGTGGTCCTCGTCGTAGTCGGCGAAGCGCAGCGCGTCCACGCCGCCATTGCGCTCGAGGCATTGCCAGGCGTACTCGGCTTCCGCATAGGTGTCCACGATGCCGGCGACCGCTTCGTGCGCGAGCTTGCGCTTGTTCGCCGAGAGATCGCCGACGGCCACGCCGTCGAAGCGGCCGTCGCGGCCCTGCACGCCGATCCTCACCTGAGCCGGCGCGCGCGCCACGCGCACGGCCGCGCGCTCGGCCGGCGTCAATGCGGCCACCAGCCGGTGCGCGGCCTCCATCTGATAGCGATAGACGTTGCCCGGCAGCCCCACACGCCCGTTGCCGCTCTGATCGCCGTAGACCTGGGGCCCGCCGAACGCCGCGCCGTCGGCGCTCGCCCTGCCGACCCGCAGGTTCAGATGCACACCCGACAGCAGAATCTGATACGGCCCCGTGCGCGGGTCGCCGCAGATCGCGAGCCCGAGCCCGTTCGTGCCGAAGAAGCTCGTCGAGTCCTGCTCCGGCACTCGCTCGCGACCCGCTTCGGAGAGGCCGGCGTGCATGAGATCGGTGAGCGCGCAGCGCGTGTCCCAGTCCACGCTGAGCGCGCTCACGATCAGGCCGCCGGCCCAAAGCCCGCGGTTGTGGTACTGGCGCAGCGGGTGGTCGTACGGGAAGCAGGCCGAGGCGCGCGCCGCGTCGCTCAACGAATCGCGGATCCGCGCGGCGAGCGCGTCCACGCTGTCGAGCTCTGCGCTGCGCGGCGGCGCGAGCACCGCGTACTTGCCGAGCGCTGCAGCGCCGACGAGCGCGCCGGCGGCGCCCGCTCCCTTGAGCAACATGCGTCGGTTCATGACTTGCTCCCCGGCGGGTCACCGTTCTCGAACGCGAACACCTCTTCGATGCCCACGCCGAAGGCCACCGCGATCCGGAACGCGACCTCGAGCGATGGCGAATACTTGCCGGCCTCGATTGCGTTGACGGTTTGACGAGTGACGCCGACGCGCTCGGCCAGCTCCTGCTGCGTCATCTCGCCGTGGTCGAAGCGCAGCCGGCGGATCTTGTTGGTGATGGCGGTCTTCGTCATCTCAGAACCCGCGGCGATAGTAGATGATCCGTGCCGCGTAGTTCACGACTTCCGCGATCACGAACGCCGCAAGCACCACGAAGCCCACGATCGCCGCGTTCGGCGCGTGCACGGAAGCGAGGATCGCAACGAACGAGCCCAGCACGAAGACGTAAGCCGCGAGCCGGGTGGCCTTGAGGTCGGCGAGCTGCTCTCGCTCGTCCTTCGGGGTGCGAGCGTCCTTGGGGTTGCGCCAGTACAGAACTACGTGCGCCACGACCTCGATCACCAGGAACGCCGCGATGCAGATCGCGACGAGATGGAGCTCCCACGCCCCCACGCGCCCCGCGAACACGCGCGGACCGTGCGTAAAGAACAGCAAGGAGACGAGCAAAATCGCAATCAGCGTGACCCAGGCGCTCTTCTCGCGGAACGACATCGACTTTTCTCCGGGCGGTTCGAATGGCGGCAAAGAGTAAAGATTATTGGATATGATGTCCAATATACATTACATCGTAAAACCGGCTTTGTGAGGGTAGTCAACGCCGGCCGATGGTTAGCCCGGCAAGATTTCCGCTCCAACGGTTGCTCAACGAAGCCGTGCAGAACGACACCGTTCAATCGCCACCCTCCTCAGCCGTCACTCCGCCTCCCGCCGAGCGCGCGAGCGCCACCGGGTTCCTCGGCAAGACGTCGCTGCGCTTCAGGATGAGATTGATCAATGCGATCTTCGTGGGAGGCATCGTCGTGGTCATCGTGATCATGCACCAGGCGCTCCAGGTGCAGATCGAGGCCACGAACGAGCTCGTGCGGCTCAGCGAAGCGGAGCAATACGCTGAAGACGCCGACCGGCTGCACGACGCGTTGCGCGGCGACCTCTACGCCGCACTGCTCGCACCGCGGCAGAACGCCACCAAGGCGGAAGAGCGGATGCGCACCTGGCAGCTCGAAGTGAATCGCTTTCGCGACGACCTCGAGCATCAGTCGCGCCTCGTGCTTCCCTCGAACATCGAGAACGACGTCAACGAGACGCGGCGGCGCGCCGAGGAGTTCCTCGTGCGCACCGAAGACTTGATGGGGGCGGCGGCCAACGACGGCGCGCAACTGCTCACGCTCTTGCCGGGATTCGAGGCGCAGTTCGCGGAGCTCGAGACCACCTTCGACGGCCTCAACACGCTGCTGTCCGAGGAGATGGGCGCAGCGCGGTCGCGCGCAGCCCTCGCGCGAGACAGGGCGAACCGCTCGATCCTGCTCGCTGCCGCGGTGATCATCGTGGGCACGATGTTGCTGGCCTGGACCATCACGCGCTCGATCGGACGCTCCGTGCGCGACGTCTCCGCCGTGGCCCGCGCGCTCGCGAGCGGCGAGCTCCACGTGCGCTACACGCAGGAGGCGTCGCACGAGGTGGGCGAGATCGGCAGCGCCCTCAATGCGATGGCGAACAGCCTCCAGCAGACGCTACAGCAAATGCGCGCCGACGCAACGCGCGACCGATTCAACAAGCAGGTCGCCGATGCCTTCGAGACCGCCGATTCGGAAACGGATATCGGGGCGGTGGCGGCGCGGGCCATGGCGGCGATCTCGGCGCATCCTATGGAGCTGCTGCTCGCCGAGTCCAGCCAATCGGAGCTCAGGCGCTGCGCGGAGCATCCAACCGCGGGCGCGCCGGGCTGCACGGTGCGAACGTCCGCCAAGTGCGTGGCCGTGCGTCGCGGCAGCAGCGTGACTTTCGCCGACGGCAACGCGCTGAATGCGTGTCCATATTTGCGGCAGCGCGCATCCGCCGCGGTCTCGGCCGTGTGCGTGCCGCTGAGCTTCATGGGCAAGTCGCTCGGCGTGCTGCACGCCACGAGCAGCGTCGAGGAGCCGCTCGACGAGGTGAACACGGCCGAGCTCGAGACGCTCGCGCAGCACGTGGGCACGCGGCTCGGAACCGTGACGGCGTTCGAGCGCACCCAGCGCCAGGCGTTGACCGACAGCATGACCGGGCTGCCGAACCGGCGGGCGCTCGAGCTCGAAGCCGCCGCGCACATCAAGCGCGGCCGCGATTTCGCGCTGATCATCGCCGACCTCGATCACTTCAAGAGGCTCAACGACACCTACGGCCACCATACGGGCGACCGGGCGCTGCGCGTGTTCGGCGACGCCTTGCGAGCGTGCCTCCGCAGCGGCGACTGCGCCGCGCGCTGGGGCGGCGAGGAATTCGTCGTGGCGCTGTTGGACGCCAATACCGTGCAGGCGCTCGACTGGGTACAACGCGTACGGGCCCGGTTGGTGTCGGAGTGTGCGAAGAACGAGATCGAGCCGTTCACGTCGAGCTTCGGTATCGCCGCGTCGTCCATGTCGCCGGGCTTACCGGCCCTACTGCGCATCGCCGATGCGGCGCTCTACGTCTCGAAGACCGGGGGACGCGACCGCGCGACCGTGGGCACCCCGGACATGGCGCTCGAAGGGGACGACCGGCCCCATCCCCGCAGCGACGAGACGTTGAAGACGCTGGCCTTGTAGGTCGGCCAAGTTTTCCATAGCCCCCCGACGCGCGAGCGGCCGTCGTGGTAACGTCGTGCGGAAACCGAGGCCGTAGGCACGGCCGCTTTGCCACAACAGTCAGGGGGGCCCATGAGCAGAGAGCGCAATCGCGCCGGCATCGACCGGCGCTCGTTCATCGGATCGAGCATCGCGGCGGCCGGGCTGCTCGCGGGCGGCACGCGCGCGTGGGCCCAGGACATCCGCGGCGCGAAGGCGAGCCGGCCCGTCGACACCGCCGCGGGCAAGATCGAAGGCGTGGTGCTCGACGGCGGCGTGAACGCGTTCTACGGCGTGCCGTATGCCGCGTCGACCGCCGGCAAGAACCGCTTCCTGCCGCCGCAAGAGCTCGCGCCGTGGACCGGCGTGAAAGAGACCAAGCTCGTCGGCAACCGCTCGCCGCAAGACTTCGTGGGCCCGATCACCGAAGTCGAGGCGCTCGACCGCACCGAGACCCAAGGCGAGGACTGCCTCAATCTCAACGTCTTCACGCCCGCGCTCGGCCGCGGCGATCGCCCCGTAATGCTGTGGCTCCACGGCGGCGGCTTCACGAGCGGCTCGGGCAACTGGCTGCTCTACGACGGCGCGCGCCTAGCTCGCAGCCAAGACGTGGTGGTGGTGCCGGTCACACACCGCTTGAATGTGTTCGGCTATCTCTATCTCGAGGAGCTCGGCGGCGACGCGTTCAAGGGCGCGAGCAACGTGGGCATGCTCGACATCGTCGCGGCGCTCGAGTGGGTGCGCGACAACATCGCGAATTTCGGCGGCAACCCGAACAACGTCACGATCTTCGGCCAGTCGGGCGGCGGCGGCAAAGTGGGCGCGCTGCTCGGCATGCCCGCGGCGAAGGGCCTGTTCCACCGCGCGATCGGCATGAGCGGCGCGTTCGTGCAGGGCGTGCCGAAGGACCGCGCCACCGAGACGGCGCAGAAGTTCATGGCCGCGGTCGGCGCGAAGAACGTGGCCGAGATGCAGGCGATGCCGATGGAGAAGGTGCGCGACGCCTTCTTGAACGCTCAAGGGCTCACGCTGCAGCCGGTGGTCGACGGCCGCACGGTGCCCGCGAATCCGTTCGCGCCCGCCGCCACGCCGATCTCGCAGGGCGTGCCGCTGATGATGGGCACCGTCGAGCACGAGGTGAACTTCTTCCCGACCACGATGATCGACCCGATCGACGACGCCGACTTACACGCGCGAGTGAAGCAAACGCTGCGCGCCGACGACGCGAAGGCCAAGGACGTCGTGGACCTCTACAAGCACGGCCGGCCGAAGGCGAGCAATGTGGAGCTGTCGCAGATCATCGCGTCGGACAACGGCATGCGCGTCGGCCCGCTCACGCAGGCGGAGCGCAAGTCCGAGCTGGCCGGCGGCGCACCGGTCTATTCCTATTACTTCCGCTGGCTGTCGTCGGTGCGGCAGGGCAAGCTGCGCAGCTACCACTGCCTCGACATCCCGTTCGCGTTCAACAACGTGGAGGTGTGCACGTCGATGACGGGCACGCTGCAGAGCCGCTACGCGCTCGCGACGAAGATCAGCACGGCGTTCGCGAGCTTCGCTCGTAGCGGCGACCCGAACGGCGCGCAAGGCTTGCCGCAGTGGCCGAAGTTCGACACCAAGACTCGCGCCACGATGGTGCTCAACGACGAGAGCGCGGTGATGAACGACCCGTTCGGCGCCGAGCGGCAGATGCTCGCGAAGCTGCGCGAGGGCAATAGCTAGCGCGAAGCGCGCCGCTGCCCTTCGCCTTCGCGCAGCGCCTCTTGCGCCTGCTCCACCTCGGCCTTGGTGATATTGCCGTCGCCGTTGGCGTCGAACATCGCGCTGAACGGATGCACGAACTCCATGAACTCGGCTTCCGAGACGCGCCCGTCGCCGTCTGCGTCGAAGCGCGCGATCGCGTTCGCCTGCTCGGCCGGCTTGCGCGCGACGATGCGCCCGCGATACAGCGGCCGTTGCCCTGCGGCGCCCTGGGCGCGCAGCTGCTGGAGCAGCGACTGGCCTTCGTCCTCGGTAATGTAGCCGTCGTGATCGGCGTCGGCGCGTTCGAATGCCGCGCGCCGCGCGGCGTCGAGCTCGCTCTTGTCGACGACGCCGTCGCCGTCCAAGTCGAGCTTCTGGAAGATCCGGTCCGGCTGCGGACCATTCCACGGTTCCGCGGCGCCCGCCGCCGCGCAACCGGCGCAGGCCGCTACCGCTAACCAGATCTGCGTCGTCAACCGCGTGCTCCGCTTGAATCCTTGTCCTTGCGCTCCGACCGTCATGGCCGTCCCTCGCGTTCCAAGGCCGTCGTTCGATGATGATCCTACTCGGACCTCTGCGCCAGCCTCCGTCTTTACAGAACGAGCGACGAACTCACTCGTCCTTTCGCGGCCCCTCCGATTCAACGCGTCATGCGCGACGACGCGACAGACGCCCGCCGGCGAGCAATGCCGCGCACAAAAGCAGCAGGTCGAGGCCCGCGCCGCCGCCGCCTCCGCCGCCCCCACCACCGGCGCTCGC